>JAYWEL010000219.1:0-7774 GCA_043779285.1 Chitinophagaceae bacterium | reverse complement strand
ATGATGGATATTTATTTTTCCGGGTAGAGCCGGTTGAAGTATCGGTATATAATGATACAATTGATTATGAAATACGTGTAACTGAAGGGCCACAGGCAACGTATAAAGACATCAAGATATTTGGAAATGAAAAGACCAAGGAATATGTTGTACGCCGTGAATTAAGAACATTGCCCGGAGAAAAATTCAGTCGAACTGATCTGATCCGTTCACAAAGAGAATTGGCCAATCTTCAATATTTTAATCAGGAAACTATTGGCATTAATCCTATTCCAAATCCGGAAGATGGAACGGTGGATATACAGTTGAAGTTGGAAGAAAAATCGGCTGACCAGTTAGAGATGTCTGCCGGATGGGGTGGTGGAATTGGTTTGACAGGAACCTTGGGTGTAACATTTAATAATTTTTCTATCCGGAACATATTGAATAAAGCTTCCTGGGATCCGTTACCTACCGGTGATGGACAGAAACTAAGTATTCGATATCAGTCCAACGGACGGGCTTTCAGATCCTACAACTTTTCATTCACCGAACCTTGGTTAGGTGGTAAAAAACGTAATTCATTTACGACAAGTATATTCAGCAGTAAGTTTTCGAATGCTTTCGATCCATTCACCGGACAAATAGATCAAAAAAGGTCAGATTCAAACTATTTGAAAACATTGGGTTTAACCTTGTCTTTGGGTAAGCAATTAAAATGGCCGGATGATTTTTTCAGTTTAGTGTACTCGTTGAACTTTACACGGTACGATTTGAAAAACTATCCAATCTTTCAAGGGCTTAGTGATGGGCTCTCCACAAACGTTAGTTTAAAAATAGCTTTACAACGATCGTCTGTATATGATCCCACCTTCCCTCGAAGCGGATCAAACATCACGGGAAGTGTACAATTGACCCCGCCATATTCATTATTTAATCCAGACCTGGTTAATTCTGCAAATCCGTACCGAAATCCGGAATATCACAAGTGGCGTTTTAATGCAGAATGGTTTGTGCCAATAGGCAAACCAATGGGTGCTGAAAAAAACCGTCAGTTTGTATTGAAAATGGCTGTTAAGTATGGATTTATGGGTCGTTACAATAAAAGTCTTGACTTCTCTCCATTTGAAAGATTCCAGGTGGGTGATGCCGGTTTGACCAATAATTTTGGATTATTAGGATTTGATATTATTGCTCACAGAGGGTATCCGGTTTATGAAAACTCAAATCCATCCATCAATCCAGATCAGCAAAATGCAAGTCGTTTCTTTACGATATTTAACAAATACCAAATGGAACTTCGTTTCCCGGTGGTAACCAATCCAAGTAGTACAATTTATGCCTTAACATTTTTTGAAGCAGCAAATGGATGGTTTAACTTTAAGGATTATAATCCTTTCCAGTTAAGAAGAAGTGCCGGTGTGGGAATGCGTTTCTTTTTACCTATGTTTGGATTACTTGGATTTGATTACGGCATAGGTTTGGATCGTTTGCAGCCAGGGACTAATAAGTTGAAGAACGCTGCCAGATTCACGTTTATGTTAGGATTTGAACCTGAATAAGATCATATCTTTAAATCGTTATTTATGAATAAAATTTGTTTCTTCCTGATTTTTACGTGTGTGATGGCTTTTAATGCCGGAGCACAGAAGTATGCTGTTATAGATACAAAATACATTCTTGACAGGATGCCTGATTATAAAACAGCACAATCGGGACTTGATGCTGTTGCACTTGGCTGGCAAAAAGAAATTGATGGAATGCAAGCCGATTTGGACAGAATGTATAAGAATTACGAGGTAGAGCAAGTCATGTTGTCGCCAGAATTACAGAAAAAAAGAGAAGACCAGCTTTTTTTAAAGGAAAAAGAGTTGAGAGATCTTCAACGGAAGCGTTTTGGATTTGAAGGGGAATTATTTAAAAAAAGACAGGAATTAATTAAACCTATACAGGATAAGGTTTACAATGCCATTCAAAAAATGGCAATACAAAGAGGCTACGATTTCATCCTTGATAAAAGTGAAGGAATTACTGTTATATTTGCCGACCCAAAACTGGATAAGAGCGAAGATTTGTTGAAAGACCTGGGGGTAAGGAATTAAAGCTGTTAATTTATTTTAACAAAACAACCATTTGATATTATATATTATCATACAAACAAGTAAAAACTAAAACTGCTTTTTGTCTCTGGCAAAAGCTAAAATCGAAAAGAAAAAAAAACAAACATGAAAAAATTTATTACAGTACTAGTGGTTTCTATGGGCATGTTAGTTTCAGGAACCAGCGTAAATGCACAGTCCAAATCAGGTCATATTAGCGTAGACCAGGTAGTTGGTTTAATGCCGGAATTAAAAAAAATTGACACTTTATTACAAAAGTTTCAGGTTGACTCTATCAATACCGAGTTGGCTTTTCTTGCCCAGGATTATAATTACAAAGACAGCTTATTAAACAAAAACAAAGATTCTGCAAAGATTCCTTCTCCTATTCGTAATCAGTATCGCCAGGATATCCAGAACATTACGTACAAAGTTCAGAACTGGGAGGCTTACACACAACAGGAAATGGAAAGAAAGCAAAACGAATTGTTAGCACCCGTTTACAAAAAAGTATATGATGCAATCAATGCTGTTGCTAAAGAAAGTGGTTATGCTTATGTGCATAGCAGAGAATCATTGATTGTTGCACCTCCGGCAGATGATCTTTTACCGTTGGTAGCTAAAAAACTAAATGTCAAAATTCCAGCTGCAGCACCTGCTGTTAAGTAAAATTTAGAAATATAAATTATTGCAAAAGCATCGGTTTTTACCGATGCTTTCTCATGTCTATTATAACTGCAGCATATTTGAATGCAGTTTGTTATTTTTGAATCATGCAAGAAAAAGGACCGATTGGTATTTTCGATTCCGGGTATGGAGGATTAACGGTCATGAAAGAGATCGTTTCAAAACTGCCCGAATATGATTATATCTATTTGGGCGATAATGCCCGATCTCCATACGGGCCAAGATCATTCGATACCGTTTATAAATATACTTTAGAATGTGTAAAATGGTTTTTCGATCAGGGTTGCCAACTGGTAATTCTTGCTTGTAATACTGCTTCGGCTAAAGCATTACGTTCAATTCAGCAAAATGATTTACCCAAAATGGCTCCGGAAAAAAAAGTATTAGGAGTTATCCGGCCAACTGCAGAAGTGATTGGTAATTTTTCGGAAACAGGCAGTGTTGGGGTTTTAGCTACTGCCGGTACTGTAAACTCAGGATCTTATCTTATAGAGATTAATAAGTTTTTCCCTGATGTAAAGGTTTATCAGGAAGCCTGTCCCATGTGGGTGCCCTTGGTAGAGAATAACGAATTTAAAAGCTATGGGGCCGATTATTTCGTTAAAAAACACATCAATAATATTTTTGATTGCGGAGAAAATATTGATGTATTGTTACTCGCCTGTACGCATTATCCATTACTTAAAGAGAAAATTGAAGAATATCTTCCGATTGGGGTTAAACTACTATCGCAAGATGAAATAGTTGCCAATAGTTTGGTAGATTATCTGAAACGGCATCCGGAAATAGAGCAGAAATGTTCTAAAAACGGACATCAGCGTTTTTATACATCCGATGATACCGACAATTTCGACAGCCATGCCAGCACATTCTATGGGAAAGAACTATTATCCATACATGTTTCTATATGATGATAAATGGTCATGTAAAAATGAATCAACACTTCTTCAGCTGTTAACCAACCATTTAAAGTCTTTTTTAAAAATAATTGCGATCAACCTTAAAAATTGATCTCGTTTTAATACCTTTGCCGTCCTTTCACAAACAGTATGGGATGGTGCCCAAACAACTGTTACAAAAATGAGTTCAAATAATTATTTTGTAAAGGGAAAAATTTAAAAGCAATGCCAGGTAAAAAAAGAACATATCAGCCATCACGTCGACGTCGTAAAACAACGCACGGTTTCCGTAAGCGTATGCAAACTGCTAACGGCCGTAAAGTATTATCATCACGTCGTAAGAAAGGCCGTAAGAGCTTAACAGTTTCAGATCAGATGAGATTGAAATAAAATATTTTTTTCGGTTTTATCCGAAAATCTTAATTTACTAAAGCTTCGGATATATGTCCGGGGCTTTTTATTTTTGAAAACGATGGCAGCTAATTTTACATTAGGGAAACACGAAAGGCTGAAAAGCAAAAAACTGATTGATCTATTATTCAATCAAGGCAAAGGATTTTCCATTTTCCCATTCAAAGTGCTTTATCATTTTTCTGCTATGGAAACGAATGTAAATGACAGTAACTTGAAATTTGGTGTAGCCGTTTCTTCCAGGCATTTTAAAAAAGCTGTTGACAGAAATAAAGTTAAACGGCTTACCCGTGAAGCATACCGGGTTCAAAAAAACGAATTGAGAGAACAGGTTAAGAGTAACACAAAACAATTGAATGTGGTTTTCATTTATACTGCAAAAGAAATACCGACATTCGAAATGTTGAATGAAAAAGTAATCCTGATCATCCATAAATTACTTGCAATAGTGCATGAAAAAAATACTGCAAATACTTAGTCTGCCATTTATACTATTGATAAAAATTTATCAATGGGTTATTTCACCTTGGCTTGGGCCTAAATGCCGTTACACACCTACCTGCTCACATTATGCGGTGGAAGCTTTGCAAAAACATGGCGTTTTTAAAGGACTATGGCTAGCCATAAGTCGTATTAGCAGTTGTCATCCATGGGGTGGCAGTGGTTACGATCCGGTACCATAATGCTTTCGAATAAAAAAAACCGCCTGAACTTCAAGCGGTTTTCTAAAGCAGATTTATTCAATATCATTTATGGGTTGTCAAATCGTTCTGCAACTTTTTCCCAATTTACCAAATTCCAGAAAGCGGCTAAATAGTCAGCCCGACGGTTTTGATAATGCAGATAATATGCATGTTCCCACACATCCACTGCAAGTACCGGACTGCATTTGCAATCGGCCACATCCATCAAGGGGTTATCCTGATTGGGGGTAGAGCAAACGGTTAGTTTGCCATCTTTAACTCCAAGCCATGCCCAGCCCGATCCAAAACGGGTCATACCGGCGGCATTAAATTTTTCTTTTAAACCATCGAAGGAACCAAAGGATTCGGTTATAGCATCCGCTAGTTTTCCGGTTGGGTTTCCTCCACCTGTAGGTGAAAGGCTTTCCCAGAAAAAACTATGATTCCAATGTCCGCCACCGTTATTACGAACTGCAGCACTGATATTTCCGGCAGTAGCTACCAATTCTTCCAAACTTTTATTTTCATGTTCGGTACCGGCTATTGCTTTGTTTAAATTGTCAACATAAGCCTGATGATGCTTTCCGTGATGTATTTGCATCGTAGTAGTGTCTATATGCGGCTCTAATGCATGATGTGCATAAGGCAACGCAGGTAATGTAAATGCCATAGTTATTTATTTAGATTGATAATGTACAATTTTTTAACAGGACAACAAATTTACAAAAACAAAACAGTTTTTGGGCAATTGAAAATTAATTAATTTGAATAGTTATCTTTTCTTTCTGAAAAAACTTTTCATCAGCTCAGCACATTCATCTTCCAGCAAGCCATGAACAATTTCTGTTTTTGGATGAAATGGCCAATTGGTGCCCGTCGTTTTTTTGTGGCCATTCTTTTCATCTCCGGCACCCCAGACTACTTTTTTTATCTTGCTCCAATATAATGCACCAGTACACATGAGGCAAGGTTCAACCGTTACATACAGTATTGCTTCAGGCAAATATTTACTGCCCAGGTAATTGAATGCCGATGTTAAGGCAATCATTTCGGCATGGGCAGTCGGGTCGTTTAATTTCTCGGTCATATTACGACCACGGGCAATGATTTTTTCGTTTAAAACAACCACTGCTCCAATGGGTACTTCATCCTCGTCAAAAGCAATTCTGGCTTCCTTCAATGCCTGCATCATGTAGAACTCGTCCGTCATAAAAATGATTTTCCTATCTTGTTACAAATTTAAAAGATAATGGCCGACATCCATCAATTATTATCGATGCGAAGCTATTTTGAAAGTGGTGAAACCAAGTCCTATACTTTCAGAAATGAGCAATTAGTAAAACTTAAAAAAACAATCATAAAATATGAGCTGGCTATTTATGAAGCATTAAATAAGGACCTTAAAAAAAGTGCAGAAGAAAGTTTTGTAACGGAAACAGGATTGGTTTTAGCAGAAATAAAATACATACTGAATAACCTGAAAAGCTGGATGAAAAAAGAACGGGTTTCAACAAATATGTTGAACCTTCCTTCTTCGAGTTTTGTAATGCAAGAACCACTGGGAGTTGTACTAATCATTGGTCCATGGAACTATCCGTTTTATTTATTAATAAATCCCTTAATCGGTGCTATTGCAGCGGGCAATTGTGTAGTATTAAAACCCAGTGAATCTGCAACAGCAACTGAAGCCATCATGAAAACGATTATCGAAGAAATATTTGATAAAAAATATATTTTATATGCCGAAGGAAATGGTACTGAGATAGTTCCTGCCATGATGAATAATTTCCGATTCGATCATGTGTTTTTTACCGGTAGTACAACAGTAGGTAGACTGGTTTATAAAATGGCAGCAGATAAACTGGTGCCGGTTACGTTGGAACTTGGTGGTAAAAGCCCTTGCGTGGTGGAAGCCGATGCTAATATAAAAGTATCTGCACGCAGAATTACTATTGCCAAGTTTTCGAATGCCGGACAAATGTGTGTGGCACCGGATTATGTGTTGGTGCATTCTTCTAAAAAAGAGGAATTGGTCAATGAATTAAAAAACAATATTTCAAAATTCTTTTCAGATGATCCAGTTAACGACTATAATTATTGCAAGATCATTAATGAAAAACAATTCGACCGGTTGGTTTCCTATTTGCATCAAGGCCATTTAGTTTATGGGGGAAATTTTGACCGGGATAAACTATATATAGAACCAACTATTATTGAAAATGTAACGCTGGATGAATCCATCATGCAGGAAGAAATTTTTGGTCCGATACTACCGGTTTTTTCATTCAATACCCATGAAGAAGCCATGCAAATAATTCGTGCAAACCCCGATCCATTGTCATTTTATATTTATACATCCAGATATAAAAAAGAAAAAGAATGGTTGGCGGCAATACCTGCCGGCGGGGCCTGTGTAAATAATTCGAGTTGGCATGTTGCCAATCACCATCTGCCTTTTGGCGGTCGTGGAAACAGTGGGATAGGCAACTACCATGGCAAAAACAGTTTCAATGTTTTTAGTCATGCTAAGGCGGTTTTAAAAACACCAACCTGGTTCGATCCGGCAATCAAGTATCCACCATTCAATGGGAAATTAAAATTGTTTAAATGGGTTTTGCGTTAGAACATGGATAAGCCGGTATCATTTTAAGGTTTAATTATGGTTAAGAATATGATGATAATTTTTTTTATGCTGTTGATTGCAATTATAGGTTTCGTAATAATTGTAAATAGAAATTCAAAAGATATGACTATCCGGCAACGTGTGTTGAAAGCAATCTATCCTCTGGTAATGCAGATCGATAAATTAAAGGGAAATCAAAAAGTAAAAAAAAGTGATGCGAATATTGTTCCACCGGTTTCTTTTTATTCGTTAAAAACAATTACTAATACAGGGGAAGAATTTTCTTTTGAATCGTTGAAAGGAAAAAAAGTATTGTTGGTGAATACAGCCAGTGCCTGCGGGTATACCGAACAATATGATGACTTACAAAAACTGCACGAAGAGTTTAAGGGC
>JAYWEL010000218.1:0-7793 GCA_043779285.1 Chitinophagaceae bacterium | reverse complement strand
GCAAGTTTGCAAAAGCATGGGGTTTTGGTTTGGATGCCGGTATCCAGATCTTTCAGAACAAATGGAAATTCGGCATTGTTGGCCGTGATCTTACCACTACATTCAATTCCTGGGCATTCTCTTTTACAGACAAAGAAAAAGAAGTTTTATACCTGACAAATAATGAAATTCCTGTTAAGTCCACTGAGCTTACAGCTCCAAGACTTGTATTGGGTATAGCACGGGATTTCAGATTGGGTAAAAAAGTAAACCTGTTGGCAGAAGCCAATATTGACTTGACTTTTGATGGCCAGCGAAACACATTGATCAGTGCTGATCCGGTAAGCGCTGATCCGAAACTGGGACTTGAATTCAATATCAGCAATACGTTTTTCTTAAGAGCCGGTATTAATAATTTTCAAAAAGCACTAGCTGACAGCGATACATTGAATCAAAAACAGGTTTGGATCTATCAGCCCAGCGCCGGTGCAGGTTTTAAAATTTCAAATGTCACCATCGACTATGCTTTTGCAAACCTGGCCAATCAATCCAATCCATTGTTCACTCATGTTTTTTCATTGAAGCTGGACTTGGTTGCTGATAAAAATAAAAAGAAAAAATAATCCATACTTAGTATAAACCAATTCTGATGAAACGTTTTCTGATTTTAGTGAGCTTAACCATCCCGGGATTAATATCTCAGGCTCAAACTTATAATAACGAGTGGATTGATTATAGTAAAACTTATTATAAGTTCAAAGTGGGATCAACCGGACTGTATAGAATTTCACAGGCAACATTAGCCACTATTAATCTTGGCAATAATCCAGCCGAGCAATTTCAGTTATGGCGTAACGGGGAGCAGGTTCCTTTATTCACATCTGCAAGTTCCGGCCCATTGGGGGCAAATGGATTTATTGAATTCTGGGGTGAAAGGAATGATGGTAAACCTGATAGAGAATTATATAAAGATCCATCTTACCAATTAGCAGACAAGCACAGTTTTCAAACTGATACTGCAGCTTTTTTTCTTACGGTAAATCCTGCCGGTGGGAATTTTCGATTACAAAATACTGCAAACAATGTTGCCGGAAATTCATTACCTGTTGATCCGTACTTCATGCATACTGAAGGGAAGTATTTCAGAGATTATATTAATTCCGGATTTTATGTAGATGCCGGTGAATATGTTTACTCTTCATCATACGACAGGAGTGAGGGTTGGGTAGGCTATGATATTTATCCGGACAGAGCCAGCTTAAATGCACACAGGGTTTATTTGTATCCTGCCGGACCCACTGCTACTTTCAGAATGAATTTGTCGGGTAATGCATACAACGAAAGAAATTACCGTGTGAAGATAAATAACGATAGTATCTGGGGAAATACAATGAACTTCCTTAATTATGAAAAAGTTGAAGTTCCAAACATTCCGCTTTCTGTTTTTTCGTCTGATAGTGCAAAAATTGAAGTAAAAAATCAAAGTGCTTCTCAGTTTGACCGGATGGTTATATCTCAATATGAATTTGTATATCCACGAATTTTCAATTTTGGTGCAGCCAGCAATTTTGAATTTGAGTTGATGGCTAACAGTTCCGGCAATTATCTCGAGATTAGTAATTTCAATTATGGTTCTGTGGCCCCGGTCTTATATGATTTGACAAACGGTACCAGGTATATCGGCGACATTTCAAATCCGGCACTTGTAAAATTTGCTTTATTACCATCTGCTGGAAACAGGAAGCTGATTTTAATGAGTCTTAACTCTTCTAATATTACATCGATAAATGGTATTACAACACGGAATTTCATCAATTATCTTTCTGCAGCCAATCAAGGTGATTATCTGATAATCTCAAACGCGGTTCTTAATAATGGAGCAAATGGAACTAATCCGGTTGCAGATTATAAAACATACCGGTCAAGTGCGGCAGGTGGTGGTTTTACTGCTAATATTTATGATATAGATGAACTGGTTGATCAATTTGCGTTCGGTATAAAAAAACATCCATCATCCATCAGAAATTTTATACGATGGGCAAGGGCGACGTATTCAGTAACGCCAAAATTTATTCTGCTGATTGGACATGCAGTTGTTTATAACCAGTATCGGAGTTATGAATCCAATCCTGATGTTGAAAAATTGAACCTTGTGCCAACATTTGGTTATCCGGCATCTGATATTTTATTTACCGCAGAATTGGGACAACAAATTCCGTTAACACCAATTGGAAGAATATCTGTTATAAATGCTGCTGAGCTGGCTAATTACCTCGTAAAAGTAAAGCAGTACGAAAATGCACAGCAAACACCTTCTCCATATATACAGGATAAAGCCTGGATGAAAAATGTAATACATGCTGTTGGAGGCAATGAGCCTTTACTTGTGGCTCAACTAACCAATTATTTTAAAAATTATGATAGGATTATTTCAGATAGTCTTTTTGGAGCTAAAATAACAACCTTCAAAAAATCTTCTGCTGATGCTGTACAACAACTCTCCAGTCAGCTTCTGGATAACCTGTTTACGGAAGGAATCAGCCTGATTACTTATTTCGGACATTCATCTTCCACCGTATTGGATTTTAATCTGGAAGAACCGGAACATTATAATAACAAAGGGAAGTATCCGTTTTTTATTGCCATGGGATGCCTGGCTGGAAATTTTTTCAATTTTAGCACAGCCCGGTTTTTTGTGAAAGAAACTCTTTCAGAGAAAATGGTATTGGCACCCGAAAGAGGAAGTATTGCTTTTCTTGCCAGTTCTCATTATGGATTACCCAACTATCTTGATATCATTAACATTAATACGTATAATGGTATTTCCAAAACACTTTACGGGAAATCGTACGGGGAAATAATTCAGCAATCAATTATACAGACGTTTAGTCAAACTTCACAAACCAATTTCATTTCCCGTTTTCATACGGAGCAAAATGTTTTGCATGGGGATCCGGCAATAAAACCTAATTCTCATCCTAAGCCTGATTATGTTGTTGAGAGCTCCACAATAAAAGTTTCTCCATCTCTTATTTCCATAGTGGAACCCAGCTTTAAAGTGGATGCAAAATTTTTAAATATTGGGAAAGTGGAAAACAAGGATATTGCAGTAGAAGTTAAACGGCAGTATCCGGCAGGTAATATAGTTTCAGTTTATAAAGACACTATACCCGGCATTCTTTTCCAGGATTCAATATCTATTTCACTTCCAATAAATCCTCTTACTGATAAAGGATTAAATAAAATAATTGTAAGTGTGGATGTAGATAATAATGCAGATGAGATTTTTGAAACTAATAATTCAGTGATAAAAGATGTTTTTATTTTTGAAGATGACATCAGACCTGTTTATCCATTGAATTTTGCGATCATTAATAAACAAAACATCAAACTTCAGGCATCAACCGCCAATGCGATGAGCCCTTCAAGGCAGTATCGGATGGAATTGGATACAACAGAGTTTTTTAATTCAACACTTAAACGATCTCAGTCATTTACATCTATCGGTGGTGTTCTTGAGTTTACACCTGGAATTACTTTTATTGATAGTGTTGTTTATTACTGGAGAGTTTCTCCACTTGATAATCAAAGTAATCCTTTAAAATGGAATAATTCATCATTTGTATATTTATCCTCTAGTGATCTTGGATTTAATCAGTCGCATTTCTTCCAACATTCAAAATCAGCATCTCAACATTTACGTATAGACTCATCAAAACGGTCATGGAATTTTAACCCGGTCTTAAATAGTTTATTCGTTCGCTCAGCCATCTACCCGACAGGGGGTACTAATGGTACTGACTATAATATCACCGTCAACGGAGAAATTCTTAGTACCGGTGGTTGTAATTATGATGAACTAATCATTAATGTTTATGATCCCAAGACCTTTAAACCGATGATAAATGATTTTTCAAGTGGCCAGGGGCTTCATGGAAGCATTAGCTCTACTTGCGGGGGCTTGAGGACTTATAACTATCAATATTTATTGGGAGATACAAGTTGGAGAAGGAAAGCTAAAAATTTTCTTGAGAATGTAGTTCCTGATGGTGCCTATGTTGTAATTCGGAGCAATACATATCCCTACCAGGGAATTAATACCTATTCAAATGTATGGAGAGGGGATACTGCTTATTGGGGATCCGGAGTATCCTTATATCATACATTAAAGAATCAGGGATTTGCCGGTATTGATAATTATAATACAAACCGGTGTTTTGTATTCGTTTTTAAAAAGAATGGGCTAAATGAATTTACGCCAAGGTATGAATTCTCAGAGAATATTTATGACCGTGTAATTGTAAGTGTTGATTGTCCAACAACGGATAGCCTGGGTTATATCAGCTCTCCTGTTTTTGGTGCTGCCAAACAGTGGAAACAATTAAAATGGAGAGGTTCTTCGGCTGATATACTTCCGGGAGATGCAACAAAGCTGGATGTAGTAGGCATAAATAATACAGGAACGGAAGTTACATTATTGAGTGATCTTTCTTTGAGTCAGCAGGATTATGATATTTCAGGTATTAATGCTAATCAGTATCCTTTCTTAAAATTGAGAATGAGAAATGCCGATTCTGTAAACTTTACTCCCTACCAATTGAAATATTGGCGTTTAACTTATATACCTGTACCTGAAGGAGCACTTGCGCCAAATATTTTATTCCAAATGAAAGACACATTCGATATTGGAGAACCTTTAGATTTTAAAATTGCTTTCAAAAATGTCAGTGAAACGAATTTCGACAGCCTGAAAACAAAAATGGTATTAACAGATGCAAGTAATGTATCAAACGTGATTCCTTTAGCAAAGCTTAAACCACTGATCAAGGGAGATACACTTCATGTAAGGCATTCTTTTATCACACAAAATCTTATTGGCCAGAATAGTTTATTTGTTGATGTAAATCCGGATAATGATCAGCCGGAGCAGTTTCGCTTTAATAATTTCATGTTTAAAAATTTCTTTGTAAGAGGAGATAAATTAAATCCGTTATTGGATGTGACTTTTGACGGAGTGCATATTTTAAACCGGGACATAGTATCATCCAAGCCACATATTCTGGTGAAACTTAAGGATGAGAGTAAATGGTTAGTTTTAAATGACACTTCGGCTACAAAAGTTAAAGTAAGATATCCCAACGGTACTATCCGTTCTTCATTCTTTATCAATAATGACACACTTAAATTTACCGGAGCAGGCAGTGCACCAAACCCTGATAATACTGCCACTATCGACTTCACTCCACAATTTAAACAGGATGGTGATTATGAGTTGATCGTAACCGGAAAAGACAGAAGTGGAAATACAGCAGGAAACCTGGAGTATAAAGTCGGATTCCAGGTCATCAATAAACCGATGATATCAAACATGCTGAATTATCCAAATCCATTTACAACAGCAACCGCTTTTGTGTTCACCATTACAGGAAGCGAAGTGCCACAAAACATAAAAATTCAGATACTTACTGTTACGGGTAAAACTGTAAGGGAGATAACGAAAGATGAATTGGGAACTTTGCATGTTGGAAGAAACATCACAGACTTTAAATGGGATGGCACTGATCAATATGGACAAAAACTAGCCAACGGTATCTATCTCTATAGAGTGGTTACTAATCTGAATGGCCGTTCATTAGATAAGTACAAAGGGGAGAATGATGAAACTGAAAAATACTTTAATAAGGGCTATGGAAAAATGTATTTGATGAGATAAAAACCGGATCAATTTATTATAACTGAAAAATGAGGCTGTCTCCAAAAGCTATTTATATCCGGGAAGACGGGAAGGGTAAAGAAAACGGCAATTGAATTTCAATGCTTACCGTCTTATCGCCTTACCGGCAGATATTCCCAAATCGACTTTTGACAGCCTCATTTTTTTTAAAAAAATAGTTACCAGACTTTCTCCATGTCTTTCGGAGTAAATAAATGTTTCCGGGTTTGAAAAGTTGAATCTCTTCCTTTTCGGTTTATTTGTAAACTGTCATTTCCCAGAATTTTTTTGAGTAGAGCAATAGGAGTAAGAATTAGATAAAAAAGAATGCCAAGAATAATCCTATGCATGAACCACCCGATGATTTCGCCAAATTTTACCCAGATTACATGAACCGCCTTTTTCATTTTGGGGAATGGGAAACTGATTATGGCTACCGCACATATAATCAGAAAAAAATAGTTTCGGCTGATTAAAGATATAATAGCAAATCCAGCTACGATGGCAAGTATGGATTGATCTTCTTTTGAAAGTTTCATATCAGAATAATGAATAAATGTATGGTGCCAAAGCAGAGGATGAGCCAATGATAAGCAAAGCTGCAAAAAGAATTAGTATAATGATCATGGGGGTCAGCCACCATTTTTTTCGTTCTTTCAGGAACCCAAACATGTCTTTTAAAAACTCGAGCATATCTTTTTATATCAAAATTAAAATTAGAATAAAATAAGCTAACAGCTCAGGCTTTTCTAAAGGTTCATTTATCAGTTTGTTTGGCAAAAATAAAATGATCAATAATCAGATAATCCAAACCCGTCTTCATAAAGCAATCAAAGGCTTCTTGTGGCGTACAAACTACCGGTTCATCTTTTATATTAAAACTGGTGTTTAATAACAATCCATGGCCTGTTAAATTTTTAAAAGAAGAAAGTAAGGAATAAAATAAAGGATTGGATTCTGCAGATACAGTTTGTATGCGAGCTGTAAGATCAACATGTGTAATAGCGGGGAATTTACTTTTGTTAACAGCCAATTTTTCCTGCCAGGGAAGTTCATGAAAATTTGAAGGGAGATCAATCAGGTATTCCTCTTTTACTTTTTGCACTAAAAGCATATAGGGTGAAGGAGATTCAAGATCAAAGTATAAAGGAGCATCTTCAGCTAAAACAACCGGAGCAAAAGGCCTGAATCCCTCTCTGAATTTAATTTTATGGTTTACCTTCTGTTGCATATCCGGATTTCTGGCATCTGCAAGAATGCTTCTGTTGCCAAGAGACCTGGGGCCAAATTCCATTCTTCCCTGGAACCAACCAACAACATTTCCTTCCTTTATCAGTTTGGCCACATGGTCACATAATTCATTAGAAGAATTAATTTTTTTAAAAAATGGTTTATCTGAGTTAATAACAGTTAGTATACTTTCTTCCGCAAAACCCGGTCCGAGATAACCATTCTTCATTTTATCATTGCCTGTAAATGACAATTCTTTATTATAATAAATATGGTATCCGGCTAAAGCAGCACCTAAAGCACCTCCGGCATCACCCGCAGCGGGCTGGATAAAAATATTTTCAAAAATATTTTCTTTTTGAATTTTTCCGTTGGCTACACAGTTTAATGCCACTCCTCCTGCCAGGCATAAATTCCTGCTATTCGTTAATTGAAAAGCATGCTTTGCCAACTTCAGTACAATTTCTTCAAGAATATGTTGAATAGCCAAAGCACAATCAAGATGGCATAGCTTAAAATCTTCATCTTTTTTGCGAGTAACAAATCCGAATAATTTTTCAAATCTCTTTTCATGGATCATTTTTAACCCGGAGCCATAATCAAAGTAATGCTGGTTTATATGAATAGAGCCATCATCAAAGACCCTGATCAGTTTTGTTGTTATTAGTTGGTAAAATCTTTCAAACTGTTCTGAGAATGGATTTCCATAGGGAGCCAATCCCATCAATTTATACTCGTCACTATTAACTTTAAAACCCAGAAAATATGTGAATGCTGAATAAAGTAATCCTACTGAATGCGGGAAATGAATTTCTTTCAGGATCTCGATCTTATTCCCTGTTCCCTTAGAAATAGTTGTCGATGCGAATTC
>JAYWEL010000217.1:0-3293 GCA_043779285.1 Chitinophagaceae bacterium | reverse complement strand
TATTGTACTAGTTCTGCATTAATAATCATGTATTCTTTTTCAAACATACGTTAGTGCATCCTCTTTATAAATTATGAAACAATGTGTAGAGGATATTTTAACTTTAAATACTTAATCTACAACCTTGCCTTACTTTAGTTTCAATACTATTTTTAAAAGCTGCAGTACAGAATTATATGCAAGATATTCCAGTTTAGTTTTTACAATACTATTTGCATCTTTTGTTTCTGCCCAAATATGCCCCCCCAATATTGATTTTGAAAAAGGAAGTTTTGAAAACTGGATATGTTATACTGGTTCTGTTTCTGCAGCAAGTGGCGGTAATGTCATTACCCTCAATCAGTCTGGTGGGTCTGTATATAATCAACACACCATGTTTTCTTCAGGACAGGCAGGATTAACAGACCCGTATGGTGGATTCCCTATTAATTGCCCTAATGGAAGTGGATATTCCATCAAACTTGGCAATGATCAGGGTGGTGGATTAGCCGAAGGCATTTCATATGAATTTACTATACCGGCAAACAAAAACACTTACTCCTTGATTTATCATTATGCTGTTGTATTTGAGGATCCCAACCACCAAGCTTTTCAACAACCCAGACTTGAACTTGAGATATCCAATAAGACTGATAATCTTATTATTGATTGTTCATCTTTTACATTCTACCCAATCGGATCTTCATTACCCGGTTTTATGAAATCTCCAATACGGGTTTCTACAGCCGATATATGGTATAAAGATTGGTCAGCTGTTACTATAAACTTGAATGGATATGCCGGCAAAACAATCCGGCTTTTTTTTAAGACAGCCGATTGCACTTTTACAAGGCATTTTGGCTATGCTTATATTGATGTCAATTCAGAATGTAGCGATGAATTTGTAGGTGCTTCATATTGTACAGATGATACCTTGGTAAATGTAATTGCCCCATATGGATATCAGCAATATACCTGGTTCAACAGTAATTTCTCGACAAGTATTGGCACACAACAAATTGTCACTATCAAACCGCCTCCTCCTGTAGGAACAACGGTTGCTGTTGAAGTAGTTCCCTATAGCGGGTATGGATGTTTGGATACGCTTTATGCAAGGCTATTAGATACCTTACAAATAAGAGCTAATGCCGGTAATGACATTAAAACATGTAATCTGGTTCCTGTACAAATTGGATCGACACCAAAACCAGGATTAGTTTATAGATGGAGCCCTACAACCGGTTTGTCAAATCCAACTATTGCCAATCCCCGAGCCGGGCCGGCAAACAATACAACCTATGTTCAAACCGTGAGTTCCGCCGGAGGAGGTTGTGTGAGCACTGATACTGTTGTAGTTTTTGCTTCTTTAATAGATATAAGTATTCAGGTATTAGGAAAACAATCTTTCTGTATCACCAGCAAAGACAGTGCGGTATTAGTTGTACAATATACTGATAGCATTCAATGGTTTTTTAATGCTGTACCAATTAGAGGAGCTACTAAAACAAAGTTTAAAGCAAATCAATCCGGATCATACTATGCATTGCTTTTTAATAGTAAAGGTTGTGTAGTAAATACTGCAACAAAAACAGTTATCATAGAATCACCAAAACCCGGTATTCGATATCCTAC
This sequence comes from Chitinophagaceae bacterium, assembly GCA_043779285.1. GTDB lineage: Bacteria > Bacteroidota > Bacteroidia > Chitinophagales > Chitinophagaceae > MGR-bin208. The sequence goes on along the minus strand of JAYWEL010000217.1, from coordinate 1,682 downwards.
ACAAAATGCTGCATTAAATATTCCACTTCAATTAAACGCCAGAACGATTGGAAATTCTGTAATCTGGGATCCACCAACTTTTTTAGATAACTCCGAAATTATTAATCCGATTTTTAATGGCACAACAGATAAAGAGTACACTATATCCATAAACACAATCAATGGTTGCAATACGGTTGATACGCAAATGATCCGGGTTTTTAAAGAAATTAATTTTTATGTGCCCACTGTTTTTACACCAAACAATGATGGCCTGAATGATTTTCTAAAACCTTTGGCTGCAGGCATTAAAGAATTCAAATATTTCCGGATCTACAATCGTTGGGGACAATTATTATTTGATCTCAAATCCAATTCCCGTGGGTGGGATGGGAGATTTAAAGGGCTCCCCCAATCTACACAAACAGTAGTGTGGATTGCTGAGGGCATTGGGTTGGATAATAAAAACTACCGGCAAAAAGGAACGACCATTTTAGTTCGTTAATCTACTTCTTTATCAATCATTAAACTACTCTTGCAACCAATTCTGATTTGTTGGGCATCGTTATTTACCTTTTGTATATGCTCATTCATTTTTTTAAAAACTACCTTTACGGCAAATAATTATCAATGACATCCACAGATCCCCTGCATGGCAAAACACTTGAATTCATTTTAACTGAATTGGTGAAACGTTTTGGCTGGGAGGAATTAGGTAGCATCATCCGTATCAATTGTTTCAACAGTGACCCGAGCATAAAATCGTCCCTGAAATTTTTACGCAAAACAGATTGGGCACGAAAAAAAGTGGAAGAACTTTATATCAAATCCATTCATTAAAAATTCAGCATGAATCATACAGATACTGAAACGGTTATAGCTAAAACAAAAAAATGGATCATCGATGTAGTCATTGGTTGCAACTTCTGTCCATTTGCTGCAAGAGAAGTAAAAAAGAATAGTATCCATTACGAAGTTTTACAAAATGCCACAGCCGAAACTGTTTTAGAAGCGGTGATACAATCTTTCCAAAAACTGGATGAAAATGAAAACATTGAAACGTCATTGCTGATATTACCGGGAAGTTTTCAACCATTTGAAGATTATCTTCAACTGCATGACATGGCTGAAGCATTGCTGGCAGAACAGGATTATGAAGGCATTTACCAGATTGCCAGTTTTCATCCCGAATATTTATTTGCCGGAAGCACTGATGATGACCCATCCAATTACACGAACCGATCCCCTTACCCGATGTTGCATTTTTTACGGGAAGATAGTGTGAGTAAAGCCATCGACAGTTACCCCGATATTGATGAAGTGCCCAACCGTAATATTGCATTTACCCAAGAGAAAGGACTTCAATACATGATTCAATTATTGGGCAATTGACCTACTCTCCTAATGCAGCTAATTCTTTCAGGTAGTCATATTGCAGGTCTTCATGCATACCCGCAACGGCCTTGTTTATTTTCTTCAACTGGTTCTGATAAATATTGGAGATCACTGGATTTTTATTGATGGTATTCCCCAATTCTTTTACTAAAAAACAAAACTGCATCAGCAATTCTGTTTCCACAATTTCAGAACCGCTGTACCGGATATATTTATTGGTGTTACGTAATATTTTCCGCAATGTTTTTTTTACAAAATAAACATTGCTTTTGTTGATGTCTTCAAATTGCAAAGCCATTTCATCTTTT
>JAYWEL010000216.1:0-7819 GCA_043779285.1 Chitinophagaceae bacterium | reverse complement strand
GTGTTTTTCACTTTGTACACTTCTACATTAAAACAAGTTCAGTGCAACCCCGCTGATGTTTCGCATTTATCGGAGTTTCAAATTTATCGGGGTTTCGCCTTTGTTAGTATTCGTAAGCAGATGATGCAATGTTAGCTATCACCAACAAACAATCTCTTTTGTTATTTTTTTCCCCCACCTCCAAAGCTCTCATATTAACAACGGCTAAAAAACAGTTGACCTTACTGGTTTAATGGAAAATAGTTGTCAAAAAATCAGAAGACTGATCCACGAAACAAGACCTTCAGGAAGAAAATAAATCTTTCAATGACTTACTCCGTTTTCATTATCTTTAATTACACATAATATTGATATGTCTCAATCCCGCCAGCTAGCCGCCATCATGTTCACCGATATTGCAGGTTACACTGCATTAATGGGAGCTGACGAAAAGAAAGCTTTTGAACTACTCCGAAAAAATCGGGAGATTCAAAAACCACTGATCAAACAATACAATGGTACCTGGATAAAAGAACTGGGCGATGGGGTATTGGCAAGTTTCAATACGGTTACAGATGCGGTAATGTGTGCTGGTGCAATCCATCATGCCTGCATCGGCATTGATGGCCTTCGATTAAGAATTGGAATTCATTTAGGCGAAGTGGTTTTTGAAAACCATGATGTGTTTGGTGATGGTGTAAATATTGCTTCACGGTTGCAAGCCCTTGCACCCATTGGCGGAACCTATGTCTCAGAAGCTATTTATAAAAACGTTAGTAATAAAAAAGAAATACTTACAGAATTCATCCGGGAGGAAACGCTGAAAAACGTCAGTGAGTCGGTACGAATTTATGAACTGAAATTAATTGGAACCTTGAGTTACGATGCAGAAATTGCTCAACATCTGAAGAAAGAAAACATCCGCAAGTCCAATACAAAACAAAAAATTCTTTTTGCAAGCTTAGCCTTATTTGTTCTGGCTGCAGCCTTATCCTGGTATTTTATTGTATATCAAGAACAGGGTACTTCTTCGGATTTTGATGCACCCGAAAAATCCATTGCCGTGCTTCCCTTTGTAAATATGAGCAGCGATCCGCAACAGGAATATTTTTCTGATGGCTTAAGTGAAGAACTGATTAATATGTTCACCAAATTACCAGGATTGAAAGTAATTGGCCGGACATCTTCCTTTGCTTTCAAAGGAAAAAATGAAGACCTCATAACTATCGGGCAAAAATTAGGTGTGGCCTATTTGCTGGAAGGAAGTGTGAGAAAATCAGGTAATACCATACGCATCACGGCCCAGTTAATAAAAGCAAGTGACGGAACTCATCTCTGGAGTGAAACTTTTGACAGAGTGATGAATGATATTTTTAAAGTGCAAAGCGAAATTTCAAGAATGATTGCACAAAAATTTGAAATAGAAATTTCCCCGGAGGCCAATGCAAAAATCAACGAAACGCCTACCGATAATGTAGAAGCGTATGAACAGTTTCAGAAAGGATACTATTTCATGTATAAAAAATATTTCAATACGCACCTCAATGAAGATTTTGAAAAGGCTAAAAAGTTTTTTGAAAAAGCCATCGAGCTGGATCCGAATTATGCAGAAGCCTATGCAGGGCTTGCAGAAGTATATGATGAACTGCGAAACAAAAACGAACAAGAATTCCCGAAAGATTTATTGATACTAAAAGAGCAGTTGGCAAGAAAAGCGTTGCAATTAAAACCCAATTCATCTTTTGTAAATACGGCTATGGCATGGGCCATCATGCATCGTACAGATCCCAAATTTGACAGTTGTTTTTACTATCTTAAAAAAGCGTATTTCCTGGCTCCGGCAGATCCATTGACGAATTTGAATTTAGGTTCTACACTTTCCTTAGATCTTGGTCTTCATGCAGAGTCTATCCCGTTTTTTCTTGCTTCTATTAAAGCCGACCCGCTTGACCCCACAAATTATGCACATCTTGGAAATGCATATGCTATGACGGGAAAATATGCTGAAGCAAAAAAAGCTTTTCAAACCTGTACTGAGGTAACAAATGATATGTTTCATTTTGAAGCTACTCTTTTACGTTGGCAGATTAATTTCGGCGAATATGATAAGGTGCAGAAAAAATTGGATGCAAGACCCGGCCTTTATAACCTTCTAAGATCACAACTCTATGCTGCAAAAGGTGAGCTGGAAAAAGTTGACATCGCATTTCGCTATGACAATTTAGTTCTGTTGTATACTAACCGAAACAAGATATCGAAAGAGCTGCTGGCCCGTATTGAAAAAAGAGTTGATAATGGAAGTAATAATTTTAATTGGCTCAACAATATCAATCTCTTTAATGTTTACCGGAAAGATCCCGATTTCAAAAGATTGTTGGAGAAAGCCAAAAAGAATTACGATGCCAATCTGTTGAAATATGGAAATATAAGTACTCTTGGTTAATTTTTTTACTGAAGACATGATCCTAATTCTTTAAATCCTATCCTGTGTAATATTCTGTCTTTCCTTCATCAAACACTTAGCAACAGTGGCTTTTTCTTTACTAATCCAAGTTTTGGATATGAGTTAGAAAAAATAGCATTATCATATTAAAAAAAACTTAACTTCGAATTGCACTCCCCCCATTTTTAAAACTGATTTCGGTTCCTTAAATTATTTTAAACTAAAATCAACAATTATGAAACGAATTTTTTTTGCCACTTTTTCGCTTTTTATTATTTCCTGAAATGCTGATAAATCTGCCGAATTAGCAGCCACTGCAAAGGCGGATGTTCCAGTAAACATGCATGGGTTTAACCCCCGGTTATTCAGCCTCTTTTATCATGGATGATGCAGCCAATACCGAAACCGTGTTAGCCTTATGGGATGATTGGAAAAAAGGCGACCTAAGTCCGGGCCGAGTATATTTTGCCGACAGCCTCTCCTTTTTTATGGCCGATGGTTCTGCAATGGTAGGCCATACAGACCAAATTCTGAAAGGCATGCAGGATTTCCGGAGCTCTTTTAAGGGAATGGAAGTATCTGTAGATGCGATTTTTGCACTAAAAAGCACCGATAAGGACGAACATTGGGTGGCCGTTTGGGGAAATGAAGTGATGACCGATGCCAACGGAAAAGTGGATTCTGTGAGTCTACAGGAAACATGGCGTTTTAATAAAGCGGGAAAGATTGACTTTATGATGCAAGCGCTATGCAAGGGCATCTTTCCTCCGAATCCGGCTAAATAATTTTATAAAATAACTTATCAAACCGGCTGCTATGAACAGCCGGTTTTTTTATTTGACATTACCGGAATTGGTTTATTTATTCCGTAATAAATAATATTCGCCTTTATTGCTTTATCTTAATTTCAGTAAACGATGTTCATGGATTTTTTATATAAAAAAATAATTAATTTAAATACCAGAACATACAACACTTCATTAAAGACGCTTACATTGCTTCAAAAAAACTGCATTATGAAAAAAACATTATTCCTGCAACTGCTTTGTATGTTTGGTATTTTATTGATCAATCCACTGGTAAGTATTTCACAAGATTCCATAATCAAAAATGAATTTCCATTTAAGGATCCATCGAATAATATTCATTGCCAGATTACCCGTTCAGACAATAATCTGAACATCAAATTAAAAACCGCAGATAAGACATCCATCATGAAAAATGCTACGCATGGGATTTGCTTTTTATTTTGATGTGAAAGCCAAGAAAAGAAAAGGTATGTTTTTTCAATACCCCATGCCACAGAGTGGTACTCTCTCTATGGCCGATATGCAAAACCGATCCTCAAACCCGGGGCAAGAGCGGGGATTGAATGCACAATTGAAACAACTTCCTATGTTGGCTGTTTGGGGTAAAAACGATGTGAAAGAAATGGTGTTCATTCAATTACCTGAATCAGAAATTAAAGCAACCAATGAAGCTATCAATGAAACAGAAATGTTATATAGTCTGACCGTTCCATTGGCAAAAATATTTAATGGAGCTGTTCCGGATATTATCAATATGTCCATCGGATAAGAGTCTGGTAAAATGGAAATGCCTTCGGGTATGGGAGCTGGATCGGGTATGGTTGGACCAAGCAACAGAAGTGCAGGTGGTCAAAGCCCCGCTGGCATGAGTGGAGGCAGCCGTTCTTTAGGAGGCATGAACATGTCTTCCATGGAAAGCACCGTAGATAAATGGTTTAAGATATTGCTAAATTAACAAGCCATTTATTTTTCAAAAATCAAATTTAAAAAAAATGAACTCATGAACTATTTTTTTGTGTACTAAAGTATACATATACAAAATGAAAAAGTGTAGAAATGAAATAGCAAATAAAATGTGTAGCCAAAAGTTATGGTTGGCGATTTTAAATTAAAATCATGGGTAGGTATTTTATATTTTTTATTTAATCGGTTTTACAACTACGCAAACTCTCGTTATCTTCCCTCCTCATTTATTTATTATGAAAAAACTTTTTACGGTCATCATTCTATTATTTGCTTTTCAATTTACATATAGCCAAACAGAGCCAAACTGGTTGCGATATTGTGCCATATCTCCCGATGGAAAAACGATTGTATTTACCTATAAAGGAGATTTATATAAAGTTCCATCTAATGGAGGAAACGCCACAGTATTAACTCTTCACGAAGCGCATGATTATATGCCTATCTGGAGTCCTGATGGAAAAACGATTGTATTTGCAAGCGACAGATTTGGAAATTTTGATTTATTTTCTATTAGTATCAATGGCGGCGAAACCAAGCGGTTAACGTTTCATTCTGCATCAGAATTTCCCTATTCATTTAGTAACGACGGAAAGTTTATTTATTTTGGTTCTGCCAGATTAGACGCTTCAACCAATCGTCAATATCATACAGGAAGCATGCCCGAATTGTACAAAGTTTCAATGAACGGCGGAAGAGTAGTGCAAGTATTAACTACCCCTGCTGAAGATGTAAAATTGAATGCAAGCGGCGATGTAATGATTTACCATGATAAAAAAGGCGGAGAAAATACATGGCGTAAACATCAAACATCGGCAATTGCTAGAGATGTTTGGACTTATAACTTTAAAACCGACGAACATAAAAAAATAACCAGTTTTAATGGAGAAGATAGAAGCCCGGTTTTTACTAATAACGATAAATCTTTTTATTATTTAAGCGAAGAGAACGGATCGTTTAATGTTTATAAAATGAATATAGATGGCACGTCTAAAAAAACCGTTTCAACATTTAAAAATCATCCGGTACGTTTTTTAAGCAAATCAAATAACGACTTATTATGCTACAGCTGGGATGGATCCATTTATATTCAAAAAGAAGGATCCTCTGCTCAAAAAGTTTCGATTAATATTAATAACGATGTAAAAACTAATAACGAAAAAATAGTACCAGTAGCTGGCGGAATAAGAGATTTGGCCATTTCATCAAACAATAAAGAAGTAGCTTTTGTATTTAGAGGAGAAGTTTTTGCAAGTAGTGTTGATGGAAATATTTCAAAACGCATTACCAATACCACTGAGCAAGAAAGATCTGTTACATTTTCACCCGATGGAAAAAAACTAATGTACTCTAGCGAAAGAAATAACAAATGGGGTATTTACTTAACCGAATTAAACAGAAAACAGGAAACCTACTTTTTTGCTTCTACCACTTTAAACGAAACCCCATTAATTGTAAATGAAAACGAAAATTACCAACCTAAATTTTCCCCTAACGGAAAAGAAATAGCGTTTATTGAAAACAGAGGTTCGTTAAAAGTATATAATATTGAAACCAAACAAACCCGTTTAATTTTTGCAGGAAAAGAAATTTATTCTGCCGGAGATAATTCTCATGATTTTTCCTGGAGCCCCGACGGGAAATGGTTTTTACTGGATTTTAAAACACCCGGTGTAAGAAACTCGGAGATAGGATTAATTGCTTCTGATGGTAAGGGAAAACTGATGAACCTAACCGAAAGTGGGTTTGGCGATAATGGAGGAAAATGGGTAATGGATGGCAAAGCCATGATTTGGGGTAGTAATAAAGATGGTTTAAAAAGCTATGCTCAAAGTGGCTCATCACAAAATGATGTGTACATGATGTTTTTTACAAAAGAAGGTTGGGATAAAGTAAAACTATCGAAAGACGAAGCAGCTTTGTTAAAAGATATTGACGATGAAAAAACAAAAGCAGATACCTCTAAAAAGAAAGAGGTGAAAAAAGACTCTTTAGTAGTTTTTGATTGGGATGGACTGAATGAAAGAAGAGCCAGATTAACCATTCACTCCTCTGATTTTTCTGACATGCTAGTTTCAAAAGACGGAGAAACTTTGTATTATTTAACTAGTTTTGAAAAAGGATACAACCTGTGGTCAACTAATTTAAGAACCAAAGAAACTAAAATATTAGCTCCGCTAAATGCCAATAGTGGAGGCTCTATGTATTGGGATAAAGATCAAAAAAATATATTCTTATTAGCCGATGGAAGAATTTCAAAAATTGAAGTATCCTCCGGTAAGCCAACATCGGTTAGTACAGGCGGAGAATTAAATTTAGATGTTGCTGCTGAAAGATCATTTATGTTCGAACATATTTGGCGTAAAACACAAACTACTTTTTATACAGCGGGCTATCATGGAGCAGATTGGAAGCGATTGAAAAATGATTATTTAAAATTTCTACCACATATTGGCAATAATTACGAGTTCTCAGAAATGCTGAGCGAAATGCTTGGTGAGTTAAATGTATCTCATAGTGGGGCTTCGTTTAATTCAGTCAATGCAAGTGGAGATGCTACTGCATCTTTAGGTGTTTTTTATGATAATAATTATTCAGGTAATGGAGTAAAAATTGATGAAGTAATAAAAGAAGGCCCTTTAGATAAGGCAGGGTTTGATGTAAAGCCCGGTACTATTATTTTATCTATCGATGGAGAATTAATTACACCTGCCAAAGACTTACCACAATATTTAAATAGAAAAGCAGGCAATAATGTGTTACTTCAAATTGAAGAATCAGGCAAAACCAGAGATCTTGTTTTAAAGCCGATTTCGATAGGTCAGGAAAATCAATTGCTGTATAAAAGATGGGTAAAAAGAAATCAGGAAGAAGTAGAAAAACTAAGCAATGGTCAGTTGGGATACGTTCATATTCCCGGCATGAACGACGGAGCGTATAGAAATGTTTACGACGACATGATGGGAAAATATGGCAGCAAAAAAGGAATGGTTGTAGATACCAGAAATAATGGAGGAGGAGATTTGGTTTCAGATTTGGCTACGTTCTTAACCGGTAAAGCCTATATGTATAATGCTACTGATACGCATATTGAAAGTTATGAACCCACTTTCCGCTGGTTAAAACCAAGTATTGCACTGGCTAATGAAGCCAATTATTCGGATGGGCATTGTTTTGCATTTGGATATCAAACTTTAAATATTGGGAAATTAGTAGGCATGCCAGTACCCGGAACTTGCACCTATGCAGGGTGGGAATCGTTACAAGATAATAGTATTCGTTGGGGTGTGCCACCATTAGGAGTAAAAAGTATGAATGGAAAATATTTAGAAAATGCACAAACCGAACCCGATATTAAATTAATGAACGAATACAATAAAGTAAATAAAGGAACCGATCAACAATTAGAAGCCGCAGTAAAAGAATTATTGAAAGAAATAAAATAAGGAATCACAAAAGCTTTGTTTTAGTGTTGCGTTAGATTATTGAACAGGTGTCTCGCCCTGAAATAGGTTGACCATTTTATTCCTGACTTGTCCACCTTTTTGGATTTAAAATTTTAACTACTTCTGAGTCAAAGATATAGGTTGGTTTTTTCTTAATTTTACCGCACTAAGACGTGGTT
>JAYWEL010000215.1:0-7839 GCA_043779285.1 Chitinophagaceae bacterium | reverse complement strand
AGTTGATTATTGCCCGCAAAATTACCGACAAGTTTTCTATGCAGGTGGCTCCCAGCCTTTCCTGGTTTAATAATGTAGAAGCCTATGTTGATAAAAACGGTTTGATACAAAAGAAAATGGAAAATGGACATATGGCCATTTCAGCACTTGGTAGGTATAAAATAACCGAAAAGTCTGCCATCATAGTTGGTTATGATCAGCCATTGACACAACATACCACCAACAACCCTCATCCGAATATTTCTTTTGGATTTGAAACCACCACCAGTTCACATGCTTTCCAGGTATTTGCCGGAAATTATTATGGTATTGTGCCGCAGAGCAACAATGTGTTTAACCGGAACGATTACAGGGAAGGTCAGTTTGTAATTGGTTTTAATATTACAAGATTGTGGAATTTTTAATGATTAAATGTTTAGATTATCCGTAAGCACTATCAGTTTCATAAAAGGGTATATTTAGGTGGCCGGCCTTTCTTTTACCTCAACAGTGGACAACAATATGATTTAAAAAACAGGAAATTGATTTCAAATGCACAACCAACTAATGTTGATGAATGATTTTATATTTCAAATTCAAGGTTTCAAATCTTCAAGTATTATTTAACGAATACCCTTATTCGGAATGAATTTTTAAAAAAGATGATTAAAGGGCATAATTGAACCATAATATTTTTTTAAAAAATGTTCGTTTACTATTAAAGAATTCAGTAGCTTTCAATTCTATAATTTCCGTCCCTTTTATTACTTACCGGTAATGCCCCCTCGATTTAGTGTTTAGTTTTCCGTATACCCTTTTAAATCTGTTCTATTTAAGGTTGTATTTTATTTTTAACCTAAACATAAACACACATGAAACGAATTCTTGTATTGCTGCTGATGGTTACTAGCCTGGCAGCTTATTCTCAAACAACGTCGCCGGCAAACGTAATGTCCACCGTCAATACCGTAAAACCAAAACTTGGACAGAAGATGGCATTTGAAACTGCGTATAAAGTACATACTGCCAAATTTCACAAAGCCGATGAAAAAATTGCAGTTTATGAAATATTAAGCGGCGAATACGCCGGTTATTATCACCTGGTAAACAGCGGCAGATCTTTTGCAGATATGGATAAAGAAAGAGCAGATGCCACAGTGCATAGTCTTGATTTGGACAAAACCTTTTTCCCATTACTGGAAGATACCCGAAATGGCACGTACCGTTTTATAGATACGTTGAGCTTTAGACCGGAAGTAGAGGCAGAAAAGTTTGTAGTAACGGTCAACCACCTGAAACAAGGTTTAAACGTGGGTGATTACAGAAGGGAACTGTCAAGAGCGATCAATGTTTATAAGAAACTTTCTGGAAGTTTTTTTGCAAATCTGAGCTATTCGTTTTTTGAACAATTATGGGATGGCTCTGATCAGGTAACCGTTTCCATCCGTAATTTGAAAGATGGGTTTAAAACTTTGGAGACTAATTATTTTGCTATGCCAGCAACTGGTAGCCCAAATTTCAGAGACGAATACACTAAAATATATGGCGGCACAGCTTGGGATGATCGGGTAAAACTTCTAGATGGGGCAGTTGTAAAATCAGAACAGTATATTATGGAATTAAGAAAGGACCTTGGTTCACAATAATTGAATGACTTAAAATACAAAGGGGCTGTCTCAAAAAGAGACAGTCCCTTTTTTTATTTTTCAAGATTGGGTTAGATTTATTTTTTCAGCATCAGGCTTCGATTAGTTTAAAACCCTGGGCAAAATTTCCATCATTAACACTAATGCTGTTCCGAGACTGGTGGTCAATATTAGAATTATCATCGGTGTTTCCAATATAAAATTGAAACTGGTGTCATCCGGAATTTATTTCTAAAACTGCTCAGAGCAGGGCTGGATAATAATGCTTAGTTGAAGAAAATGTTTTTTAAGAAAAACAATAAATAAAATGGACCTGTTTCTGGTCTTTTATCCACTATTTAAATAATTGATTTTTTTTTTGTTATAAAGCCCTTATATCAAAATAAAATGTGCGATTTGCATTTTATGCTATCTTTAAAATCAATTACTGTGTATTTATAAATTCAAACTTTTATGCATAATAGATTTTTATATGTTATCATATTATTTTGCTTTGTTGCAATGCAATCCTGTGTCGGTACAAAGAAGCTATCTGTAGAAACAAGTGATTCTTTTCCAAAGGTTATGCAGGAATTTCGTGCTGCATGGATAGCATCGGTAGCAAATATTAACTGGCCCAGTAAACCCGGGCTTTCTACAGAAAATCAAAAACAGGAAGCCATTGTATTGCTTGATTTTTTGCAAAAACATCATTTCAATGCAGCAATCCTACAAATTCGGCCACAGGCAGATGCCCTGTATAAAAGTGAGTTGGAGCCATGGTCCTATTTTCTAACAGGTAAGCAGGGAAAAGCTCCAGATCCATATTACGACCCGCTGGAATTCTGGGTAAAAGAAGCCCATGACCGTGGAATGGAATTACATGTATGGCTTAATCCATACAGGGCACATCATAAAGATTCAAAAGATATCAGTGAACAGTCTATTGTTAAAAAACGTCCGGACTTGGTGATGAAACTGCAGGAGGGTTATTGGTGGATGGATCCGGCCCAAAAGGAAGTTCAGGATATTACGAATGATGTAGTTATGGATATCGTTAACCGTTATGATATTGATGCCATTCACCTGGATGATTATTTTTATCCTTATCCATCCTATAACGGAACTGCCGATTTCCCGGATTCCGTAAGCTGGGCCGCTTATCAAAAAAGCGGCGGTAAGTTACTGAAGGCAGATTGGCGCCGGGATGCAGTAAATCAATTGATAGAAAGATTATATAAAAATATAAAAGCTAAAAAACCGGAAGTGAAATTTGGCTTAAGCCCTTTTGGAATCTGGCGTCCGGGTTTTCCCGAATCGATTGAAGGATTCGATCAGTATAATCAGCTTTATGCCGATGCCCGTCTTTGGTTGAACAAAGGTTGGGTTGATTATTTTTCTCCCCAATTATACTGGCCGGTAAACCGTTATGCACAAAGTTATCCGGTATTGTTGGGATGGTGGAACGGAGAAAATAAAATGAACCGTCATCTTTGGCCGGGTATCAGTGTTGGACGTGATACGACGGATAAGAATACAGATGAAATCATTAACGAAATTATGATCTCTCGAGGCATGCTGCCACAAAGCAATGGCGTAGTGCATTGGAGTATTTCGTCACTTACCAAAAACATAAAACTCGCCGATACGTTATTAAAGGGTGTATATAAAAAGCAAGCCCTTGTACCTCCAAGTCCATGGTTGGATAACAAGTCACCTGCAACACCAATCGTTTCAACAACTGTACAAAAAGATGGTCTAGTAATTAAATGGACACAACCCGAAGAAACAGATGTTTTTCGATGGGTGGTTTATTATCAATATGGGAATAGATGGAATTATCAGATTCTAAATCAACATGACCGATCAATTGAAATAAATCGAACAACCGGTACTGGGGCTTCTATGCAAAAATTGAACAAGATTATTGTAACGGCAGTAGACCGAATGGGGAATGAAAGTGATAAGAAAGAAGTACATGTAAATTAGTTTTTTTGAGATGAATTTATTGGGCGATGTACTCTCAAATTCATCGGCATTAAGCTTGAATGACAAACATCACATTAAGACTAATGAAAATCATGTTTTTACCGGTTTAATAATGCTAACTTTAAAAAATTTTACGATGAAACAATACCATGTCATATCCCGTATAGCTATTTATTTGTTGGCGATAGTGCTTATACTTTTTGGGTATTTTCATTTTACAAATCCAAGAGATCTGATGCTGTATGTTCCCAATTCATTAATTGGTGGAATAACCTGGGCCTATATAGTAGGAGCAGCTTTTATTCTTGTAGGATTATCGTTTTTAACCAATCAGTATGTAAAATTTACAGGTTATGTGTTTGCGATCCTGTTGATTCTTTTTATCCTGACAATCCATTTGCCTAACTATCTTAATGCCGGTTCATTTGATATGAAAAAAATTGCATTGATAAGTATCTTGAAAGACACAGCCATAGTTGGTTTTGTATTGCATATAGCTGCAGGTGCGCATCATCAGCATTTTCATCTGGAAGACAGTGATTAGAAAAAGGATGATTGTTTTTGAAATTGGATTGAAAAGTTATCTGTATCAGGTGCGAAGCCTAATATCCTATTTCTATTTTGTTTAAAACATGATAAAAGTCACGTATGCATTAAGCAAAAATCATTTTCAACAGCAAGAATCAATTCTTCCTTTGTAAAATGAAATCAATCATCCGAATAATCAGTATAGGCGGCATCAGTTTGCTGCTTTTATCATTGAGAAGTTTTTCCCAGAATAAATTAAGTATTGATCTGGCTTCTATCCGAAATATTCATACATCACATACAGGTTTAAGTGTAAGTAGTTATTATCATGTAACCAAACATCTCTCCGGTGGTTTGGAAGTGAATCGGTTCTTTCCGATACACAGAGTTGTTGATGAAGAAGATTTACAACATTCTGCAACGGATGTTGACCTGAATGCCCATTATAATTTTCATGTCTTTAAACACATAATATTTTATCCAATTACTGGCATATGTCATAATTCTGATAATGAGAAAAATCTGGAAACGGGTAAAAGACAGTCAAAACAATTTTGGTCCTTCAATTCGGGTGCAGGTATAGCTTTGGAAAATGCAAAATGTTCCCCTTTTGTTGAATACAGTTATACCTGGGGGCAATTAAATCAACAGTTTTTAATGGCTGGAGTTTGTATTGAAATAGAATGGGGTAGTCATAAACACTAATATGCGTACATAAAAAACAGAAAATACACCTGTATATAATTATTGGAATTGGTAAAAAGAGTTTGATTTTTTTAACTTTCAAATAAGTCAAATTATTGAAATAACCGATCTTTCATTTTAGCATCATGTCCATAGATGTCATCCCGGAAATTGAGCATTCCATAATGATCGACCCAGCAAGTAAAATAGGTGATAACAACGGGGATTGGGGTTTTAAGTGCAACCCATTTTTCTTTATTACTATTCATAGCTATTTTTATTTTTTCGGATGTCCATGCAGTATCATTTCGTAAAAGATATTGGGCAAATTCAAATGGTTTCTCCAGCCGGATACAGCCATGACTAAAAGCTCTTTTTTCTTTTTTAAAAAGACTTTTGGAAGGAGTGTCATGAAAATAAATATTAAAACTATTGGGGAATAAAAACTTAACATGACCTAAAGAATTACTTCCACCTGGTTTTTGCCTGATGATGGGTATCCCGTTACTGTAACCGGTAATTTCCATATTCTTTGAAGATAAATAATGGATGTTTTTTTTCATGCCGGGTAATATTTCAGTTACCGTGATGGACTCAGGTACATTCCAATATGGGCTAAATACAATAAACGTTAGCATATCTGTAAAGATGGTTGTGCTGGTGGCTGATTTTCCAACTACAATATTCATATTACTAATTTCTTTTTTGTTTTCGATTATATGCAACCTGAACTCTGGAATATTTGCAACCAAAATAATTTTGTCCGTTATGTCTGGTAACCAACGTATCCGTTCCATGTTGATCAGTATCTGTTCAATACGATCTTTAACCGGAATGTTTAAAGCCTCAATCAGGGCAGTATTTATTATGCCATTTTCTGTAAATCCAAAACTATGTTGTGCAAGTTTTACTGCCGATTCCATGGCTTTGTCATAAGCAATGTTGCTATCGATATTGTTTAAATAATCCAGCATAAAAAGTTGTTTTTTAAAATCCAGGATACTGGAATCCTGGTTCCCTTTTTTGTAAATCTTTTTTTTATCCAATATTCCCCAACCCCCTTTTTTTTCAATTTCAGCGTACTTTATCAAATAGTTGTTTAGTAAAGAATATTGTTCATTGATGGGTTCCCATTTTTTTTGGTTGTTTCCTTTTGTACCGATGAGGGAATCTAATAATGCAATGACATCTATTTTTTTTCGGGGAATAAACCAGCTCAATTCTTCTGGTTCTATTCTCCCCGAATATACAAGCTTTGCATAAAGAAAGAAATTCTGAGTCAGCTGAATTTCCGTTTTTCTTTTATCGTTTAATAGATTGATTGATTGAATATCTCTATTGATCAATACGTTTATTTGATCATCCAGCTCTTTATATAAAAGTGAGCTGTCTTTATAAAATTGCAAATAATGATTTCTCAGATTCCAGAATAAAAGTGTTTGTTCAGCAAGACCTTCCTCATTAAACCAGGCAAATTGATAATTCCGGCGGATATAAAAATTTCGGAGCAATTGTGCCGAATTAGGATCTTTTATATATTGTACAATAAAGTTTTCTAAATAGGTGCTATCAATTACTTGGTTTGTAATAGCCGTCATTTCTGTGATGCCAGGATCTTCTACATCGGGCTTCATGTTGCTGTTCTGATTGGAACAGTAAGCATTGAACAGGAAAATAAATACAATAATCAACATGGCGTATAATCTTGGCATTTTATGAATTCAATTTTTCTTCTTGCAAGTTATTTTTAGAGCTAATGGCTCAGTTAAAAGATACAATAAATAGTTTATTGGTTGTAATCTATACCGATAGTAAAAGCTTGGTAATTATTTTATCCCCGGCATCAAATAATTAGTTAGTGCAGTAAATGGAACCACCAGATTTATTTCACCATCTGCAAAACTTTTTATTTGATAAGGTGCATAAACGAAACAAATACCAATACCGGTTACATAAATATTTTCGGTGGGCATAATCTTCTTTACGGTAAATCCATTTTCATCTAATGGCTTAGTGTTTTTTACGCCATATACTATTCGGGCTACTTTATCTAAAATAGCGGGCAGTAGGATAATTCCTTGTAGATTGATAACATCTTTTAGAAATAGTTGTTTGCCGGTTTGCTTATTGAATGTTGCAACAGTTGTGCTCAACTCTCCATGCATTTGTCCTCCAGCTTCCACAAAAAATAGTTTGCCAGGCTGATCAGTTTTTCGTTTTCAAGCATGACCATTATTTTATTTTCCTGCCTATACAATAAAGACATGCCTAATTCTGCAGTTTCTGTGGGACCAATTTTTATATAGTCCGCTTTCCATTCTTTCAACTATTTATTTTTTCCGTCTGATATAAATTTGCCAGGTTCAATTATAGCTGTTTTCATGCCCAGCGATAAACGGATAAATTTTTTGTGCAATTCATCTAATGGCATTGTTCCGGTTGGCCAAACAGAAGAAAAAAAATAGTCGAATCTTGATTGGTTCTTGTATTGAGGCGGAATCGAATCTTTTGCTGCTGAAGAAAAATAAGTAAAAGACGAAAATGTTTTTTCTTTATTCTCCTGTAATTGAAACCCTGCTTCTTTGGTTGAACTGCCTTCTTTTATATATTGCCTTTTTCCGGTAAAATTATTTGCCGTTAATATGCCTGTCAATACAAGGGAGATGGGCCCACTGCTACCACTAAGCTGGATGCTGTCTGTATTTGGCCGAGCCATACATAGCCACTATAATTTTCCCGGCCTTATGTAAGTGTAGTGTCGTATTTAGTGTGCCTGATTTTCCGGTAAAAACTTTATACCAAGTTTGAGTGTTTTGAGCCAATATGGTACATGCAAAAAATATACAAGAAAAAGTGAGTAGATTCTTTTTTATGCTAAACAATTTGACTCCAAAATATCAAATAATTTAGGAATATAAAATAAAAAATAAGAAATTTTCTTTTTAGGAGATTGTTGGTTTATGTCGTTTAAAAAACTCAACAACTAAAATCAAGAATACAAATAGTATCAGCATGCTGTATTCCATTTTAAGAT
>JAYWEL010000214.1:0-18359 GCA_043779285.1 Chitinophagaceae bacterium | reverse complement strand
TCAATTCAAAACTATTATTCAATCGAACATCTGATTCATTCAGATTTAAAAAACTTTTTATTTTTTCAGTTTTAACAGGCTCTGCTTTTACATTTGTTGTGGCATTGGAAGTAGATGGATTAATAACAACCGGACCAGCTTTTTCTTTATCCAAAGCGGCTTTCTTTTCTGCTTCTTTTCGGGCTGCATCTATTTCCCGTCGAACAATAGACGCAATTGAATTTCTCAAATCATTGTCTCTTTTTCTTTTAGCAGTGATTTGTCTTTGCAATTCTTTTTCTCTTAACCGGAGTTTGCTTACTACCTGATTTTTCTCCGTTTTCTGAGTTGCCAGCACTTTCACTTCTTTTGTCTGTATTTTTAATGCAACATTTTTTTGATCCTTTCTTATCAATTGCTCTTTCTTTCTTTTTTCAATCAGCAGTTGTGTTTCCATAATATTAGCAACCTGGTTCTCCCTGTATTGCCGATACGATTTCAAGTACGACAATCGGCGCATCATATCATTGAAGCTGCCCGCTGAAAAAATAAAATTTAAAAAATCGTAATTGCTTTTATTCTTATATGCATAAATAATACTTCTGGCATATTGGCTTTTCAACGTATCCAATTGCAGTTTCAGCCGATAGATTTCCACATTACTCAGATAAATATTGTCATCAATCATCTTTATTTCCGAATTGATATTACTCAGGTATTTATTCTGCAGATTTAATTTTTTCTGCAACAAACTAAGTTGACTTAGGGTTTCCTTGGTCTGTCCTCTTACCTGGCCATAAATATTCTCAATGTCCCGGATCTCTTTTTGTATGGCTTGTCTTTCTTTTTCCAATTGCCCCTTATCCTGCGTTTGTTGCGCATTTAAGCAAGCAAGTGTAGCAAAAAAACACACAATAAGAAAAATAGATTTCTTCATAATAATTTTTTGATCATAAACCATGGAAATAAAAACGGATATCCTTATTCTGCCTGTGGCAAAATAAATCAATAAATGTTTTATAACGCTTTATAATTCCTTGGTATTGAAAAAGGGTATGTTAATTCTTCATTAAATTCATACTGCTTAAATTCTAATTTGATATCCAGTTTTGTTTTTTCTGCAATATAAATCCTTCTCTTTGCCGGAAAATTTACGCCTTTCTTTGTATCATAATCAGCATACGAAAGATCGCAGGTTCTGTTTCGTACCAAATCTATATCATCCAGTTTGGAACGTTGTAAAGCTCCGTCTGTTTCATTCAACGTGATTAAATTCTTAAACCAATCACCATTCATTAATAATGAAATAGAACCCGGACTTAATGAATAAGAAATTATTTGTTCAGTTAAAAAAATCGGATTACCGATTAAGAGATTTTGGAGTGTTGTAAGATCAAAAGGTATGGAAGCCAATTCCTGTAAAGAAGAAATTGATTTCTCCGAAATCGTTCTGTTCTGCTTGTCCATTATCTTCACGGATGTTTTTGTTATATAAACCCGCAAAGCTTCAATTCCTAAAACTGCATTTACAGAAATCCAAATAATACTATCCTTGTACATACGCAGATTCGCATTCACGTTATATTTTTTTTCAGACGCATCAGTATAATCAATATTCAATTTTGCTGAAAATGTTTTATACGCTATATGCTGGCTTTTTAATTTTTGATATACCTCATTACTAAACCGAAGAGAATCTGCTTTACCAGTATCTGGAATTATCGGTGCAACGACAACGGTATCTTTTTTTGCAATAGCTGTCTGGATAACTTTTGTTGACCTGCAAGACAACAGGGATATAGTACATGCTGCTAAAAAAAATAATACTCGAATCATTAATAAATTTTTATTGTTTTCCGGTATGTCCGAATCCACCAACATTCCGAACTGTACCAGTTAATTCTTCAACAAGTCTCCATTGAATTTTTTCTACTTTCTGAATGATTATTTGAGCTATCCGATCGCCAGGATGTATGACTTGATTTTCGGTTGAAAGGTTTACCAGAATGATTTTGATTTCTCCCCGATAATCTGCATCGATGGTGCCGGGAGTATTCAAACAAGTTAGCCCCTGCTTTATGGCTAATCCACTTCTTGGTCTTATCTGGGCTTCCAGGCCAGCAGGCAATTCAATAAACAATCCGGTAGGAATCAATTCCCGTTGCAGAGAAGATAAAACTACAGGTGCTTTTAAATCGGCCCTGATATCCATCCCTGATGAACCTTCCGTTGCATAAGCAGGCAATGAATTGCTTGATTTATTGACAATCTTGATTTCGAAATCTGGCATCGGGCAAAGATATGTGAAAACAAATGGCAAACATTAGCCGATGAATTTGAAAACTCGGAAAATCTACTTACTAAAATACCAGGTTTATTAACCCGGGAAGTTTAAAGTTTTTGCAATAAAATGGTAGCATAAGCCTTCAGCCCTTCTTCTCTTCCTACAAATCCCATTGTTTCTGTTGTGGTGGCTTTTATAGAAATGTCTTTCTCTGTAATACCGGCTATTTTGGCAATGGTTTTCTGCATTTCCCCGACATACGGTTTAATCTTAGGTTCCTGCAAACAAAGAGTTGTATCTATATTAACCACTGCATAACCTTCCTGTTTTATCAGTTCCACCGTTTTTTTTAATAAAATTTTACTGTCAATATTTTTAAATTCTGCAGCAGTATCCGGAAAGTGAACACCAATATCTCCCAAGCATAAAGCACCCAGCATGGCATCGCAAATGGCGTGCAGCAATACATCTGCATCGCTATGCCCCAATGCACCTTTATGATGTGGAATTTTAATACCTCCAATCCACAATTCTCTTCCTTCAATCAATTGATGAAAATCTACACCTGAACCAATTCGATATGCCATGGTAATTTTTTAAGTTGTACAAATATCCTGAAAAAGAAAAAGCGATCCGCCTTTGGTGGATCGCTTCTATAAATTTTTATTTCAAAATTATTTAGCTGATTCGCTATCCATATCAAAAATCAATGAAAAACGTAACGTATTCGATAATGGATTTCGATTTACGCCTGTACCTGAAGGAGCAAGATAAGAGAAATTCATTCCGAATACATTATACTTTAATCCGACACCCATGGTGAAATATTGCCTGGCACCTTTGGTTTTATCTTCATAAAAATAACCAGCCCGTAAAGCAAACTGATTATTATACCAGTATTCTGCTCCGGCAGAAATCTGGACTTCTTTCAATTCTTCGCTAAAACCATTTGGGGCATCACCAAAAGAGCTGAACCAAGATCCCATCACTCCTTTCGAACGATAAGCAATAAGTCCGGCAGCATCTCCTTCTGCAGGAGGTGTTGGAACCAGTAATTTATTAATATCCATCCCAAAGGTAATTTTATTGGTTTCATCAAAAGCACTGGTATAAGTAACACCCAAGCCTAAATTTGCAGGAATAAAATCTTTTTGGTCTGCATTATCTGTATAAGAAATCTTAGTGCCTAGATTGGATAATACAGCTCCATAAGACCAACCGGTACCAGCTTCATTTTCGCCGTTATTATAGTAAGAAATATCTCCTGCAACGGCTGTACCTGCTTTATAAGAAGTGCTTCCGATTGCTGCACCACCAGCAAGATTTGAATAAATATATTTTAAACCTACACCCACACCGGCTCTATCTGACAGTTTTCTTGAATAGCCAAAATCAATTCCAAGTTCACGGGGACGAAATGTATTTAAATCGTTTCCTAAATTATCGGTGAACTGAATATTGCCTAAACTAAAATAACGCAAAGAACCAGATATGGCTTCCATCTCACTTATTTTTGTATAACCGGCTAATGAAGCCAGATATACGTCGTTTAATCCCAGGTCTTTTAACCAGGGTGTATATGTAAAAGCAAATGAACTTTTAGAACTGTTAAATGGAGTTTTAGCCAAATTCCAAAAAGTTGAATTGGCGTCGGCCGACGTAGCGATTCCTAAATCACCCATTCCACCTGCTCTGGCATCTGGGGATATACGTAAAAAAGGGACGGCTGTTGTGACTACATTTATTCTACCGGCTGATTGGGCAGATGATGATGATTGAAAACCTAAAATAATACTTGAAAGGACAGTTAGTTTAATCGCAATTGATCTCATTAGTTCTTATTTAATTATTTATCGTACCTGGATAGTTTGAATTTAATTATCGTCTAAAATATTGATTTTTATACCACTTTTTAAAACTTAAGCAATTTCTCTATTTTTTCCTGCCTATTACCTTGCTCATCTTTTATACTTAGTTTATAGATATAAATGCCTTTGGCGATATTTTCGGAAAACTCATCTCTACCATTCCACTCTAATTCACAAAAACGATTCCCGGGAGTATTTATTGTTTTTTTAAAGCTTTTTATTAATCTGCCGGAAATAGTAAAAATTTGTACCGTTAGTAATAAATTCTGCCCCGGTTTATTATGTTCGAACCAGAACTGTGTATTGGTTGTAAATGGGTTTGGATAATTGAGTACATTTTTAATAATCAGTTTTTCATCATTTGCCACAACAAAATCCAATACTTGTTCATTGGAGTTATTAACCAGATCCCATGCTTTTATTTTCAACATATGAGGCCCTGGTTCTAATTGAGGCAACTGAAATCTTATTTTTCCTTTTTGGTAACTATCCAAATCACTTACATAAAAATCATTCAGTACAAAGTATTTTTTATTGTCGTTATCCAACGTTGCCACAATATCATGATTGACTGCAATACCGGATGTATTGATGCCGGATGAATCGGAAAGTTGAACAATTACTATTGGATTTTGATTTGTAACCGATCCATTCACAAACTTTTCATCGTTTAACCAAGCTTTGATTACAGGTCCTTCTTTATCCAAACTTTTATTTATTCCTGAACCACCCACTATAAAATCTGTAAACAACCCACTTGCATCAACCGTTTCATTGTCTGCATACCAGCTCATTTTTCCATTGCCAAACTGGAAATTAATATCTGCAGGCATTTTGAAAGTCATGGTAAACAGACCATTTACTGCGGTAGATTTCCCCTTAAAAAGAACACTGTTCTGTACCTGAAAACTAACCGGTTGACTTCCCGGATCGTTTCCTAACGTAGATATGCTTTGCACTTTATCATATACCGTTCCATAAACAGTTCCATTAAAATTTGATACTACATTCCCTGACGGATCTTTTATTGACCCTTCAACAATCACTTTATCTGATGATTTTAATGTGTCTTTGCTGGCTGTAATTATTTGGCCATTTACCTTTTCAACAGCCACGTTCATTTTTGGAAATGCCAAAGTCAAAGCAGGGTCTCCCAACAAAGTAAACTTTCGGTTATTGATGATATCGCCGGAATTTTGGTACGTAAAATTCTTAGCATCCTGAATGGCTTTACCCAAGGTTTTATAATTGCCTTTTGCATCTTTTTGCAATGCTGATTTCAGATAATTTTCATTCATAATGCGATTGCTGAAAGCAAATACCAATCTGGTTGTTGTCATTAAAGCAATGCTCCCGGTTTTTGGCCTCAATAACAGATCTTCACCAATTGACTTTATAGTAGGATTATCATATGGTGCAAAATCACAGGTAGCAGTGATGAACAATGGAAGCCGGTACGGGTTATTCCATTTGTTGATTATTTCCTGATCTAGAATCACTTCCTCCGCTAAACGAAAAGGACCACCATGCCCATTATAATTCCAGATTAATGCGCCATTAAAAATTCCATTATTCACCACTGCATTGGCAGTTGGATACCTGCCTCCCGCTGAACCACTTTCCTGTTTGAATGCATCCAGATATACTTTTTGTGTATTGAATAATGGATTCGTAACCGAAGCAGTTTGTGTAATAATTTCAGCATCCTGCAAATGAAGATTCTGGTCTTCATCATCAGCTATAAACATGAAATCATTTCGCCAGGGGCCAAAACTTTCTTTTGCATGATATGCTTCCACTTTATCAATATAGTTTTTGGCTTCGTCTAAATTCTTTGCGGGGATCCTGCCAATTCCAATATCCAACAGATTAACTACAATTCCTGAATTGATATCTTCATGATTATCTAAAAATCCAAAAAAATCATCCGAGACATAGGTTGCCAAAGGATCTAAAGAACTGGAACTTTGATAAGCCGGAACCAAATTGGTATTATTGGCTAGCCGGTTTTTATAATCGAATGAGGCATCGCCAAATAACAGTACATATTTTGGCTGATTTGCTAAAATTCCAGCCGCTTTATCGTAATACATCTTTATAAAATCCCGCATTGCAACCGGATCAGGGGAACCTGATGAGAACTCATTATATACCTGTTCTGTGGTTACGATTTTTGAACTCAATCCATTTTTTTGAAAATGAAATAAGGCCAATCGTTGAGCCTGCGACATGTATGAGGCATGAGTTATAATTAAATAATCGGCTGAAGATGAATTATGCAGATTTTGGTTTTCTACTTTACCAATAACCGTTGGTATTAAAAAATTAGCCGGATGAAATGCTATATATTCCTGAAGCTGCGCACAACTATTGGTGAACCGATATTCATTATTCAAAAAAACGCCTTGCATTTTTTGTGGTTGCAATGCGTTTGTAATATTCCAAACTTCTGTAGTTGAAAAAGCATTACTAATGATATATTCTCCAATATTATTTCCAACCGTATTCCAATCCCTGAACATCAGTTGGTCAACAGCATTTAATGAAAGGTTTCTCCGACAAAATAGTTCATACCAATTTAGCCAACCCTGTGCATTAAAACTTCCGGGCACATAGGTATAACTCAATGAAATACCCGTCTGACTGAGGTTTGAAGTGGTGGTGGTTTGAGCACTTTGTGCTACTAAATCGTAAATACCTCCACTAACAGAAGGAATGGTTAGTTGCTGAATTAATTGGTTATTTATACGCACATCGAAACGGCTGTTAATGCCAACAGAACGGGCAATCAAATCGGATATTAATGTGATGGGTTGATTCATTTGTAAACCCGGAATATTTACTGTAAAATTTCTGGATAATAATTTACCCGGAGATCCAGAAAATTCTTCACCAAACCATTCTTTTCCACTTGATAATAAATTAATCGTATCTGATTCATAAAATACTCTTTCCGAAAAAGCATTTATGAACACATTCGGCGAATTGAATAATGGATGATTTGAAATTCGTTTTCCAGTTCCACCAACAGAAATAAAATAAAAGGATTGGTCACTGTAAATATTTTTCTGGTGTATGAAACGTTTATTTACTGAATCCTTTTTCCAGTTATCGGGGCCAGCAGCATAAAATAAAAAATAATCATTTCCATTAAAAATGCCATCATTCCCATCAACAAGCATAATTGCATTTTCTTCCAGGTCATCAATTCTGTTTTCTATATTTGATTCTGGAAGCATTTGCCCCCCATTTCCAAAAAACCGGATACTGTTTGAAATAATGGAAGAAGTATTTATTCCCAACGAATTAAGGAAAGCAACATCTATTTTAAAAATTCCTGATTTTTTAACAGAAATTTTATACCAGGCAGCTGTTGATAAAACAGCATTGGGTTTGTAAATTCTTTGCCCCAATACTTGAAAGCAAAAAAGCATCAATAACGATATGAATAATGGTTTTTTAAGCACTTTTATAATTCTCAATAAGTATAAATGTGGTCTAAAATTGGCATAAAAACCAATATTTTCCGGGATGTTTTTAATGAAACAAATTCTATATTCGCAATTCGGGATGGGAAAACCTTATTTTAATACAATAATATCATCTTCCCTACGTTTAAATTGTTCTGAAACATGGGTTTAAAAAAGTTCAAGTATACTTGGTTTCAAAAATTGGATTTCAAAGGATGACCATTAAACTCAGAAAAGTCAAATAAGATTCAAATGAAAGTTAAAAATTTAGTATTCCTTTTATCGAGTATTGTATTATTAGCCTCTTGCAAAGGAAAAAGCTTTTTTGGTAAAAAAAGTTTTAATAAATCCGAATCAACCGGCTGGAATTATAATGATAAAAACATGGGCGGCTATCAAATAGCCAAAGCTGCCGATCAGGCCGCTGGACCAGGTTTAGTATTTGTTCAAGGTGGTACATTTACCATGGGACAAACAGAAGAAGATGTCATGGGAGATTGGAATAATATTCCACGCCGTGTTACAGTTCCCTCTTTCTATATTGACAAATCAGAAGTAGCAAATGTTCATTACCGTGAATACATACACTGGCTTGGCCGTGTTTTCGATCCTTCGGCCGATCCTATCAATCAGGCCATCATTGACAGAGCTTTACCAGATACATTGGTTTGGAGAAGCGAATTAAGTTATAACGAACCATTGGTAGAATATTATTTCCGCCATCCTGGTTTTAACGACTACCCGGTAGTTGGAGTTTCATGGCAGCAAGCCCACGACTTTTGTCTTTGGAGAGGAGATCGTGTAAATGAAGGGATCCTTTTAGAGAAAGGATATTTGGCCAAGCAATCTGTTCAGGCTCAACAACAGGAAAATAATTTCACTTCGAAGTCTTATTTATTAGGTTTATACAGTGCAGCTCCCGGTAAGTTAGCCGCTTCAAAAAAGAATCCATTAAAAACACCGCAAGGTACACCACGTACAAATGTTTCGTTTGAAGATGGTATAATACAACCTACTTACCGTTTACCTTATGAAGCAGAATGGGAATATGCGGCCTATGGATATATTAATCAAAATCCAAGACCTAGTTCAAAAGAAGGGCAGCGAGGAGAAGAGTTAGTATCTAATAAACAAGTTTATCCATGGCAATCTGGTTCTGGTTTACGGGATACTCGTCATGGTAGTTGGCAGGGTCAGTTTTTAGCCAACTTCAAACGTGGTGCAGGGGATAATGCAGGTGTTGCCGGAGGATTAAATGATGATGCGGTATATACAGCTCCAGTAAAATCTTTTTTTCCAAATGGATTTGGAATTTACAATATGTCGGGGAATGTAAGCGAATGGGTTATGGATGTATTCCGTCCATTATCTTTAATTGATGTTGATGATGTGGCTCCATTTCGTGGAAATAAATACGAGAAAATTTATAAAAACCAAGATGGAGAAGCAGAAATTGATAGTCTTGGCCGTGTAAAAATGGTCAACATTACAAATGCAGAATCGGCTAGCCGTAGAAATTATCAGCGGGGCAATGTTATTGATTATTTAGATGGTGATTCGATGTCTTTGGCAACGTATGGTTATGGATTAACTACTTTGATAAGTGATAAATCGAGAGTATATAAAGGAGGTAGCTGGAATGACATGGCCTATTGGTTATCTCCAGGTACCAGACGCCATTTGGAAGAAGATCAATCCAGTTCTTTAATTGGTTTCCGTTGTGCCATGGATCGGATGGGAAGCCTGGAAGGGAATAAACGCAAAACCGGAAACTGGTGGAAAACCAGAAGGCAAAGCCGATAAACATAATTTCATCCCTCCGATTTTAGCTGGGGGATTTTTTTTGAAGCATATCTTTTCAAAAAAAATACAGCGGCTATTCTTAAATTTGACACATGGATTTACAACATCTTTATCAGCTATATTTAAAACACCCGTCAATACAAACGGATACACGCAAACTAAAAAATGGCGATCTTTTTATGGCATTAAAAGGCCCAAATTTTAATGCGAATGCATTTGCTGAAGAAGCCTTTGCCAAGGGTGCTGCTTTTGCAATAATCGATGATAAAAAATTTGAAGTGCCCGGAAGAACGATTTTAGTTGAGGATGTACTAACCACTTTACAAGCATTGGCACTTCATCACCGGAAACAATTTAATATCCCTGTTATTGCTATCACAGGCAGTAATGGAAAAACAACAACGAAAGAATTGATCCATGCCGTTCTCTGCTCTTCTTTTAAAACCTATACTACCGAAGGCAATCTGAATAATCATATAGGTATTCCATTAACCATTCTAAAAACAAGGAATGACGCAGAATTTGTGATTATAGAAATGGGAGCCAATCACCAAAAAGAAATTGAAGGTTATTGTAAATATGTTTTGCCTACTCATGGTTTGATTACTAATTGTGGTAAAGCACATCTGGAAGGATTTGGTGGTACAGAAGGTGTTAAAAAAGGTAAGGGAGAACTTTTTGATTATTTACGAACTGAAAAGGGGAAAGCCTTTGTGATGTGGGACCATGAATATTTACAGGCAATGAGTAAAGGCATTTCTGAAATCATTAAATACGGTAGCAAGGATGCTGATTATGAAGGCCAAGTAACTCAACACGATCCCTTTCTTGAAATGGAAGTAACGAAAGGATTGCTGATTGATTCGATAAAAACAAATCTGGTTGGCAACTATAATTTTTCGAATGTGCTGGCTGCAGTAACCATTGGTGCTTATTTCAATGTCCCTCCTGCAAAAATAAAAGCTGCAATAGAGAACTATTTTCCAACAAATAGCAGGTCTCAGTTATTGGAAAAAGATGGCAACCATATTATTCTGGATGCCTATAATGCAAACCCAAGCAGTATGAAAGCCGCCATTGAAAACTTTGCCAGCATGGAAGTTGAAAACAAAATATTAATACTTGGTGCAATGGCAGAATTAGGAGAAGAAACTGAACAAGAGCATGAAGCCCTGATTGAATTGATAAAAAAATATAGCTGGAAAGAAGTTGTATTGGTGGGAAAACATTTTTCAAAAAACAATCATCGCTTTAATTATTTTGAAAATGCAGACCAAGCGAAAAAATGGTTTGCGGACCAACGTTTAGAAAATGCCTATATTTTAATAAAAGGATCTAGAAGTAGTGCCATGGAAAAAGTCATCACTTAATCATGGAGCAATTTGTGTATTGATTTAATGAAAGGCCATGTGATACAAATTACACTACAAGCTCATTATTTGAATAATCTTTGTTTTTAATCAACCCTTATTATGAAATGGATACCTCAAAATAAATTATTACTTGTTGGAATAATTGCCGGGGCAATTATTGGATTCAGTTACTGGAAACTGATTGGATGTAATAGTGGCACCTGCCTCATTACCTCTAAATGGCATAACAGTACAGCCTACGGTGCTATTATGGGAGGCCTTTTATTTAGTTTGTTTAAAAAAGAAAAAATTGAAAATAAAAATGACTAGTAAAGAAAACAATTTCTTTACTAGTCATTCATGCAACTTTTTGCAAAAACTATTTATTTTTTATTGATTGAATTAATTCCAGAACTGCTTTTGTATCTTTTTCAATCGTTATATAATCTTTATCCTGCATTAATTTTTTACTGATCAATTTACTGCCCATTCCTACTGCACACACACCTGCTTTATACCAGCCCTCTATATTTTCTCTGGTAGTATCTACTCCACCTGTTGGCATAAATAAAAGTTTGGGGAAAATATCTTTGATGCCACTCAAAAATTCAGGCCCAAGCATATTACCGGGGAATAGTTTGATAAATTTTAACCCACTGTTTTCTGCTGCAATAATTTCACTTGGCGTCATACAACCGGGAGCATAAAATATTCCTTTACCTATTGCATAATCGGCTACTTCTTTCACAAAACCGGGGCTCACTAAAAAGTCTGCACCTGCAGCCATGTAGTTTTCGGCATCCTGCAAATTTTTTATGGTACCCACACCCAATAGCATATCTGGCATCTCACGGTTCCTTACTTCGACCATTTTTTTGAAATTGCTCAAAGCTGCTTCACCACGGTTTGTATATTCTACAGCTTTTATTCCTGCCTTATTTACAGCTTTCAATATATCAACACTCACGGTTTCATCGGGGTTGAAATATAGTGGAAGAATTCCCTGCTGTACAATACAATCTGATACTTGTTGTGCTTTACTCATAGTTGGCTTATTTGCTCACCTTAAAAGATGAGGATCATATTTTAACTTTAATGACTAATTTTTTAATTGCTCCTTCGCCAATCATAGGTGCATGTACATCTTCCGGGTAGAAAATAGCAAACTGGCCATCCGTTAACTGAAAAAACATGTCTGGTTCATCGTTAAAAAAACGCACATCTTTTTCTGCATTATAATCCCCATTAGTTATTATACATTTTTCTCTCGGTTTCCATCCAATGGATTCTGTGCCATTAATACAAAGTTGTATATCTATATTTTTATCGTGACATTCAAACTTTGCCAAACTTGTTTCTTTGGTTTTTCCTTCCGCATTACTGAAAATAGCTATTAAACCTTCTGCTATTCCCAACTTGCCATCTTCTGCATTCTGCAAATCATTATTTGCGATAAACTCAAATGCTTTTTCAAACAATGGATGTACCGAAAAATATTTGTGTGCATTTGCAATGGTATCTATTATCATGTTATAATAACAGTTTAGAGTTTAGGGTTTAGGGTTTAAATTCTGTCATTATTATTAAAGTTCTTCTTCCTGAACTTAAAACAAATAAACTTTAAATCTTTCAACTCATTATCGTTGTACCCTACCACTACCATCTCCTTTGACCAGGTCGTTTACTTCGGCAAGTGTTGCATGATTGAAATCGCCATGAATGGTATGTTTTAAAGCAGAGGCAGCCACCCCAAACTCAGCTGCATCAGCCATCGGCATACCAGTTACCAATCCATAAATTAATCCGCTGGCAAAACTATCGCCACTCCCTACACGGTCTACAATTCTTACTTCGTATTCTTTGGTATGATAAAATTCATTGCCATCGTAAACCAATGCACTCCAGCCATTATCACTGGCACTATGGCTTTCTCTTAATGAGGATGCTATAAATTTGAAACCAAATTTTTCTTTCATTTGTCTGAATACATCTTTAAACCCATCCAGATTTAACTCGCCTTTAGTGACATCGGTGTTAGCTGCTTTAAAACCTAAACACAAATCGGCATCTTCTTCATTACCAATACAAACATCCACATGTTCACATAACCGGGTCATTACTTCTCTGGCTTTTTCCTTAGTCCATAATTTTTTGCGAAAATTTAAATCGATACTGGTTGTAATACCCTTTGCCCTAGAGGCTTTTAGTGCAGCTTCTGTTAAAGCCGCTGCTTTATCACTTAATGCAGGTGTTATACCAGTTGTATGAAACCAACTTGCCCCTTCAAATATTTTATCAAAATCGAATTCGCTTGCATCCACATTTGCAATAGAAGCACCGGTACGGTCATAAATAACCTGTGAAGCTCTCATGGATGCGCCGGTTTCCAGGAAATAAATTCCCAGCCTGTCGCCTCCTCTTGCCATAAATTGTGTATCAACACCATAACGTCGCAAATGATTAATAGCAGATTGTCCGATTGGATTGTTAGGGACTTTACTTACAAATGTTCCGTTTAATCCGTAATTGCATAAAGCAGCAGACACGTTGGCTTCACCACCACCGTATGTTACTTCAAATGAATCTGATTGAACAAAACGTTTAAAATCAGGTGTCGTTAAACGCAACATAATTTCTCCAAGGGTTACAACTTTTTTATTCATTTGTTTTCTTTTTTGCTGAATTCAAGTAGCTTTTTTTATTCAATCAATACTAGACCTTAAAGGTTGTATTCTTTGTTGTTAAAATGATTTTTTTGCAAAACATTATTTATGCAATCGATATCGGAAATTTCATAAACCTTATGTCAAATAAATAATATTCTTTTTTCTTTATTTTAATGATGCAATGGGTTGAGGATCCATATCTGTAAACTCCTTATTCTCCCCTGCCATGCCCCAAATAAAACCATAATTGGCAGTACCAACTCCAAAATGCATACTCCAAGGTGGAGAAATAACCGCTTCGTTATTGGCTATTACTAAATGCCTTGTCTCCTGTGGTTGGCCCATGAAATGCATCACACGTTGTGTTTCATGCAGATCAAAATAAAAATAAGCTTCCATTCTGCGGGTATGGGTGTGTGGTGGAACCGAATTCCAAACACTACCTTCCTCTAATACCGTTAAACCCATAACCAATTGACAACTTTGAATACCATCGTTATGAATATATTTAAAGATGGTTCTTTTATTTGAGGTTACTGTTTCACCCATATTGATTAGCTGGGCTTCGGCTTTGGTCATTTTTCTATTCGGATAAGTTTGATGTGCCGGCACCGATAATATATAAAACATGGCAGGTAAATTTGCATCACTACTGCTGAAACTCACTTCTTGTGTTCCTTTTCCTAAATACACTGCTTCGAGTTTCTCCATTTCATAATCCACCCCATCAGCAGTAATGGTTCCTTTTCCGCCAACATTGATTATTCCAATTTCTCTTCTTTCCAGAAAGAATTTTGCTTTCAGTTCGTCTTCATTAGGCAAACCAATGGCTGTTTCTACAGGTACAACTCCGCCAACAATCATTCGGTCGTAATGCGTATACGTTAAACTAATTTTTCCCGACAGCATTAAATTTTGAATAAGGAAATTTTCACGTTGTTGCTGCGTATTCATCTCACTCATTTCCTTCGGGCTGTTCTGAAATCTGATTTGCATAATTTTATTTCTCCTATTGATCATCCAATTTTATAAGAATAAATATTGGAATTTCATTATGAACAATTTTAATAAATTATAAATTAATTTTTTCTTATCAATTGCTAAATTACTGATTCTTATCTTTTCCTACTCAATCTTCGATGAGTAAGATTCTATTTAGATAATATGCTGTTGGAAGCAACAGAAAAAATAATTTACTGTGAAAACATTAATTGTTAGCCAAACTATATGTTGGTATAAATGAAATAAACCTAAATTTTATTGGGAAATTTTCGTTTTCCTGATGAATTTATGTAGGGTATATTGGAATCTATGAGTAATTGACTGCTGATAAAGATGCTGATCAATTGTAAAGGAAAAATATTTGAAAACTGCCGGGCAAATATTTAAGACCCAAAATAAAAATTCAGAACCGTTATGCTAACTTAATTTGTCATCCATTTCAAATTGGTCCACCAGGTTTTCTTTGCCATTCATACCGTTTTCAGTTTCGATAAAATACATATCAATCTCCCCGATATTCTTGGCATGTATTTTCCCCCGGTGAATACAGGTATATTTATCTTTTATCAACTGGTATACGGATGAAGAGATATTTATTTGACCCGGCATTCCATTACTTTCCATTCTGCTGGCAATATTCACCGTACTACCCCAAATATCGTACGCATATTTTTTCTTTCCCACTACACCGGCTACAACCGGACCCACATGAATGCCTATGCGTAATTCCCAAGGTTCGAAACCGGCTTCTTTTCTTTTTTGATTATAATTTTTAGTGAAATCTCTTATCTCTATACTGGCATTTATCATATCATCTACATGATGTGTATTCGTGGTAGGAATTCCACCTGCACACATATATGAATCACCTATTGTCTTAATCTTTTCCAATTGATATTTTTCAATAATTTCATCAAAAGCCATAAAACAGATATTCAGTTCTTCCACAAGATCCTGTGGAGTCATCTTATCGGCTATTGCCGTAAACCCTTTAAAGTCGGTAAACAAAACAGAAACGGATTCATAATTTCTGGATATGGCATGACCATTTGTTTGTAACTCTTTTGCAACAGCAACCGGTAGGATATTAAGTAACAATCCTTCAATTTCATTTTTCTGCTGATCAAGAATTCGATGTGTTTTTACTTTTATCCGGTAGTTACGGTAAATTAGTAATGCAATCATAAATACCAGGACCAGCCCAACCATGAAAGTATTTTTTGCAAATTTTTGTCTTTTTAATTTCAGATCGGCCAGGTCCTTATCTTTTGTCAAAAGATTTATTTCTCCTTGCTTTTTTTGCATATCGAAATCGAACTGAATACTTCCTAACTTCCTATCTGTTTCAATATTGTACAGCGTATCTTTAATATTTGAAAAAAGAGATTGGTATTTAAATGCTTTTTTATAATCGCCATTTTTTGAATAAGCTATGGCCATATCCTGGTAAAGTTCTTTCTGACTTGGTACAGCTTTTATTTCTTCTGCAATAAGACTGGCCTTAGAAAAATAATTCAGTGCGGAAGAATAATCTTTTTGAGTGATATATACATTACCAATACCTTGCAGCGACCGGACCATATGAAGCTTATTGCTGAATTTTTCAGCAATCTCCAATGCCCTGTTGTGATAAATTAATGCTTGCCTGACATCCCCTTCCCTCAAATAAAGTTTTCCAATACCATTCAGAGCAAATGAACTGTTTACCGTATTACCCAACGCCTTCAAAGACTTATTAAAATAGGTTATCGCCTCTTTATCATTCCCTTTTTCGAAAAAAATCTCTCCGATATTTTCACTGATGATTCCTAATGCCTCATTATTCCCTAATTCTTCACATAAAGGGAGAGCCCTTAAAAGATATTGAAGTGCTTTTTCGCTATTTTCTTTTTTATTATCATCAATGGCTCCTTCACTTTTATTATAATAAATAGAACCTACACTATTCAAAGCAGAAAGTATGCGAAGCTTGTCGCCTGTTCTTTCTGAAATCTCCAGGGATTTAAGTGCATATCCCAAACCCTTTTCAATAGCACCCTGGTCGGTATAAACTGCACTGATATTATTTAATAAATTAGCAACCCCGATTTGGTCATTTAAGCTTTCAAAAACTTCCAACGATTGGTTCCAATAATCTAATGTTTCAACAAGCTTTCCCTGGGAATAATATCCCATTCCGATATTTTTATTGGCATATGCCAGCCCCTCATAAAAGCCAACTTTCGCTGATAATTCCTTGGCCTGCTGTGCTAAAGAAATTGCTTTTTCAGGAGACTCGCTTAGGTTTTCTGTACTTTGTTTTAATAAATTATTGATTAAAACAGTATCCTCATTCTTCCAATTGCCTGGTTTCACCGGTGCTTGAGAAAATAACATCAAAGAAAACCCCATGGAGAATAAAAGTAAAACCAGTGTTTTCTTTTTCATAATAATATATATTTCACTAAACCATCTTACATCATAAAATTAATGACTAATGACGACTTTATTATTAATAAAACTTATACCATTCCAAATTTGAAGAAGGTATACCCCACTAACCAGGTTTCGAACATCCAATTGTTTCTGATATCTTTTACCTGCTTCGTACACACCGTTATTCATGTCTATTACTTTTCTGCCATCCAAAGAATATAAAACTATTTTAGAACTACCGGTTTGTGATGCAACAAATGATACGGTAATAGTTTCTGTTGCCGGATTTGGAAAAATCATCAATTCTTTTATAGCAGAAATATCAACCTGCTCAGCTTGCATGATTCGGGAATTATTTGCCCTACCAGCTAAATTAGCCAGGTAACATGACGTATAATTATCGAAAGAACTGGAACTTCCTGAATAACTATTTCCGCCACCTATATAATTTGGAATTTGCGGAATAGGTGTGCCTGCCCGATAGTCACCATTAATAGAAACTACATCTCCGGAAGCAGCAATTGAAGGGTAGTCAAATGGCCGATACGGGGCTATACCATAAGCCCACTGATCACTTAAAGTTTTGTTAGAATAGAAAGCTCCTTTCATAACCGTGTTGCTGTTTCCATTTCCTTTTACAAATCCGATACTTGAATAAACAATAACCCCTGTAACAAAAATATCTGAAGTACTGCTATAACCCACCGGAACTTTCGTGATCCATATATTATTCGTTGCGTCAAAATTTGTAACAGGTTTAGTTACTAAATTATCTGCAACAACCTTACCGCTTGGCATTGGCAGATTGTTCACCTGAGTGGAGGAAATAATATTATTAAAGGTAATGCTACCCGTTTTGAATAAGAGGAAGTCGCCATGAACCGAAAGCTGTCCACTTACCTTGGTTGTCATATTAACCCATAAACTAACAGGAGTAAGAGGTGTGTTATTAAAACTCTTAAACGCACTGTGTGTTAATATGCATGGATTAGATTTAATCTCAAACTTTACGCCGGTTGTAAATGATAAAGTATAGTTATTGCTCAAACCTAATGTCCCCTGGGTGATATTATATAAGCCTATATTCTCTCCCGCATCTCTGGCCAGCAAACCACTAAAGTTATCGCCTGTTACCAATGTTGGAGTAAAGTTATAGCTGAATGATACCGGATCTGATTCTCCAAATAGTTTACTCTGACCAGCATTCGGAGTAACGGTGATTGTTTTTTTCTTTATCTCAAACTGTACGCCAGTTATAAATGATAATGTATAGTTGCTGCTTAAGCTCAAGTTGTCCTGAGTGATATTATAAAATCCTACATTCTCACTTGCATCTCTGCTCAATGCTCCGGTGAATGCATCAGTTCCTGTTAATGCCGGTGAAAAACCATATGCATAAATTGGGTTGGCATTACCATATGTTTTGTTTTGACCAGCATTCGGAGTAACGGTGATTGCTTTTTTCTTTATCTCAAACTGTACATCAGTTATAAATGATAAAGTATAGTTGTTGCTTAAAC
>JAYWEL010000213.1:0-3332 GCA_043779285.1 Chitinophagaceae bacterium | reverse complement strand
AAGCGGCAGATAAAGCTTGCACAAAAGCAAGTGGTATGTTGTTTGGGCAAAAGTTTACATATTTAATTTTAAAAAATAAAAAAGCACAACTATGGCATACGTAAAATTTAACAACAGGCCTTTTGAAAAATCAGTTAACAATTTTATGGACGAATTATTTAGCGGATTACCGGATTTATTCAATGAAAATAACAGACCCCTTTTAAAAAATGGATTTGTTCCGGTTAATATCAGGGAAACCGGTAGTGGCTATTCTGTAGAAGTAATTGCTCCGGGATTTAACAAACCTGATTTCACTGTAAAACTGGATGCAAATATTCTGACAGTTTCTGCTGAGAAAAAGGATGAAGGAAAAACAGATACAGAGAAAGCCCAACATGAAAAACAGATCAGGCGTGAATACAGCTTCAGGAGTTTTAAACGTTCTTTCACAATTGACGATAAGATAGATGCAACCCGCATAGAAGCTTCTTACGTCAATGGAGTGATGACATTAAACCTTCCGAAGAGAAAGGAAGTCAGAGAAGCAGCAAAAGAGATCATAATAAATTAAGAAGATTTTTTTAACAGTCATAAATTTCTCATAAGCAGTTGGTTTTGGTTTAAACCCTGTCGTTTCTACGACGGGGTTTCTTATTAGCCCCATCCCGAGGCTCAAAAGTAATAATAAGTAACACGAAGAACACTAAGAGCACACAACGGACACAAAGGAGAGTCTTTATAATCACTACGTTGTGTTCTTCGTGTTTTCTTTGTGTTCGTTGTGCTCCATTTTTCATCAACTTTTGTGGCAGCCTCAACCTCTCACAATCCCCACTTAACTAAGAGACCAAAGATTTAGTAAGGTTCAAATAGTAATTATTGATAATTGTTTAGTTGGTACAATTCCCTTGTCTTCTTGTGTCAATGAGGTATTGAATTTTCCAATTGCCATTGATCCTTACCAACTGGAATGAATTAACTCCGCAATGGCTGAATTTGCCCGCATAATAAAACTTATAAGGAGTCCAGACTGATGCCAGCGGCCCATCTATTTTTACAGATTCAAAAGATATCCTTTCATCTAATGAATCCTTTTTACTCTTACTGATGCTTTCGATAAATTTATTCACTGCATCGTTCTGCACATAAAAACTACCATCAGCTTTTCTTTTGATCGTTTGCAAGATTGCACTGTCAGCGAAAATATCTTTTAACTTTTCCGTATCTACATTCCGCATACCGTCAAACAATTGATTGATCACTGCTTTAACTGAGTCTTCTGCAGATTGAGCATTACTAATACTACAGATCAAAAAAGCTGACGTTAATAAAATCAGAATTTGTTTCATGTTAAAATGATTTAGATAATTCTGGCAAACGAATTGTTTTTATAAAAATAAATCCGGAAAACATGAAAGCAAATAAAATTCTACAAGCGGTATTATTGATGATACTAATAGCTTTTGCTGCGAGCAGCCGCTCGGTGAAAACAAATTCAGTTAATCAAGAAGTAAAAGATAAAAATGCGAAAAATATCTTTGTAAAGAACAAGGCTCTTTATTACTGATTTACTTAAATCGATTCTTTATTTTGAATAACCCAGGATCTTCAACATGCTTTGTGCCGTTTGTTGCTTTGCATATAACCAATCTGTCAGCTTCCCGTTTTTATCATGACTTATTATTATATGCTTGGGTGATGGGATCAGGCAATGTTTAATACCACCGTATCCACTTATCTGATCCTGGTAGGCGCCAGTATGGAAAAAACCAACATACAAAGGCTCACCATCATTTAATTTAGGGAGAAAAACTTCATTGATGTGCTCTTCCGAATCATAATAGTCATGACTGTCGCAGGTCATGCCTCCCAATACTACCCGATGGTATTCACTGTCCCATTTATTAACCGGCAACATCAGAAATTTTTCGCCGATGCCCCATGTGTCTGGCAAAGTGGTAATGAAGGATGAATCGATCATGTACCATGTTTCCTTATCGTTCTGCACTTTTTGACCAATCACCCCGTAAATATGAGCCATGCTCTCTCCCACCGTGTAGCTTCCAAACTCTGTATAGATATGCGGCATCGGTACCTTCGCTTTTTTACAGGCCTTTTTTATGTTACCAACTATTTCATTAATCATAAACTGGTAATCGTATTCAAAACCCAGAGAATGTTTGATGGGGAATCCACCACCAATATTAATTGAATCCAACTCAGGACAAATCTTCTTCAGCTGGCAATAAAGATTGATGATCTTATTCATCTCACTCCAATAATAAATATCATCCTTAATCCCTTTGTTAAGGAAAATATGCAGCATTTTCAGCTGGAACTTGCTTTCATAACCTTCAATCCTGTCAACATAAAACTCCAGAATATCCTTAGCTCGAATGCCCAGCCTTGATGTATAAAATGGAAAAGATGGTTCTTCTTCTGCCGCTACCCTGATACCTAATTTAAATGGCACTTTAACACTCTTTGCATAATCCCTTAATTCCTCTTTATTATCAAGAACAGGAATCACATTTGTAAACCCTGTATTCAACAGATTTGCAATACGCCTGGTGTATCCTTTTTGCTTATACCCATTGCAAATGACATGAATGTCTTTTGTGATCTTTTTCTTAGCATACAGTTTTTTGATGATCTCAATATCATATGCAAAAGATGTTTCAAGATGTATGTCATGCTTCAGTGTTTCTTCCACCACAAAACTGAAATGAGAACTCTTGGTACAATAACAATAATGGTATTTGCCCTCATACTTATGTTTTTTGATAGCGGCTGCAAACATTTGCTTGGCCTTTTTTATCTGCATCCCAATCTTTGGCAAGTAGGTCATCTTTAGCGGTGTGCCATACTTTGCAATTATTGCTTTCAGATCAAGTCCATTGAAAATTAAATTCCCTTCTTCCACTTCTATTCCTTCCTGTGGGAATTTGAATGTCTGTTTTACAAGGTCGAAGTAACTATTATCCATTAATTGATATGTGGGGATTCGGTGAAAAATTAAAACCGTACAAAAGTATATGTTTGAGCTTCTAAAAAACAAAAACCGGATGTGATTTTCTCACAGCCGGTTTTTATAAGTTTCTTACTAAAACATTATTTTACCTGTGCAACCAGGCTTTTGAAAGACTCCGGATTGTTCATGGCAAGATCAGCCAGCACTTTACGATCCAGCTCAATTCCTTTTGCATGAAGCTTGTTGATGAATACAGAATAAGTCATTCCTTCTTCACGAACTGCTGCATTGATACGGGCTATCCATAATGCACGGTATTCTCTTTTCTTGAGTTTACGACCTACAAACATATAGGTCATACCTTTCTCCACTACGTTTT
>JAYWEL010000212.1:0-3343 GCA_043779285.1 Chitinophagaceae bacterium | reverse complement strand
TGCCTTCAAGCTCATTGTAAACAAAGCCCTCGCATATATCTCTTACTGTAATGTCAGTTCTTAATGTTGTTTTCATTTAATAAATCTTCTTTTTATGAAAATACGCTTGTATACTTTTTGATTATCTACATAAGGTTCATTGTGCTTTTTAAAATGTGGTATTTTATATTTTTCATCAACTACTCCGTTATCACTTGCACCAATTATTTCAAACTGATCAGGGTTGTATTTATCTAAAAATGTAATGGGAACTCCAATCACACCATCATAATCGTCAGGAATTGCATCCGTATAAGGAACCTCAATTGCATCGTAGTTATCATATTTTTTATACCCTTTCCCCTTAATTTCCTTATGTGAACTAAATTTAATGTTATCACTCATAGTCATTAGTGGTAATGGCTGGTGCCTCTTTCCATGGTCTATATTAGTAAACCAAAGACAGTTATTGGTGGCAACAATTCGATTTCCTTCTTCATCAATTCGAGCTTCTGTTCCATACAACTCATATGATTCAGGGACGATAAAACCCGAAATCCAACGTCCCATTCCAGTACCAAGCCAGATTTTGTTCTCTTTAATTAATGGGAAAACTTCCTTATAGGTAATAGCATTTATGTTTGCGATGATTAAAAATTTTTTGTCATAGTCAACAAGTTGTTTTATATATTCTCGAAACAGACTAAACGGCGGATTTGTTATGACAATGTCGGATTTCTTTAATAAAGCGATAGACTCATTACTGCGAAAATCTCCATCACCGTCTAAAGGCGTCCATTCATTATGCTTATTTTTTTTAAGTTGTAATGCCACATCCTTCAAACTAAATTCCCCGTCACCATCAATGTCTCCAACTTCATTAATAATAAATTTGTTGGCTGTTACCTTTGGCCGTCCTTTTGTTTTTGTGAGAGTCTTGTCATCGCTAAACAGTTTAAGTTGTGTATTTGCAATAGGTGAAGGTTTGTAACTGGTAGTGATGAGTTGTTTCAGTCCAATTCGTTTAAAGTTCAAAACGAAATAGCGAAAAAAATTACTCTCAAAAGGGTCATCACAGTTGCAATAAACAACTTTGTTATGAAAAACCTTTGGATTGTATTCTAAATAGGCTTCGACCTCCTTCTGAATGTCACTGTATTGAGTATAGAACTCATCACTTTTTGATTTTTTAGCATTATGCAATAATTTGTTCGTCGCATTTCTTGGCATACTATCCTATTTCATTTTTTTATTCCTAAACGTCGAATTTACATTATTTTGTTTTGTCGTTAGGGTCTTCCTACACTTGCACCCAACGGCGGTCAGGTATTGGCGACGTGGCGGCATTCCGTGTTACGTTACCCCTGGCTGACTGAAGTTTATAAATTATTTGAAGATGAAGATATATTTTTTTGTTGATAGCAATTCGTCAAGCTGGATATGTGGCTCATCCGTGTTAATGAAGTTGAAACACAGGATTCGTCACCCGCCATGTACGCCAATACCCATGTACTAAGCAGTGGGTCATGGTTTGTGCAAAAGTTGAAGACTGTTATGCCGCTGGTTGTATTTGTTTTTTTTGAAGAGCTGTATTAAAAAAGTGATTATGAAAAAAATTAAACATTTTTTCGATTGCCTAAAACGTCGTTTAGGTCTATTTTACCCCGTCGCCCGTATAGATCCTGGAGTATTTGAGAACCGTAAAGATTACTCTCGTCCATTACGGAACTATAAAGTTCGTCAGACTCTTTTTCGGTCATAGTGAATTTGTCGCATAAAGCAGACACTGTTGCTTTTTGAATAGATAAGATTTTAATAAGTAATTCAATTTGGGCGGAGAATAATTCATCGCCTTCTAATTTAAGTCCTATGTCCATAAATAATAAATTTTTAACTCTGGTTATGAATTGGTTTTATATTAGATAAAATGTATTTAAGAAGCGTTGGCAAAAAACAAATACAATCGTTAATGTCGCTTAGTAATGCTCGTCAGCCACATTGCTTAGTACGGTTGTATTGCCGAATATACGAATTCTCTTTATACCCATTTCTTTCTGATTGTTTTTCTGATTTTCAATTCCCTATGCAGGTTTCTGCAATATTCCGGTCAATTGCGACAATACATCTTTCACTTCAGCACAATGCCTCCCAGCGGCGGCAAATTCATAATCAATTTGTATTTTTTTTCTTCCTTGTCCACCCATTCACTCCTTATATCCGGGTTATATACGTCGCCTGTTCCCCAATACTTTTCCAAGTCACTGTTAAAAATTTCTTTGGTAAATTTTTTCCCAGATACTTCTATTACCCAGTCATGTCTTACTACCGTTGTCATGTTAAGGATCACCAACAAATCATCGGCCGTTTTTTTTCCTTTCCTGCGAAAAGCTACCACCGATTCTTCCCGGTGGCTGAGATCAACCCATTCAAATCCATCCGGCGAAAACTGTTTTTGATACAAAGCTGGTTCAGCTACCAGCAATTTATTCAACTCAGCCACACAATCTTTCAGCAAGCGATGACAATCATATTTTAATAAATGCCAGTCCAGTTCCGATTTATAATTCCATTCTGTCGTCTGGCCAAATTCATTTCCCATGAATAATAATTTGGCACCGGGATGTGTCCACATATAAGTGTAAAGTAACCGGAGGTTGGCAAACTGCTGCCATTCATCTCCCGGCATTTTACTGATCATCGGGCTTTTGCCATGTACCACTTCGTCATGACTGAAGGGGAGCAGAAAATTCTCATCATAATAGTACATCATACTGAAAGAGAATTTGTCCTGGTGAAATTGCCGGAAGATCGGATCGGTCTTAAAATAATCCAGGGTGTCGTGCATCCAGCCCATCATCCATTTCATTCCAAACCCCAGGCCATCGGTGTACGTTGGTTTGGATATACCCGGCCAGTCAGTTGCTTCTTCAGCAATCATCTGCACATCGGGAAAATCCCTGAAGATGGTTTCGTTGAGTTCCTTTATAAAAGCAATAGCTTCCAGGTTTCCATCGCCGCCGAACTCATTTGGTTCCCATTCACCCTCATTTCGGGAATAATTCAATTGAAGCATGGATGAAACGGCGTCCACCCGTATGCCGTCAATATGAAACAGATCAAACCAGAACCGGGCACTGCTGATCAGAAATGATTTTACTTCTCCCCTCTTGTAATTAAATATATAGCTGTTCCAGTCGGGATGAAATCCTTTCCGCATATCAGCATATTCGTAGGTGTGGGCGCCGTCAAACATAAATAGACCGTGTGAATCATAAGGGAAGTGAGAAGGAACCCAATCCATTATCACACCGATATTTTCCCGGTGAAAAGCATCAATGAGCCGCATCAGTCCCTGAGGATCGCC
>JAYWEL010000211.1:0-7919 GCA_043779285.1 Chitinophagaceae bacterium | reverse complement strand
ACCTGGATTATTACCCAGCTGAAATGCCTTCTCAAAAAAATGTAAACAGGTTTTATAAAGAGCATTTTATAAAAGTTCATTCGAATTACCGCTGCGATTTTAAGGACAATAATCATTTTGAGATCAGGTTGTTTGAAAAATCTTTTCTTGACAAATTGATATCAGATAATAAGATAAATATCCGGCATGAAATAGTGGATGGCAAAAGCCTGATCACCGCTTCTACAGATGATCTCCAAAAATTTATCATTAAATATGGAGATAACCCGGAAGCTTATGCAGGAAACATTAACTATTGCAGTCGCATCATTGATTATTAAATCTAGTATATGAGAATGTATCTTATTACCGGTTTTTCTATATTGTTGATGTTATCTTCCTGTTTAACAATTGTGCAGCCGTTGATTACGCAGAATAATATTATTACAGATAATCGTATCGAAGGGTTATGGAACGGTTCAGATTCAAAAACTATTCTTGTTCAGAAATTTAAGAACAGTAAATTTAAAAATATATTTACCGATCCTGAAAT
The DNA here is from genome assembly GCA_043779285.1 of Chitinophagaceae bacterium. Lineage (GTDB taxonomy): Bacteria > Bacteroidota > Bacteroidia > Chitinophagales > Chitinophagaceae > MGR-bin208. Next base: position 7,387 of record JAYWEL010000211.1, on the reverse strand, counting down.
GAAAGATAAAGACTGGAAATACACCCGGGAAGATTCAATTTTTATTACAAAGCATTATGTGATCAGTTTCCGGGAAAATAACCTGGATTATACATGGCTAGCGGGGATAGCTAAAATCAGTGATCAATATTATCTTAACCTTTTACCGGAAGAATGTTTAAATAATAAAGGAGAAAAGGAATACGATTTAGGAAAAGTAACATCTAGTATTGCAAAACTTAAGTGGGAAAATAATAATACCCTGACAATTTGTTTTCTTAACGGGGATTATATCAAAGAAATTATTTTGGATGACAAAGTGAGGATCAGGCATGAGTATGACCCTTTGTTTGGAACATTTGTGATTACCGCCTCTTCCCGTGAACTCGAACAGTTTTTGGAGAAATATGGCAATAATGAAAGTTTGTATAAAGGAAGCGACCCCATTATCATCAGACGTAAAATCTGAATACATGACAACCGGAAAAGATTGGATCAATAACCCCTGGTTAAGGCTTCTTCAGCATATGTTGTTCTGGATACTATCCTTTTATGTTTTTTTATACCTTTTTAAAGTAGGCAATAAGCCTGAAAAAATCGATTACGTCTACACTTTGTTATTTCATATTTCTATTTTACCCCCTGTATATATTAACCTGCTCTTTTTATTGCCGTGGCTTAGAAGGGCAAATAACTGGATAGTATATTCTTTACTCATTCTTTCTTTAATTGGTTTATTCTCCTGGCTTAATTTACATTTCTTTTCAACCTGGTCCAATACGCTACTTGCTGATTATTTTTTTATATCATACTTTAGTTTTATTCAGGTTGTACTTTTTTTCCTCGTTTATATTAGTATCACCACATTATTGAAGTTATCAAAATCATGGTTTATAGTCAGTAAATTACAGGGGGAGCTGCTGGAAGCTGAAAAACAAAAATCAATTAACGAAAAAGAGCTACTCGAACTGGAAGCCAAAGCCCTCCGTGCCCAGATGAACCCGCATTTTATTTTTAATTGCCTCAATTCAATTAAAGCAATGATGCAGGAAAAGCAAACGGAAAAAGGGGTAACCTATCTGACAACCTTTTCAAAATTGATCAGAACACTTTTTAATAATGCAGATAGAAAGGAAATAAGCCTGTATGATGAAATTGAAACCTGTAAACTCTATTTACAATTAGAAGCTATGCGATTTGATACTAAATTTACTTATGAAGTAAATGTGGGTGAGCATATTGATTTAAAATCGGTGCAAGTTCCGGCGCTTATTATTCAACCCTTTATTGAAAATGCCATCTGGCATGGCATTGTTCCAAAAGGCAGTGGCAATATATCATTAAGTGTTATAAAAAACAATGGTACTGTTGAAATAATAATTGATGATGATGGTATTGGCAGGGAAGCTTCCCGGCAAAACAAAGCAGCCAGCAATATCGCCCATCAGAGCAAAGGCGTTAATCTTACTCAATCACGGCTTGAGTTGGATAATTTATTGCAGCAACGACAGGCTAAGCTGGAGATCATCGATAAAAAAAACGAAAATGGAATAGAAACTGGCACAACAGTTACTATTAAAACAAAAGAAGAAGCCTAATGCAGCCATAGTTATATAATAACATTGTTTTCGATTATCAATTGAAATAAATGAAAGACCAAATGGGGGTATTAATTAGAAAAACAAGTACATAAATTTGGTTTATGAGTATATTTTTCTATTGGCAGCAATTTTTTGTATCAGCACTTATGTTTCTTGCTACTTGCAATGTTAGCGCCCAGCAGACGACTTTATCTAAAGAAACAGAAGTTCAGCCTAATTTAATTTATTTGAAACCTGTAGAGAACGAAAAACTTCAACAATATACTTTAAATAAGATCTTTTTGTCTAAAACCGGAAAACTATACCTGGGCACTAACAGCGGTTTAGTGTGTTATGATGGATTAAGTGTTAAAACGTATTCGCATATTGATGGGGACACAAATTCTTTAAGTCAAAACAATATTGTAGATATCGTTGAAGATAAAAAAGGGAACTTATATCTCTCAACAAAGTCGGGAGGAATAAATTATTTAAATCTAAAAACAGGAAAAACTAGACATTTATCAATTTCATCGGATATTCTTGTATCACTCCTTGGCACAGAACTGCTAGAATCAAATCTTTATTTAGATGATGACGATAACTTATGGATCGGGCCGGGTAACGGAGGTTTATATTTTTACAACTGTAAATCCAATCGATATAGACTAATTCGTTTTGATGATATTAATAATAACCCATTCGGTGTTTTTGATATAAAACAAGATCCTAAGAAGAAGGATATATTGTGGCTGGGAACCACAATGGGGATACTATCAATAAATAAAGAGACCTTTCAAGTCTCAAATAAATTTAGAAAATCTCCAAAATCGGATTCGATTCCGGAAAGACAGGCAAGGGTTACAAGTCTTGATGTGAGGCAAGATGGTATTATATGGTTTGTTACAGAAGGATTTGGCATTGGCAAATATGATGCTACTACAGGTTTGTATAATCTTTTCGCCGCAGCATATTCACCATTGATCAGGAAAAATGACATTACTGCATTATTCAAAAAGAATAATAATGAGTATTATATTACTTTAAGAAACGGGTCAATTTATATTTACAACATTGTAAAGAACGGATACACCTTCTTGCCTGAACAATTTCTTCCGAAAAAACCAAAGGAAAGCAAAGAAATAATTGTAGATGGATATGGAAATACATGGTGTGTAATAAATGGAAGGCTATTTGTGTCCTATTCCGAAAAGAACCTTTTTAAAACCATTGCAATAAAAGATAAAATATATAAAAGGGATTCAATTCCGAATGAACTGCAGAATATTATCTGGGATTCTGCTAAAAAGCAATATTATATGGCATTTTCAAATAGCGATGAAGGCCTGTTTATTTTTAACGACAGCTTGAAGCTGATTAAATCTATTATAACGATACCAGGGAACGGTCCGGAACAGAATGGAGTTTACAATATTGCACTTGACTCAAAAGGTAGACTTTGGGGAAACCAATGGAATTATCTCAGTGTATATGATTCGAATGTCGGAATAACAGGCATTTCTGATAAATATGACTATGTTAAGTATTCTAAATATAATTTAAGCAAAGAGAAAATGTTTCCGATTTATTTAAAATATCCATCCCTCAGAAATCTCTGGCCAGCATATCAGCATGGTCGTCGCACCCTTGATATTTTATCTGATAAAGAGACGATTTATACTCTAAATGGTGACAGTTGTTTTGCTATTAATGCAACTAGTTTAATCTTTAAATCCATCCCTTTTAATTTAATTGATACAATTTCAAGAAGCCCATTTATGGGTGTTAGACTTAGAGTAGATAAAAAAAATAATTTTATTTACGCATGTAATTACAGTTATGATAGCAGCAACTCTATAATTATTCAATATGATCTGAATAAGCGAAGTTTAAAAAAATTATTTATTTCTTCTTCACTCAAAGTGCCAATATATTATGCACAATTTCCCTGGTACGAGCTTGATGATTCGGGAAATATTTGGGTTGCTACCTCACAAAGTGTACTTGTATATGAACCCAAAACGTTCAATCGGATTCATGTTTATGAAAAGAAGAATAGTGTTGGCATTAAACAGCTTATTAATATAACTGATAAAGGTGTAATGTGTATAATGAGCGAAAGCGGGGTTGAGTTATATGATTATATAAACGACAGGAGCATAAATATGTCCGTTTCTGATGGACTTTATGCCAATTCATTTCGGATAGGAGCATATGCAAATAAAAAACTGTTTATTTCTTATCCAGGATATCTGCAGTATGTACCAATTGATTCTTTTTTAAATAAAAGAGAGAATAGAAACTGTTATTTGTCTGAATTCTTTATATCGGGTAAAGAAAATCGCCTATTTCCTGGGCCGGAGTTTCTGAAAAATATTAAACTTAAGTATTACCAGCATGATATTACCTTAACAGTTTCTACTACTGAATTTAATCTACCAAAACAGTTGCAATACCGTTATATGCTTGAGGGTGCAGATAAAGAGTGGAGTTATTCCGATTTTGAAAACAGAAGTATCACTTATCGGAATTTATCACCGGGTACTTACCTATATAAAGCCGCAATAAAAAACAGCGATGGTTCATGGAGTAATAATGAACTGAAACTGGCAATAATTATCCAACCCGCATTTTGGCAAACATCCTGGTTTAAATTTTTATGTGTCGTATTCATTTTGGGGTTAGTTTATTTATTCAATCACCGCAGAATAAAAAAAATACGTAGTCAGGAAAAACAGAGATTAATTCACGAAAAAGAATTGATAGAACTTGAAGCCAAAGCCCTTCGGGCACAAATGAACCCACATTTCATTTTCAATTGTTTAAACTCAATCAAATCATTAATACAGGATGATCAAAAAGATAAATCTGTTACTTATCTCACTACTTTTTCAAAACTGATACGGACATTGTTTAATAATGCTGATAAAAAAGAAATCAGCCTGTTTGATGAAATAGAAACATGCAAACTCTATTTGCAATTAGAAGCAATGCGGTTTGATGCAAAGTTTTCATATACAGTAAATGTGGATGATGGTTTAGATTTAAAATCCATTTTAGTACCAGCGTTGATTATTCAACCTTTTATAGAAAATGCGATCTGGCATGGTATTGTTCCCAAAGGTGGTGGAGGCAATGTGTCATTAATTGTTTTAAAAAACAATGGCGCTGTTGAAATAATAATTGATGATGATGGTATAGGCAGAGAGGCTTCAAGACTGAATAAAGCGGCCAGTAATATTGGCCACCAGAGTAAAGGTGTTAACCTTACCCAATCAAGACTGGAACTGGATAACCTCCTACAGCAACGGCAGGCTGTACTTGAAACCGTAGATAAGAAAGATGCTGATGGGAAAACTGCCGGGACAAAAGTCACAATAAAAATATCGCAGGAGGAATAGTGGTTAGAAAAAATTCAGTCTCCGTTTGTTGGTTAGAAATAATTTTTTATCAACTGAAAATTACTGATGACCAAACCGGAAATCTTTTACCCATACAAAAATTGTAATTTCAGTTAGTGTGTCAGTTTACAAATTGAAAAACAGGAGTCTTGTCATACCGAACGGTGAATTTAAGACTCTTAAAACTTTAATGAAGAATAGTGAGGTATCTCAAACTATAAAGACTCAGAGATACCTCGCTTAGATTCTTTAAGTTCGGGTGCTAATAATTGTAACGCTTCGGTATGACAAGACACTAACAGAATAATGATTTATCTTAAAATTCGAAATCTGTTAGCTATCTGGTGAAAAGCTACTTAATTTCAGAATTAGAAAAATTATGATACGCTCCATTATAATAGACGATGAACAGCATTGCATCCGGGCATTGCTTAACGACGTGCAGAAAAATTGCTCCTCTGTAGAAATTATAGATACCTGTAGTTCTGCCAAAGAAGGCATAATGGCTATTAAGAAATTAAATCCTGATCTTATCTTTTTAGATGTGGAAATGCCCTGGATGAATGGTTTTGAAATGCTGGAAGTGCTGGGTGACATTAAATTCTCCATCATCTTTACCACCGCTCATGATGAATTTGCTGCAAAAGCATTCCGCATCAGTGCTATTGATTATTTACTAAAACCAATTGATGCCAACGACCTGAAAGTTGCTGTGAAAAAAGTAGAAAAGAAAATGACAGAGGGCAGCAGCCTTCAGCATATCAGCAACCTGCTCAGCAATATGAAGCAACCGGGTGCTGAACAAAAAATCGCTTTACCACAACGGGAAGGATATGAGTTTGTGGACGTTTCTTCTATTATTTATCTTACAGCTGAAGGTGCTTACACCAAAGTGTATATAAAAGATAAAAAGACAATGCTTATCTCCAGAACATTGGGTGATGTGGAAGAACTATTGCCTCCGGAAATGTTCCAACGTATCCATCACTCTACGTTAGTGAATGTTACGTATATCGCACAATTTTTAAGAACAGATGGAGGTTATGTGGTTTTGAAAGGCGGGGAGAAATTATCAGTTAGTAAAGCCAAAAAAGAAATGCTGATGGCGAGACTGGGTTTGAAATAGAATCAAGCAAATATATTTTTATGAAACTAATTTTATTGCTTATCAGCATCATGCTTATTTTTCCCCGCAGCTATGCAATTGCGGCAAACCAAAAAACAGATACATCCGGCCGCCATATTGTTATCCTCAATGCTTTTGATCCATCGGATAGTAAATTCAGAAAAAATAAGAAGGAACTTTTTACGGAGTTGACAGATAGCCTGAAAGAATACCTGAATTATTTTCTTGCGGATAGAAAGAATACAAAAATTACCCCGATGCCTGAACTGCTGAAAGATATTTCTGACAAAAACATACAGGCAATTATGAATCAAGCGGAAGCAACAATGGCAATAGTAATACTAAAATTGAATGTATATTTTGACCAGACAGGTGTAGAAGTTACAAAAGATAATAATGGTACAAAATCGAGGGAAGCATCATATGATATTTGCTGCGAAGTATCGTATAATATATACAAGCCCGGTGTTTCTATAGTACCGGTAGAAGAAATAAATCGTGAATTTTTTTCTACAAGAAGTGTTACAAGTGGTTTACTGGCAGCTGGCCCCGATGTTGTAGGCAAAAAGAAATATACCTATGATATAATAAGAAAAAATGCCTTCCAATTTATATCTCACAACGCATATATTTTCGAATAGATAAAAAAGGGACAATTCATTAATCAGGAAAAAGGCTCCAGAAAAGTAGTACAACTCTTCTTCTTGGATCATCGGCCTTATAATCAGTTATTTTCGGATCAGGAAATTTATCTCCTTTTCCTTCATAGAGGTGCAGTACTTTGATGTCGGTGCCATCAGCTGATTTACTGATAGAGTATGTCTTTAAAAGTTTGATGACTGATTCTGCTCTTGCACTCGATAATTCTTTGTTTAAATCTTCAGCGGTTGGAGGTCTTCCTGACATCCTTAACCGATCTTGTAAACTTCTATAAAGACCAGAACTTTCTGAAATAGTCGTTGCATCTGCATACCCTCTGGCTGTGATCACTAATGACAAAGGGAAATCCGGGTATTTTTTTATAAAATAATCAATCTCTTTGGTAGCAGGAGCAAAAACTTTATTAATGTTATTGGCATTTGCAGGTGATAAAACATACTGACCTGGCCCGAAAATAAGATCCTGCTCCAGTTTGATAACCGTAGTCCGGTTTATCAGTTCATCAATAAGGGCAACTTTATTACCAATTAATTTAGAAGTGTTTTTCGATACAGTTAATGCGGCTTGCAACCGCTCCCAGTCATCTTTATTTACAGAAGTAGTGCCAATAAGAAGGGTATTCTGGGCAATTAATTTATCAA
>JAYWEL010000210.1:0-7937 GCA_043779285.1 Chitinophagaceae bacterium | reverse complement strand
CCTGACTTGTCCACCTTTTTGGATTTAAAATTTTAACTACTTCTGAGTCAAAGATATAGGTTGGTTTTTTCTTAATTTTACCGCACTAAGACGTGGTTATGCTCAAATTAAGGGTTGTAAAAACTGGGTCATCTGCTAAAGCAGTCCAGGCAGTACATTATCAAAACAACAAAAGAATTATCGTAAAGCATTTTGGATCTTGTCATTCAGAGAAAGAATTAGAAGAATTACTTAAAATTGCAAATGAATGGATTAGGGATTATTCAAATCAGTTGTCAATTTTTCCTGATGAAAATCCTAATTCGGTTCTTCATCTAAATCATTGCTCGTTTTTAGGTGCTTATTCCACATTTCTATACAACCTAATTTCTGTTCTCCAACATCAAATTGGATTTACTGATTTAGGACATCGATTATTGCATGATTTAGTCATTATTCGACTAGTAGAACCAGCGTCTAAACTTCGCTCAATAGAGTTAATAGAAACATATTTTGGCATAAAACATCGCAGACAAAACTTTTACAAAGTAGCTCCTCAATGGATCAAGCTAAAAGAAGCTGTTGAGTCGAAAGTTGTTGATTTTGCAAGGCAAAACTATGGCTTTAACTATGACTTACTGTTTTATGATGTAACGACTTTGTATTTTGAGACTTTTGAAGATGATGAGTTACGAAAACAGGGCTTTTCTAAGGATAATAAATCTCAACAGCCTCAAATTTTAGTAGCCCTTATGGTCACAAAAGAGGGTTTTCCTATTGCTTATGAAATTTTCTCTGGGAACACATTTGAGGGACACACAATAATTCCACTGATAAATTCATTCATAGATAAACACAAAGTAAACGGTTTTACAGTTATTGCAGATGCTGCTATGATAAGTACAGCCAATATAGAAGAACTCCTGAAAAACAAAGTACACTATATTGTAGGGGCAAGATTAGGAAATTTACCCAATGACCTAATCCATAAGATAGACAAAGATATTTGCCGTGAAGATGGGAAAAGTATTAGGATTAAAACAGCTAATGGCTATTTAATTTGCAGCTACTCTGCTGTCCGTTATCGAAAGGATAAATACGAGATGGAAAAGCAGATTGACAAAGCAAAATTGATAATTGAGAAGCCGTCAAAAAACAAGAAAATAAAGTTTACCAAAACTACAGATCAAAAAATAGAATTAAACCAGGCATTGATAGACAAATCCCAAAAGCTATTAGGCATCAAAGGGTATTACACTGACTTAGAAGAAGACTTTGTAAGCAACCAGATTATTATTGAGCGGTATCACGAACTTTATAAAATTGAACAAGCATTTAGGATATCAAAAAGTGATTTACAAACAAGACCTATTTTTCATTTTAAAGAAGAACCCATACAACTTCATCTGCTTATCTGCTTTATGGCACTTGTAATATCTAAACAAGTTGAATTGAAAACTGGAGTATCTATAAAAAGGTTTATAACAGACTGCAAGCAGGTAACTGATGCTCGAATGCTCAATAAAATTACCAACAAAGAAATCAGAATAAGAACCAATCTTGAACCAAAGATTTTGAAATATTTGACAAAATTAAATGTACCGCACTAAAAAGGACAAGTCAGGATGGAGTAGGAGTACTTTAAAATGTTCGTAGATCTACTATTTTTTCAATAGTTATTAAAATATTATTAATGTGAAAATAAATAGTTTAACATCTAATCGAATCTGAAGTTTCGGATCAGGCTTTCATTTTTTCCAGTTCATTTTGCAATGCAAACATATGGTCCCGGAGGCGGGCAGCTTCCATAAAGTCCATATCCCTGGCGGCTTTATCCATGATTTTTTTGGTTTTTGCAATGGCTTTTTCCAATTGAGGAATGGTGGAATATGAAACCTGTTCTTCGGCGGCAATTGTATTTTGTACTTCGGCCGAGTTGAGTGATAAAGGATCATATCCTTTTATATCTAATACAGATGTTTGCGCAAATACCTGGTCTTTCGATTTGATGATCGTTCTTGGAGTAATATGATGTTTGATATTATAAGCGATTTGTTTTTCTCTGCGTCGTTCCGTTTCATCCAATGTTCGTTGAATACTTCGGGTAATTTTATCGGCATAAAAAATTACTTTTCCATCCACATTTCTCGCAGCTCTTCCCGCAGTTTGTGTTAAGGATCTTTCGTTTCTTAAAAACCCTTCTTTGTCGGCATCTAATATGGCTACCAAAGAAACCTCCGGCAAATCGAGACCTTCCCGCAAAAGATTCACACCTACTAACACATCAATTTCTCCCAGACGTAGTTGCCTCAAAATCTCTACCCGTTCCAATGTATCCACATCGCTATGAATATATTTGCTTTTAATATTAATTCGTTTCAGGTATTTATCCATCTCCTCCGCCATGCGTTTGGTTAATGTAGTCACTAATACCCGGTCCCCTTTTAAAACAACCCGATCAATTTCATCCAGCAAGTCATCAATCTGGTTGATGCTGGGTCTGATTTCAATCGGAGGGTCAAGCAAGCCGGTTGGCCTTACTACTTGTTCAACAACAACGCCACCTGTTTTTTCCAATTCATAATCGGCAGGCGTTGCAGAAACATAAATGATTTGATGGAGCATGGATTCGAATTCATGAAAATTCAATGGACGGTTATCTAATGCAGAGGGTAGCCGGAATCCGTATTCTACCAGGGATAGTTTACGACTTCTATCGCCGCCATACATGCCACTGATTTGGGGGATGGTTTGATGACTTTCATCGATGACACATAGAAAATCATCCGGAAAATAATCCAACAAACAAAAGGGTCTTGTACCGGGTTTTCGTCTGTCGAAAAACCGGGAGTAGTTTTCAATACCATTACAATACCCCAATTCACGGATCATTTCAATATCATATTCCACCCGTTCTTTTATTCTGGCTGCTTCATCCTGTTTGCCGGTGGATTTATAATATTCCACCTGAGCCATCATTTCATCCTGTATCTCATGAATTATTTTCGTTTGCAGGTCACGGGGAGCCAGGTACAAATTGGCCGGGAAAATGGCTGCATCTTCCAGTTTGTTTATCCGCTTGCCGCTATCAATATCAAAACTTTCTATTTCTTCTATTTCATCGCCAAAGAATGAAATCCGGAAACCATGATCGGCATAGGGTAGATTGATATCAACGGTATCACCTTTTACCCGGAATGTGCCTCGGGTAAATTCTATTTGTGTACGATGGTATGTTGAATTAACCAGGTTGTGTAGAAAGCCTTGCCTGGAAAGGATCTGACCTTTTTTTATCCGGATGATTCCATTGGCATATTCGGTCGGATTTCCCATGCCATAAATACAACTGACAGAAGCAACAACTATGATATCCCTTCGACCACTCAATAATTCAGACGTTGCCTGAAGCCTTAATTTGTCCAACTCTTCATTGATGGACAAGTCTTTTTCAATATACGTATTTGATACAGCGAGGTAAGCTTCCGGTTGATAATAATCATAATACGAAACAAAGTAACAAACCGCATTCTCCGGAAAAAATTGTTTGAACTCACCGTACAATTGTGCAACCAGTGTTTTATTATGTGTAAGAACTAAAGTAGGTCTTTGTGTTTGTTGAATGACATTGGCTATGGTAAACGTTTTTCCACTTCCGGTAACACCTAATAAAGTCTGATGCATTTCTCCGGAGAACAGGTTATTGGTTAATTCCTGAATAGCTTCGGGTTGATCACCGGCGGGTTCAAAATGGGTATGTAGTTTAAAAGGCATTGTATGGAAAGTATGCAATTTATTAAACTCTTTATGGAAGTAGATGGTTAGGGTGCATTTATAATTTTTGTATAGCTGTACAGTATGTGGGCGGTGAGACACCGCCGATGGTAGTTTCCCGTTTGCTGTCCGCACCAATCGGCTACAATTATAAATGCACCCTAAATTTCTTTCAAATTCATTTTTAAGGTACAAAAAATTGCTAAGTAGTTTTTGGATTTGTAAAATCCTGTAATCCTGTTACATTTGCGGAAGTATAAATTCGATTTCATTGTAATCTCAGCACTCATTTTTGAAAAATTAAATCATGAAGCTTTCTCTTCTTTCCGAAACATTGATAGGTTCCGAAATAGTAAAACTGGGTGGACAAATTCGTGAAAAAATAAAACAGGGAGAGAAAATTTACAATTTTACCGTAGGTGATTTTGATCCATCTATTTTCCCCATACCCAAAGCATTGGAAGATGAAATTGTTAGTGCATATCGGAATCATTTTACCAATTATCCGGCGGCAGAAGGGAATCAGGATTTACGAGAATCAGTTTCTGACTTTATAAAAGATTCGCTGGGGTTGGATTATGGAATTGCAGAAATATTAATTGCAGCAGGTGGAAGACCGTTGATTTATGCATTATTCAGAGCTATATGTGATGAAGGGGATAAAGTAATATATGCCGTTCCATCGTGGAATAATAATCATTATACACATTTTGTTGATGGGGAGCATGTCGTTATTGAAACCAAAGCAGAAAACGAATTCATGATTACGGCAGATGAAATAAGACCCTTTATCAAAGAAGTTACATTGATTTCGCTTTGCTCTCCACAAAACCCTACCGGCACTACATTTAAGAAAGTGGAATTGGAAAAAATTTGCGATTTGGTATTGGAAGAAAATAAGCGACGTACGGGTACAGAAAAGAAAGTTTATGTGATGTACGACCAGATGTATTTTCATCTAACCTACGGAGCTATTCAACATTACAATCCTGTTTCTCTGCGACCTGACATGAAGGAGTACACTGTTTATATCGATGCAATCAGCAAGGTGTTTGCTGCAACAGGTGTACGGGTTGGTTGGGCAATGGGGCCTGCTGGCATTATTGCAAAGATGAGAGCTTTGTTAACGCATGTAGGAGCTTGGGCACCCATGGCAGAACAAAAAGCCGTTGCGGTATTTCTAAAACAAAAAGAAGAGATCAGTAAATACCTGGTTCATTTTAAGAGTGAAATACTGGAACGATTAAATAAAATTTATGACGGATTGATGCTTCTTAAAAAGGATGGATTTGCTGTGGATGCGATAGCTCCCGAAGCAGCTATTTATCTGACAATTAAATTTGATCTGGTTGGGAAGAGAACAGCAGAAGGCATCGAGTTAAAAGATCAGGCAGCAGTTACTTCATACATTTTGGATGAAGCAAAATTGGCCATTGTTCCGTTTTCATCTTTTGGAGCTGCTACTTCTTCACCATGGTATAGACTGAGTATTGGTACATGTAAAAAAGAAGGTATTGAAAAAATGTTTGAACAACTGCGGAAAGCGTTGGAGAAATTAAACTAAGTGAAGTAATACCGCTTATAAACAGTAAATAGTCCAATGCGCTTTTCTGCGGTATAATACCATCTAAGATTTACACATAGTCCCTGTCCGTCCGGTCAGGCGGGCGTTGGACTATTTAGTAAATCAAGATGGTATAAATTAATTTTTGTTCAATAAAAAACAAAATGGTTTTAACTGGGGATGTGCCGATGCTTTAATTATCTGTTTTTTATTTTGTGTAATGCCATTCCGGTTTACATATTCATGTGATACACAAAACACTTCAGGACTTTCAGCTTTTTGTAAAACCAAGTTCAAAAAAATCATTTCAAACTCCATGATTTCTTCTGCGGGAAACTTGTTTTTTGTTACCAAATAAATATCACGAACTGTTTTTTCCATATGGAAATATTAAAGTCTAAAGCCCCTTCTTATTTGGACAATCGCAATCATTTCCTTTTGCTTTCGTTGTATAATAGTTTTTATTACAAGCTGTCAAAAGCATGATCACCAATAACAACAACAAGCCTATTTTATTTTTCTGTTTCATATCCAGGTTTGTAAATTAAACTATTTTACAGGCAAATTAGTATCTGACTAATCAAAAATAATGCAAAAAATTAATCCCATTCATTTAGCAGAAACTGCAAAACGAGTTTTGGTTGCTCCGTTAGATTGGGGTTTAGGTCATACTACTCGCTGTATACCAATCATTAAGGAATTAGAGAAACAAGGTTGTGCCATTTGGCTTGCAGGCAATGAAGTACAGGAAGTATTATTGAAAAAAGAATTTCCACATCTGCTATTTCTACCACTTCGGGGTTATAATGTATCTTATGCAAAAACCAGTATTGGACTTGTATTCAAACTTTTTGCACAGCTTCCATCTATAGCAAAAATAATACGTTATGAAAACGAATGGTTGAATAAAAAAGTAAAGGAACTGGAATTGGATGCGGTCATTGCTGATAACCGGTATGGTCTTTTCCATTCAACTATTCCATGCATTTTTATAACCCATCAATTGCAAATAAAAACGGCATGGGGAAAATGGAGCGAACGAATGATTCAAAAATGGAATTATCATTTCATTCATCAATACAGGGTTTGTTGGATTCCGGACTATGCAGGACATGAAAATCTTGCCGGAGAATTATCTCATCCCCAATTATTGCCAGATATACCGGTGAAATATCTTGGTCCGGTATCCAGATTTGAAAAAACAAAAAAGGAGATCACAAATGACCTCTTGATTATTTTAAGCGGTCCCGAACCACAACGAACCATTTTAGAAAAAATAATTCTTAACCAGTTAAAAACAATCAATAGAAAAACGGTTTTGGTCAGAGGCTTACCGGTTGAAAAGAAAATATTGGAAAATGAAGGACTGATTGAATTTCATAATCATTTGGCTTCCGAAGAATTAAATGAGCTGATTGAAAAATCATCCTGGATTATCAGTCGTTGCGGTTACAGTACGGTGATGGACCTGATGAAACTGCAAAAGAAAACCATTCTGATTCCAACACCCGGACAAACGGAACAGGAATACCTGGCAAGGCATTTGGGAAAAAATAAAATGGCTTTTACTATGATGCAGAAAAATTTTGATCTACAAACTGCGTTGAATATGGCAGACAAGTTTCCATATCAGTTTCCTACTGAATCCGGAAATGTTTTGAAAGCAAGGGTTGCGGAATTTTTAATGTCCTTACATGTTAATGAACCGGAATAAAATTATTTCAAGATTTTTGAAGATTGCCCAATTTTATATCCATGCTGATAAACCTGTACCGTATAATTTCCGGCCAAATAATTTGTAGCGTTTACCGAAAAAGACAACTGCATGTTTTCTGCTTTTTCATAGATGAATTTTAATTGGCGGGTATATTGTTTTTTCCCTTCATGGCGGGTATTTATTGTGTAATCTTCCCAAATATCAGATTTAATAACTTTTCCATCAGGTTGTGTAATAATTACAAACAACTCAGCATCTTTAGTTGTGATTTCGTTGTTCTTAACAGTAAATGAAATATGGATTTTATTTATTTGATCAGCAAAACCGTTTTCCTGTTCCGTATCATTTTTAACGGATAGGGGCAATAGTTTAATATTGCTGGCTAAAAATGTTGGGGGCTCATTTACTTTAACCAGAGATGCTTTCATTGATTTTGATTGTATATGGACGGGTAAATTATTTTTTACTAACAATTTCGATTCTTCTTTTTTTATGTGTTGCGTAATTGGAATGTCGGCAACACCTGTTTTCAACCGGGTTTTCTCCAACATATTATTATGGAGTTCTTCATTAAGAAAATTTGTTTTTGTAATAGTGGAATCAAGTAATGCATTTAATTTTTCAATTTTTAAAGCATAAATTTTTTGTATGGAATCCTGTATAGTTTTTACAAGAGTCATTGAATCCCGAATTGAAAGCCCCGGTTTTTGAAGGCTATATTGGGTTTTATCGTAAAAATGATAGACCCATGTACCCATTAATCCCAACGAAAGAAAAAGGAATAGCAGGCTTCTCGTGTCTTTCATAATACTTGTCTGTGAATTGAGCAATTCAGGGAAATGAAGAAAATTAAAACGCTGCAATCAGTTAATTGTTAACATGCTGATCTACATATGCTGAAACCCA
>JAYWEL010000209.1:0-3372 GCA_043779285.1 Chitinophagaceae bacterium | reverse complement strand
CTGAAGTTGCCATTGCCGTGGCGAATGGTGATATGTCAAGAAAAATTACTGTTGACGTTCGGGGAGAGATCCTGCAATTAAAAGAAACATTGAATACGATGGTGGATCAGCTTCGTGCATTTGCATCGGAAGTAACCCGTGTGGCAAGAGAAGTAGGATCAGAAGGTAAGTTAGGAGGGCAGGCATTCGTACCCGGTGTAGCAGGAACCTGGAAAGATCTTACAGACTCCGTGAATCAAATGACCGGTAACCTTACATCACAGGTGAGAAACATAGCCGAAGTAACAAAGGCGGTGGCATCGGGTGACTTAAATAAAAAAGTAACTATTGATGTAAAAGGAGAAATATTCGATCTGAAAAATACCATAAATACGATGGTGGATCAGTTGAACTCCTTTGCATTTGAAGTAACGAGGGTGGCGAGAGAAGTAGGAACAGATGGTAAGTTGGGTGGACAGGCGGAAGTGCAAGGTGTGGCAGGTACCTGGAAAGATTTAACCGACTCAGTAAACATGATGGCATCGAATCTTACAAACCAGGTTCGAGGTATTGCAAAAGTGGTAACCGCTGTTGCCACCGGTAACCTGAAACAAAAATTATCAATCGTATCCCGTGGGGAGGTGGCACAATTAATTGATACTATCAATGAGATGACAGATACATTGGCATTATTTGCTGACCAGGTTACCAATGTGGCCCGTGAAGTTGGTGTGGAAGGAAGATTAGGTGGGCAGGCATCCGTACCCGGTGCATCGGGTATCTGGAAAACCCTGACAGAGAATGTAAACCAGTTAGCTGAAAACTTAACGACACAGGTTCGTAATATCGCCGATGTGGCATCGGCAGTAACCAAAGGTGACTTTACACAGATGATCCGTGTAGAGGCAAAAGGTGAGGTGGAAGAATTGAAAGATACCATCAACCAGATGATCGCCAACCTGAAACAAACAACATTACGTAACCAGGAACAGGACTGGTTGAAGTCAAACCTTGCCAAGTTTACACAGATGTTGCAGGGACAAAAAGATTTGAATACAGTAACCCGTCGTATTCTTTCGGAGTTGGCGCAGGTGGTGAATGCACAAAAAGGAATGTTCTACATATTAGAACAGGATGAAACTATTAAAAATCCAAAACTGAAATTATTTTCGGCGTATGCATTTGGCGAAGAAGTAAAAACTTCTAAAGAATTTGAGTTAGGACAGGGATTGATTGGTCAATGTGCATTGGAAAAAGAAAGAATTCTTTTGACCAACGTACCCAAAAATTTTATTAAGATCAGTTCGGGACTTGGCAAGGCAGCACCGGTTAACCTGGTTGTACTACCGGTATTGTTTGAAAAAGAAATTAAAGCCGTTATTGAACTTGCATCCTTTGATACTTTTAGTGAAACCCACCTTGACTTCTTAAACCAGCTGACAGAAAGTCTCGGTATTGTATTGAATACGATTGAAGCAAATACAAGAACAGAAAGTTTGCTTGTACAATCGCAATCATTGGCGGACGAGTTGGGAAGAACCAATGAAGAGCTGCAGGACAAAGCTCACCTGCTGGCAAATCAAAAAGAAGAAGTGGAAGGGAAAAACAGGGAGGTGGAAGAAGCAAGACTATCACTGGAAGAAAAAGCAGAACAGCTGCAACTTACCTCCAAATATAAATCTGAGTTCCTCGCCAACATGTCGCATGAATTACGGACACCGTTAAATTCATTATTGATCTTGGCTCAGCAACTATTCGAAAATCATGATGGTACCCTCAATGAAAAACAGGTCAGTTATGCAAAGACGATCCACAGTTGTGGCGATGACCTTATTCAATTGATCAATGATATTCTTGACCTCTCTAAGATCGAGTCTGGTTATATATCAACTGATTTTGTTAACCTCCGGTTTAATGAGATTACTACTTTCGTTGAAACAACATTTAAGCATCTTTCAGAAAATAAAAATCTTCGGTTTAATATCGAACTGGATGAAAAACTTCCTCAAAGCCTGGAAACAGATGCGCAACGACTTAACCAGATCCTTAAAAATCTACTTTCCAATGCATTTAAATTTACTGAAAAAGGTGAAGTTAAATTGAGAATTTACGAAGCAAATCATAACTGGAGACAACGAATTTCCAGTTTGGAGAATGCACAAAGTGTGGTAGCATTTGAGATCAGGGATACTGGTATCGGTATTTCCAAAGACAAACAGAATATTATTTTTGAAGCCTTCCAGCAAGCAGAGGGATCCACCAGTCGTAAATACGGCGGTACCGGTCTTGGACTTTCTATTAGTCGGGGCCTCGCAGATCTTTTAGGTGGTTCTATAGAATTGACGAGTGAAGTTGGCCAGGGTAGTCGCTTTACTTTATTCCTGCCCATTGATTATAACCCCGCAATAAATAAAAGAGAAAAGCAGATCAGTCTTAAAGTAATTGAATATAAACTGGCAGAAGGCAGCAACCCCGATGCTGTTTTACAATCGGTACCTACCATTAAGATGAATGAGACTAAAGACCTGAAAGCATTGAATGAAATTATTAATGAAGTGGGGGATGACCGGAATAATATAAACAGCAATGATAAAGTGGTATTGGTGATAGAAGATGATCTCCGGTTTGCCAAGATCATGATGGAGAAAGCTCATGAGATGGATGTTAAAATTGTTATTGCTACTGCATTTGGCAATGTCTTTGATTTTGTAAATAAATATAATCCTATCGCCGTTACGCTGGATGTAAAACTGCCGGATGCCAGTGGATGGAGGATACTCGATTTATTTAAAAATGACATTAACTTCCGTCATATCCCTGTACACCTGATCTCCGGAGAAGAAAACAGGCTATTAGCTATGCAACGGGGAGCAAGAAGTTTTAGCCTGAAACCTTTGAAAACAGAATCTTTATATGAACTGTTCAATGACATAATTGTCTATCATGAACGAAAAATTAAAAAGATTCTAATTATTGAGGATAATGAGCTTGACTCATCACAAGTAGCAAAAATATTAAACAACGGAGAACTGATTGATATTGAAATTATAGATTCGGGTATTAAGGCATTGAAAAGACTTACGGAAGATGAATATGACTGTATCATTATGGATTATATGTTACCGGATATTGGTGGAATGGAATTGGTAACAGAAATCGGTAAAATGAAAAAAACCCAGATGACACCGGTATTAGTATATTCTGCCCGTGACTTTTCTCCAAAAGAAAGAACACAGCTGAAGCAGTATGCCAACAGGATAGTATTAAAAGATGTAAATTCTCTTGATCTGTTATTGGAAGAAACAGTGTTATTGCTTCACATTGATCATAAGGACCTTCTACCGAAGAAGAAGAAATTGATTGAAAATCTTCGTTCGAAAAATGATATCCTGA
>JAYWEL010000208.1:0-18662 GCA_043779285.1 Chitinophagaceae bacterium | reverse complement strand
TTTTCTGCGGTATAATACCATCTAAGATTTACACATAGTCCCTGCCCGTCCGGTCAGGCGGGCGTTGGACTATTTAGTAAATCAAGATGGTATTATATGCATATTGAAATCTTCAATTCGCTTATCCATAATAAATGTCCAAACAGGAGGAACCAATGCCAACATCATCATGCCCGGATAACCCGTTGGCATTTGTGGCGAATGATCGAAATGGCGCAACACCTGGTATTTGCGGCTTGCCAGAAAATGGTGGTCACTGTGTCTGCTCAATTCAAACAACATCAACCGGCCAATAACATGATTACTGTTCCAGCTATGTACAGGCATGGCCCGTTCATAATTTCCATCAGTGGTCATCTTTCTTTGTAATCCATAATGTTCGATATAGTTTACTGTTTCGAGCAATAAGATGCCAATAAATGCCGAAGCAATAAAGTAACCGGTAATTATCCAGCCAAATAATAAAAAGATAACTGCTATAAATGCAATTTGAATAAGATGAAACTGAATCATTTCATTCGTAAAGGATAAAATCGATTGCCCCTTTTTTCTCTGTTCTTTATTGGCAATATGCCAGGCACTGATATAACTGAAAACAATACTGCGGAAATAGAAAGCATAAACCCATTCGCCTTTTCTTGCACTGCTTGGGTCTTCGGGTGTGGCTACCCTTTTATGATGGCCCTTATTATGTTCTATAAAAAAATGCATGTACAAGGAAGTTAGCAATAAGAGTTTTGCCAGGGTTTGTTCAAACCGGTTTACACGATGACCCAGTTCATGCCCGGCATTGATACCAAATACGCCACAAAGCAACCCCATGACAAATATTCTTCCGGCTATTTCATACCAAAGCAAAACATCATTTTGCATCGATTGTAAAAAAAGAAAAAGAGCAATGTATTGTAATGGTACAACCAGGTATAAAATAATATCGTAGGTTTTGTCTGCTTTTGCCAGTTCTTCTTCTGCCTCATTCATGTTTTTTTCATTCGCTTTCATAAATAATTCCAATAATGGAATCATCAGCCATGCATAAATCAGCGGAATGAATATGAGCCAACCTTTTGAAAAAAAAGATAAAAAGGCGGCGGCATAAATGATAAATGGCGTCAGGTATTTTAATGCTTGAGTATTCATATTTGTAATACAAGTTAAGAAATAATAAAAAGTCTTTTAACTTTTCATTTGTCATATCCATGAAATCTACTAGCCTTCATTAATATTTTAAATCAAAACAAATTTAAAATTATACCGCTTATAAACAGTAAATAGTCCAATGCACTTTTCTGCGGTATAATACCATCTAAGATTTACACATAGTCCCTGCCCGTCCAGTCAGGCGGGCGTTGGACTATTTAGTAAATCAAGATGGTATTAGCATGTGATAGGATGGAAGGTATTTGGGATTACAGCTAAACAAATGAAAGACCTATCTGATTTTTCTACTCAGCAATTTTATATAGCGTTGCTTGAAATAACCGAAAAAAAGCTAGCAAACATTGAGGTATCCAATAGTATTTAAAAGGCTTTTTATGGGTACGAGGATGTGGTAAAACAAAAACAATAAAATTTACAGGAAGTTGGGAAAAGATACAAAAGGAGCGAATCAATACTTTACCCTTTTGAATAATCTGCCAGATAATAAACAAAACATTCGGTCAATTTTAAAAATGTTTATTTTATGAGTCTTTAAAACCAGCTCAAAACCAATGACGAGTTGATTTTGAAAGGATCCTTCATCCCCCTTTCATTTATTTAATGGGATAATAATAATTTATAGACATTATCATAACCAATTATTCGATAAATTCATGGATATTTGTAGTCTTTAAAAAAAAGAATCTGTCAAAGTCAAGAATCATATTGCTTTTAGTTTTTACTGCCCTGAATACATTTATGGTTTTCAAGGCACAGATATTCAGCGTTATGAATGGTCAGGATTCTTCCATTGAAAATTTGATAGGAGATTATGCCGAAAATGAAAGCGAAAAAGAAAGCAAAGAAGCCGAAAGCAAAGTTTCTAAAACAATGGAAGAACAAAAATGGTTGAGGACTTTTGACTTATTGAATAATTCATCTCTTACTTTTTCGAAATACATTAGCAGTGCCTCTCTCAAAGGCTTGCCATCTATTTCTTTAGAAATAGAAACACCACCTCCCGATATTACTGTTTAATAGTCCGACACATTTTTTTTATTTGATTACCCATCTAGGTAATCAAAGGATATTTATTAAATAGTAATATATGAATGCAAATCGTAAGCTTTCTTTAACGGCACATCTGAAAAATGACATACCTGCAGGTATCATCGTATTTTTTGTAGCTGTGCCTCTTTGTCTGGGGATAGCATTAGCTTCCGGAGCTCCTCTTTTTTCAGGAATCATTGCCGGCATTGTGGGTGGTATAGTGGTAGGTATGTTGAGTGGTTCTCCATTGGGTGTAAGTGGTCCGGCAGCGGGTTTGGCTGTCATTGTTTTAAACTCCATCCAACAACTGGGCGCTTTCGAATCGTTTTTATTAGCCGTTGTCATCGCCGGATTGATTCAAGTAATTCTGGGTTTTGCTAAAGCCGGTATTATCGGGTATTATTTCCCTTCTTCTGTAATTAAAGGCATGCTTACCGGTATTGGTATCATTATTATATTAAAACAAATACCACACGCAATCGGTTATGATAAAGATTATATAGGTGATTTGGATTTTATTCAAGCGGATGGACAGAATACTTTTTCTGAGTTGACAAATATGTTGAACTTTATTTCTCCGGGAGTGGTAATCCTTACATTGATCTCTATGTTTATCCTGATTTTCTGGGAGCAGGTTCTAATCAAAAAACATAAGATATTCCAATTGATTCAGGGACCATTGGTGGTAGTGGTTGTAGGTGTTTTGTATAATAGGTTCACAACAGGTAGCGAATGGGCTTTCAAAGCAAAACAATTGGTGAGCATCCCTGTTGCAGAAACCTTCAACGATTTTCTTGGTCAATTTACCTTTCCTGACTTTACACAAATTGGAAATTCTCAGGTTTATATCATTGCCATAACCTTGGCTGTTGTAGCCAGTTTAGAAACTTTACTTTGTGTAGAAGCAACCGATAAAATGGATCCATACAAAAGAGTAACACCAACTAATCAAGAATTGAAAGCGCAGGGCATTGGTAATATTATATCAGGTTTTATTGGTGGATTGCCACTGACACAGGTTATTGTAAGAAGCTCGGCAAATATTCAGAGTAATGCAAAGACCAAGATGTCGGCTATTTTCCATGGGTTATTATTATTGGTTTCTGCTGTATCTATTCCGTTTGTATTAAACTTCATTCCTTTAGCCAGTTTGGCTTGTATTTTATTCGTTGTTGGGTATAAATTGGCTAAACCTACTTTGTTTAAAGCGATGCTTAAACTAGGTGCTGCTCAATATGTTCCATTCCTGGTAACAATTGCCGGTATTGTGTTTACGGATCTTTTGAAAGGAATCATTTTAGGTTGTATCGTAGCTATTTTCATCTTATTGAGAAACAACTTTAAAAATGCTTTTTTCCTTCATAAGGAAGAAATGGAAGATGGTCATAATGTTAAAATGACTTTGTCTGAAGAAGTAACTTTTTTGAACAAAGCAAATATTCTGAACGAATTGAACATCATTCCGGAAAACTCAATTGTTGAAATTGATCTTTCCAGAACAGTTTCTGTCGATTACGATGTTTTGGAGATTATCGATAACTACAGAATTAATGCGGAATCCAAAAACATCAAACTAAATATTATTTCAAGAGGTGATAAAATCACCGCAGATTATTAATTAATAAATTAAAAAAATAAAAATTATCATGATTACTCAAACTAAAGATACTCAGGTTGTAATGTCACCTGCACAGGCTATCGAAATTTTAAAAGAAGGAAACAAACGTTTTGTTGCACAAATACAAGAACCAAGAAATCTGTTGGAGCAGGTAAAAACTACTTCTGGTGGTCAATATCCTTTTGCGGTATTAGTAAGCTGTATCGATTCAAGAACTTCATCAGAGTTAGTTTTCGATTTAGGAATTGGTGATGCATTTAATGCAAGAATTGCAGGAAACTTTGTGAACGAAGATATACTGGGCTCCATGGAGTTTGCTTGCAAAGTAGCAGGAGCTAAATTGATTGCAGTTATTGGTCATACCAAGTGTGGCGCAGTAAAAGGAGCCTGCGATAATGTAGAATTAGGAAACCTAACTTCAGTTATTAAGAATATCAGACCAGCAGTTGAGGGTGTTTCTTATGAGGGAGACAGATCTTCGGCAAACGGCGAGTTTGTGGAAATGGTAGCAGAGAATAATGTAAAATTGACCATTGAGAAAATCCGTACTAACAGCCCGATCTTAAAAGAAATGGAAGATGCAGGTGATATCAATATTGTTGGTGCCATGTATGATGTTGAAACAGGTATTGTTTCTTTCTATTAATAAGATCAGCGCAATTCGAATATTATAAAAGAAGCCGTCCCGTTTAAAACGAGACGGCTTCTTCATGTATTCAATTAAATAAAATATTAACTCACACCTCTCATCATTTTCTTCAGTAACGGTGAAAGTGCTAACAGCACTAAACCAGCCAGCATAGAAGTAACAATCAGAAATAAGAAAAGATTCATTTCAAATTTATGTAAAAGGCTTTCCAGAATACCGGCCATATAATTTGCTGCTGCGATGCTGGTAAACCAAAGACCCATCATCAGTGAAACAATCTTTGGAGGAGATAGTTTGGTGATCATGGATAAACCAATCGGGGAAAGGAATAATTCACCAACGGTATGTAACAAATAAACACCAACCAACCAAAGTGGGCTTACTAAATTGCCGCCAGATGCTTTTTGACTGGCTAAATACATAACTATAAATCCGGCCCCCAACAAAATCATACCGAAACCAAACTTTGCCGGAATATTTGGATTCTTTCTCACTCTGCTTAAAAAGATCCACAATACAGCAAATACTGGGGCTAATGTAAATATTCCAAATGCATTGATAGACTGGAACCAGGTAGTTGGAATAGTCAATGATCCTAATGCACGGTTTGTATTTTCTTCAGCAAATAAATTAAATGTTCCACCGGCCTGTTCAAATCCGGCCCAGAAAAAAATATTAAAAAATGCAAGGATGAAGATTACTCCCACACGACTCCATTGGTCCGAACCAGTAGTATTGGTAAATACAGTGTAAAGCACATATAAAGCACCGATTCCGAAAATAGAATTTTTGATTATAGTGTATAAATCATCACTAATGGAAGTAAAGAAAGTGATTAAGCCATAAGTGCCTAAAGCAACTCCAATAACGATTACAAGTATATGCACCCAGTCTTTACCAACAAATTCTGTTGTACCAGATTCTGCAGACGGTGGCATACCTACGGTGCCTAACATTTTACTTGTAAAGAAAAAGATTACAACACCCAGTAGCATTCCAATTCCGGAGGCCATAAAACCAAATTGCCAGCCATACACTTCACCCAATGTTCCAGCAATCAATGGAGCTAAAAATGCACCCAGATTAATGCCCATATAGAACAACGTAAATCCACTGTCCCTACGAATATCATTTTCCTGATACAAGCCGCCAACCATGGTAGAGATATTGGGTTTAAAGAAACCGTTTCCAACAATCAGTAAGCCTAGACCAAGATTTAACATAGCTTCTCTTCCTAGGGCTACAGTTTCTGCACTGGCTAAGCCTACACTTAAGGCCAAGGCAAAATTTCCAAAGGCCATTAAAAACCCGCCGATATATACCGACTTTCTTTGTCCCAAAAACTTGTCAGCCAAAAGACCTCCAAGAATTGGTGTTAAATATACAAGGCCGGTAAAGATGGCATAAATTTCAAGCGCATTTGCTCGGTCTAAACCAAATCCGCCTTTCATAGCTGTTGATGTAAGATATAATACCAACAAGGCTCTCATGCCATAAAAACTGAATCGCTCCCACATTTCCGTGAAGAATAAGGAGTAGAGTCCTTTAGGGTGTTTCGTAGTTTGTTGTAGAGTGCTGTCCATTAATTTTAGTTTTAAATAGTACGTAAAATAGTGAAATTTATTAAGTGTATAATTAAAAAATTCCAGTGTGGGTTTGTTTAACTTTACCGCCTTCAAAGATCATCTATGAATATTTTATTACTTGGATCGGGAGGAAGAGAACATGCCATTGCCTGGAAGATTAAACAATCGCCACTTTGCAAAAATATTTTCATTGCTCCCGGTAATTCGGGAACGAAATTATTTGGCACCAATCTTTCTTTTTCTTACAACGATTTTGATGCAATCCTGAAAATCTGTCTGAATGAAAAAATAAATATGGTTATTGTTGGACCCGAAGAACCTTTAGTGAATGGCATTGTTGATTTTTTAAAATCAAATGAACAGTTAAAAAATTTGATTGTCATCGGGCCATCAAAAGAAGCGGCACAATTGGAAGGAAGTAAGGCGTATGCAAAAAAATTCATGGCAAGGCATCATATTCCAACAGCAGAATACCGTGAATTTACCAATCAAAATTATGAGGACGGGTTGATTTATTTGCAAAAACATAGTTTGCCCATTGTGTTAAAAGCCGATGGATTAGCTGCCGGAAAAGGCGTTGTTATTTGTACCAACCTTGCCGATGCGTTGAACGAATTTGAAGCCATGATAAAAAATTCGAAATTTGGCGACGCAAGTAGCCGGGTTGTGGTGGAGCAGTTTTTGGAAGGTATAGAAATGTCGGTCTTTGCAGTTACCGATGGGAAGGATTTTGTTTTGCTACCGGATGCAAAAGATTATAAACGGATTGGGAAAGGCGATACCGGGTTGAATACCGGGGGTATGGGAGCCATAAGTCCGGTACCATTTGCCGACCTTGTTTTCATGGATAAAGTGTTGGAAAAAATTGTAAAACCAACCATTGCTGGTTTTGAAAAAGATCAGTTGCCCTATCAGGGATTTGTATTTTTTGGATTAATTAAAATCGGAGATGAACCATTTGTCATAGAATATAATTGTCGTATGGGTGACCCGGAAACAGAAGTGGTGCTTCCACGTTTGAAAAATGATTTATTGGAAATTTTAATAGCAACAGCACAAAATAAGCTTCAGGATATTGTTATTGAAATAGATGAAAGGTATGCCTGCACTATTGTTGCGGTTAGTGGAGGGTATCCCGAAAATTATCAGAATGGTTTTGAAGTAACGGGGTTGGATAAAATAAATTCGATGCATTCAATTTTATTTCATGCAGGTGCAAAAGAACAGAATGATAAAATAGTAACCAATGGAGGAAGAGTTTTATGTGTTACTTCTTTTGGCGAAACGTTGAAAGAAGCAACCGGCAAGTCCGTGGAGGCATTGGAAAAAATTAGTTATACCGGAAAATATTTCCGCGACGATATCGGTTACGAATTCAAATAGATTTATAAAAAATAAAATATAATTATGTCAAGCCCGGTTCATTACAGCGATTATTTACAATTAGATAAAATATTGAATGCACAGGAACTGGAAAGCGAAAAGCTTAAACAGCCTGCACACGATGAAATGCTTTTCATAGTCATCCACCAAGCCTACGAACTTTGGTTCAAACAATTATTGTTTGAAGTGGATTCAATTATGGAAATCATGAACAAGCCTGCAGTAAATGATAATTCTCCCGAACTACAAACCATTATTCACCGGCTCAACCGCTGCATCACTATTCTTCGTGTGTTAGTTCAACAGATCGACATCATGGAAACCATGACCGCTATGGATTTTCTCGATTTCAGGGATATGCTGCGCCCGGCTTCCGGTTTTCAAAGCTGGCAATTTAAAATGTTGGAAGCAAAACTGGGTTTGAAATTCGAGAACCGCCACGGACATGAATACTATGTTTCTCAATTAAGACAAGCACAAATAGATATCATCAAGAAAGCCGAAGGAGAGAAGTCATTATTGGAATTATTAAATGTGTGGTTGGAGCGGATGCCGTTTTTTGAGGAAGAAGAAAACTGGAAAAATTTTAAAGGCATAGATAAAACAGATGACCTTCCAAAGTTTTGGGAAACGTACCGCAACATTTACAAGGAAAGTTTATCAGAAGCAGAGCAAAACAACCTTAATGCTTTTGAAGAAGTTTTTGTTAAATCCATTTCCGAAAATCGATCCCTTTCTCCTGCTGCATGCAGGGCAGCTCAGTTTATTATGTTGTACCGTGGTTACCCCATGCTGCAATTACCTTTTCAATTATTGAATTGTTTGCTGGAAATTGATGCACAGTTGAGCAGCTGGCGTTACAGACATATGAATATGGTACACCGTATGATTGGTTCACGTATTGGTACCGGCGGGAGTACGGGAAAAGATTATTTGAAAGCCGCTGCAGACAAGCATTATATTTTTAAAGAAATAGCACAATTAAATAGTTTTTTGATTGAACGAAAAAAACTGCCGGTATTGAGCCCCGAAATGGAAAGACGTTTAGGCTTTATGAATTTGTAAACTTTTTATTTTTAAAAAATAAAACAGAAGGACAATAGCTATAATTGCCGTAGCCGAAAAAGTATATACACTTCCATACATACTCCAGATTAAACCTGCAATGACACTGGCTAACAAGCCGCTGATGCTCTGGCAACTGGTATAAAAACCGATAGCAGTTGCCGTGTTGCTTTCGTGTGCCAGATTGGTGATCCATGCTTTGGCAATACCCTCGGTACTTGCAGCATAAATTCCATAAACAAAGAACAGGAAGAAGATGATTGGAATGGATGACGTGAATGCAAATCCGGCATAAACAATGGCGAAAAATATTAGACCGGCAATGAATACTTTTTTCATGCCTAATCTATCTGCCAGTATACCTGCAGGGTATGATCCCAATGCGTATATCAGATTATAAAATATATATGCAGAAATAGTGATGCTGTCACTTCCGGTAATTTCTTTTGTTTTCAATAATAGAAAAACATCCGAACTGTTGACCAATGCAAATAGAATTAATCCCACCACCAATCTTCGGTATTCAGGTTTTGCAATCCTCCAATAACTAAAAAATGAAAAGAAGCTACCTTTTTGCAAGGTGGATACCGATTCTTTTTTTTCTTTTAAAAAAAAGATAAGCATCACCGAAATCAAGCCGGGAATGAAGGCAATAAAAAATAAAGTTTTATAATTTCCAGGAAAAAAAAGAAGGAATGCAAGTGCAAATAAGGGTCCGATGACAGCACCCAATGTATCCATCCCCCGATGAAAATTAAAAACCCGTGCCTTGGTTTCTTTGCTTGCATGTGCCGATAATAATGCATCTCTTGCGGCAGTTCTTAAACCTTTACCAAGCCTGTCGGTAGTTCGGGCAAAAAATATCCATAGTGGATAAATGTAAACGGCCATCATGGGTTTAGAAAGAGCACTCAGAAAATAGCCCAACTTAATAAAAGGCAATCTCAATCCTCTTTGATCGCTTTGTTTGCCAAAATAACCCTTACTGATGCCTGCTGTAAATTCAGCTACACCTTCTAATAATCCAATCAAAAAAATGGAAAACCCAATTTCTTTTAAATAAACCGGAATGATGGGGTAGAGCATTTCGCTGGCTATGTCGGCAAACATGCTCACTATTGAAAGAATCCAGACCGTACGATTAATTATTTTCATCTAACATGAATGTGCATTGAATGTACATCAAATAGCCATTTGGTTAATTATTTTGATGTTTTTTAAAAGGCATTATTAACTATTTTACTTAGCAACCCAATCAGGTATTTTTAAAATTAGTAATTCACAAAAAAACTTTCACAAAAATACTTGACAGGACAAGGGTTTCACTTTGTTTATTCGAGTTATTTCCTCGTACTTTGCAAACATTAAATTGAAGATAAAATAATGGGCATTTTTAACTGGTTTACGCAAGACATAGCAATAGATCTGGGTACGGCGAACACCCTGATTATTCATAATGACGAAGTAGTGGTGAATGAGCCGAGTATTGTGGCATTGGACAGGAATAATCCGAAAATTTTATTGGCTGTAGGTAAACGTGCGTTAATGATGCATGAAAAAACCCATGAAAGTATCCGCACGGTTCGACCGTTGAAAGACGGTGTAATTGCCGATTTTAATGCGGCTGAATTGATGATCCGGGAAATGATCAAAATGATCTATCCTAAAAAACCGCTGTTTCCGCCAAGCTGGCGAATGATGATCTGTATTCCTTCTTCCATTACCGAAGTTGAAAAAAGAGCGGTTAGAGATAGTGCAGAGCAAGCCGGTGCAAAAGAAGTTTATCTAATTCATGAACCCATGGCTGCTGCCTTGGGAATTGGCATCGATGTAGAAGAGCCGGTTGGAAACATGATTATTGATATTGGTGGTGGTACTACCGGTATTTCAGTTATTGCATTAGCCGGAATTGTTTGTGATCAATCGATTCGTGTTGCCGGAGATGAATTTACTGCTGATATCATGGAAGCACTTCGTCGTTACCATAGTTTGTTGATAGGTGAAAGAACGGCCGAACAAATTAAAATTCATATTGGTTCTGCTATGAAGGAATTAGATAATCCGCCGGATGATATGCCGGTAAATGGTCGTGACCTTGTAACGGGAATCCCTAAACAGATCATGGTTAGTTATCAGGAGATAGCAGAGGCATTAGATAAAAGTATTTTTAAAATTGAAGAAGCTATTCTGAAAGCTTTGGAACAAACACCGCCTGAATTGGCTGGTGATATTTATCGCCGTGGTTTATACATCACCGGTGGTGGAGCTTTGTTAAGAGGATTGGAAAAAAGATTGACACAAAAAATTAAATTACCGGTTCATGTTGCCGACGATCCATTGAAGAGTGTGGTACGTGGAACCGGCATTGCATTGAAGAATTACGATCGGTATCCATTTGTAATGCGCTAATTTACGTGTGATTTTTTTTCGAATTACTCTTAGGCTTGGCTTCTGAATGACAAGAAACTCCATCGTTTTAAAACTCTTGTACCATTAATTAATGCGCAACGTATTTCTATTTATTCAACGGTACTTTAACTTGCTTACCTTTTTGGTATTGCAGTTCATTGCACTTTCGTTTTTGGTACGTTATAATAATTTTCACCGGGCCAGTTTTTTAGGAATGGCAAATGAATTAACCGGCAAAATAAATACGCAATACAATAGGGCGGAAGATTTTCTGTATCTCAATGAAGAAAATAAACGGGTTCATGCAATGAATGATTCATTGCTAAATCTTCTTTCATCAAATTATCTGAAACCGGATACTTCGCAAAAAAATATTCGAGACAGTATTAAGTATGATACGCTTTCGGGTTACAGACGGTTTATATGGCGCCAGGCTATGGTGGTATTCAATTCTGTCAATGAACAAAAAAATTATCTGCAAATAAATCGTGGATCCAAACAAGGTATTAAAGACAATATGGCTGTTATTGGTTCAGATGGTTCGACTGTAGGTGTTGTGGTGAATGTATCCGATAATTTCAGTCAGGTCATGAGTTTGTTGCATATACAAAGCAAGGTCAATGCATCACTTAAAAAAACACAGGAATTTGGCACTATTGAATGGGATGGTAAAGATCCCCGATTTGTTTTGCTAAAAGGAATACCTAAAAGTGTAGATGTTAAAAAAGGAGACACGGTATTGACAAGTGTTTATTCGTATAATTTTCCTCCCGGATTACTGCTTGGTAGGGTACAGGAAATAATCAAGGATAATTCCAGTAGTTTTTTTGTTTTGAAAATAAAAACGGCAACAAATTTTTATAAAATTCAACAGGTGTTTGTGATTGAAAATCTGCAAAGAGATGAGCAGACAAAACTGGCCGAAGAAAGCCGTAAAAAAATGGATAACACAACTAAAAATAAATAGTGAGTGATTTAGTAAGAAATATTATTCGGTTTGCCATGTTTATATTGATACAGGTTTTTGTATTGAGCAAAATCCCGCATCTGCATAAATTTATTACACCATATTTATATTTTCTTTATTTATTGTGGTTGCCTTATTCTGTTTCCCGGTTCTGGTTGATGGTTATTGGGTTTTTGTTTGGCCTTTCGTTTGATTACTTTATGATGACACCCGGCTTGCATGCTGCAGCTTGTGTAATGCTTGCCTATTTCAGGCCTTTTATTATTAATTTATTGATGCCAAAGGAAACAGCTGATTTTAATTACCGTGAACCATCTCCGAAGGCTATGGGACGAACACCTTATTTTGTTTATGTATTTATTTTAACCGTATTGCATAATGGATATATGGTATTTTTAGAGTGGTTGCAATTTGGTGATTTTGTCGATTTTTTAATTAAAATTATTGCTACAACCGGAATCAGTATGTTGCTGATTTTTACTGTAGAGTTATTATTTACTAGGCAATTAAAATTCCGTACAAACACGGCTTAGTTTTTTGTTTTCATTTCTTGTGGTTAAATACCGGATGTTTTTTTAATTAGTTTTTATTTACAATGAATCAGACATTAAAAACAAAAGCTTATTCGTAAATTGTAAACAATGTATATTTTTCTCATTTAATTTTTCCGGGTTTCATTTATGTCTGTGTTCAATCAATCAAGAAGTCGGGTTATTCGTTTAATAATACTGGCAACATTTTTACTCATTGCTGCACAATTATTCAATTTGCAGGTTATCTCCGGTAAGTATAAAAAATTGGCAGAGGATAATGCGATATTTCGAAAAACAATTTATCCTTCCAGAGGAATTATTTTCGACCGGAAAAATAAAGCCATCTTAAATAATACATTGATGTTCGATCTGATGGTTACTCCATCGGAAGTAAAAGGAGTTGATACAACTTACTTGTGTAACCTGTTGGAAATTAGTACCGAGGAGTTTAATAAAAGAATCATTTCTGCAATTGTACGTAATGGCCGCTATCGTCCTACTGCATTTGAATCCTTGCTGTCGCCACAAAAATATGCAAGGCTGGAAGAGAATATGTGGCGGATCAATAATGGTTTTTTCTTGTTGGAACGTCCGGTTCGTCTTTACCCATATAATGTAGCTGCGCATGTCATGGGCTATATCGGTGAAGCAGATTCGTCAGTAATAAAGCGATCAAATAATTTTTATCAACTGGGTGATTATGTTGGCAGATCCGGATTGGAACAATATTACGAAACCGTTTTAATGGGACAACGAGGTGTACAATTCTGGTTGCGAGATAATAAGAATCGGTTAGTTGGTAGATATGAAAGTGGTGAATTTGATACGGCGGCTATTACCGGCAGAAACCTTCGTACTTATCTCGATGTTGATTTGCAAGTGTTGGCAGAAAAATTGATGGCAAACAAAGTAGGTGCAGTAATTGCCATCGAACCTAAAACCGGTGGAATATTAGCGATGGTTTCCGGACCGAATTTCAATCCAAATGATTTAACCGGATCTGAACGAACAAAAAATTATTCCAAACTTATCCTGGATGTTTCTGCCCCCTTACTTAACCGTGCTATAAAGGGTTTATATCCTCCGGGTTCTACATTCAAACCGATTGGTGGTTTGGTAGCTTTGGATGAAGGAGTCATTACGTCCAAATATGGGTATTCCTGTGGTGGAGCTTATTATGGATGTAATCGGCCGGTAAAATGTTCTCACTCTGGTGGTGGACATGCTGCCAATCTAAGACTTGCTATTGCAAATTCATGTAACTCCTATTTCACCCAAATCTATCGAATGACGGTTGATAATGCAAAGTATGGTAACGTAAAAAATGGGTATCATAAATGGAAAGAGTACATGAATAATTTTGGATTGGGTGAACGATTAGGAGTTGATCTTCCTAGTGAAGACAGAGGGAATATTCCGGACACTGCAAAATACAATAGGGTTTACAATAACTCCTGGAACTCTTGTACCAATCTTACATTAGGTATCGGTCAGGATATGATGCTGTCTACGCCAATTCAATTAGCCAATGCCATGTGTTTGATTGCCAACAAAGGGTATTACTATACACCACACTTTGTTCGAAAATTTGATGACGAAACTGCAGCAGATACTTTATTGAATAAATACAGAATTAAACACGAAGTTTTGTCACATATTCCCGATACGGCATTTATGTCGATCATCATGGGTATGCAAGATGTAACAGATTTTGGTACGGCAAGAGTTGCACGGATTCCGGGGATAAATGTTTGTGCAAAAACAGGTACGGCGGAAAACTATCGGGTGATTGATGGCAAGCGGGTAAAGCTGAAAGACAATTCGATGTTTGTTTGTTTTGCTCCCAGAGAAAATCCAACCATTGCTATTGCCGTTGTAGTAGAGAATGCAGGTTTTGGTGCTACATGGGCTGGGCCAATTGCCGCTTTACTAATGGAAAAATTTATCAATGATACATTACGTACAGAAAGATTAAGTGAAGTGGAACGAATTGCGGCTGCAAACCTGATGCCGGCTTGGTTGAAAAGAGAACAGTATAAACAAGATTCTTTACGTGCTATTCAATGGTTTAAAATTACCAAAGACAGCAGTTATCTAAAAAAATATGCAGAAGTTATTTCTGATGAAAAAAGCAAGAATAAATCAAGGATGCCGGAAAAAGAAATGGACAAAATTTTTGCCATTTTAATAAACGAAAAAAAATACGGAAACCGACAAATAGTTTAAGAAACAATGAACCAAAAACATGCAGGTTTATCAAAGGGAATTGATTGGAGTGTAATATGGTTATACCTCCTGTTGGTGACTGTGGGTATTATTGCCATTTTTGCTGCAACTTTCAAGGAAGGTGAACCATTGATCCAGGGTTTCATTGGTTTTAAAACAGACTACAGTAAACAATTATATTTCTTTCTGATCTCCGGAATTATTGCGACGTTTATTTTACTAACGGATAGTAAATTTTTTCCGGCAACAGCCAATATATGGTTTGTATTAGGAATGCTTTTATTATTATTGGTATTCCCTTTTCACACCGAAGTAAAAGGAACAGCATCCATTATTCGTTTTGGTGGAATACAGTTGCAACCTGCAGAATTATGTAAGGTGTTTGTAAATCTTGCTTTGGCAAAATATTTATCCCGGGTAGAAACGGTGTTTTCAAAAACCCGTTCACAATTAATTGCATTTGCGATAGTTCTATTTCCGGCCATTATCACTATTGCACAAAGCGAGACAGGATTAGCGTTGGTATATTTTTCTTTTTTCCTGGTTATGTTTAGAGAAGGCCTTCCTTCCGGTTATTTGATATTTGGATTTTCTTTGGCCATTTTGGTTGTAGCAACACTTTTGATAGAACCCAATTTGCTGGCGATTATTTTAACTATTGTTGCTGTAGTAGCTATTTATTTTTCCAAACGTCAAATAAAAAGAGACCGGGGGATTCTATTATATATCATATTAATTTGGGGAGCTTGTGTAGGCATTCAACGGTTTGCAGTTCCGTATGTTTTTGATCATGTTTTTCAGCCTTATCAGGTAAAAAGAATTTATGATGCGATTGGTAAAGAATATATTCCAAAAGATGAGGCAAAGATGATGGAATTGGTAGCAGAAACACATAAGAAGAATAAGAAAGATGATGGAGATTATAATGTACGACAAAGCAAAATTGCTATAGGTAGTGGTGGGCTTTTTGGTAAGGGTATTTTAAACAGCACCCAAACCCGGTATGATTTTGTGCCGGAACAAAGAACTGATTTTATTTTCTGTACTATTGGAGAAGGATTTGGATTTATCGGCAGCATGGTACTCTTAAGTGTTTATCTGGCCCTGCTCTTACGGATCATTACCATGGCTGAAAGACAACGAAGTGTATTCAGTCGCAGTTATGCCTACGGGGTAGCGTCTGTTATTTTTTTCCATATTGCCATCAACCTGGCAATGACTATCGGTCTTGCTCCTGTAATTGGTATTCCATTGCCATTTATTAGTTATGGGGGTACATCACTTTTAACCTTTACTATCCTATTATTTATTTTAATACGGTTGGACGCAGACAGGCAGATGGTTTTGCGTTAATTTAATTTTTACAATTCAGACAAAATCTTATGAAGATTATTCCATTATCAGAAGGCAGGTTTACAATTGATCAAACTAAACTGTTTGTTCCTTTCAATGAATCAACAGATGATTTACAAAGCCGTTCTTCCGGAAGTCTATTAGTGGAAATACAGCCGTTTGTTGTCATCACATCTAAAGATGTTTTGTTGCTGGATACCGGTTTGGGTTACAGTAATGCAGATGGAGTATTGCAGATAAAAGCCAATCTTATAAAAGCAGGAATTGATCCGAACAGTGTGACAAAAATTTTGTTATCTCATTTGCATAAAGATCATGCCGGTGCTGCATGTACCCCATCAAATGGATTGAGTTTCCCCAATGCGGTTTATTATATACAGGAAAGGGAGTTGAACTATGCATTCGAAAAAGGATTTCCTTCTTACAACACCAACGAGTTGATAGGATTGCAACTGGCAACAAATGTTGTTCTATTAACAGAAGATGAAGGACTGATTGATAATTATATTCATTATAAACTTACAGGAGCCCATTCAAAATTTCACCAGGTTTTCTGGATTATGGATGAAAGAGAAACCATTTTTTTTGGTGCAGATGATGCGCCACAGTTACAGCAGATGAAACATAAGTTTGCTGCTAAATATGATTTCGATGGAAAGAAGGCCATGGAATTAAGATTCATGTGGAAAGTGAAAGGGACGAATGAAAACTGGACTTTTCTTTTTTATCATGATATTCGTTCAGGTGTTCATCAGTTTCTATAAAATAAAAATATCTGCTTTTATGAGCAGATATTAAAGTGGGTAGTAGAAAAAACAAGAACCGGTTATTCCTCGTTCCTTCTTGGGTTTAAATTTTGATCAGGTTTGTTTTGCAACCGTTCATTTCTGATCTCTTTCACTTTTTCAACAAATTCTTTTTCATAGGAAAAAACATCATTTCCTCTTTTTTCACCCATGATATCTCTGAACTCATCCCGATAATGTAATCGTAGTTCGATAATTTTTTGTTGGCGAACCAAAGGATCATTTTGAAATGAGCGTTGGGTATTACGAGCTTCCATAAAGTACTTCAAAAAAACGGGGCTAAATTTATTAGCTTCTTCTTTTGAGAGCCTTAATCTTTTTTGAAGATACTCCGTCATTTTCTCTCTTACCTTTCCACCATTATCTTCATTTTGCTGAGCAAAACCATTGGCTTCTATAAAGAGTAATAAACCTGTTATTAGTAAAAATCTTTTCATTTTTTTATAAATTAATTCAGCAAAACATCTTCTTCTTCCATGTCAAAAGTTGCATCATCTAAGAAATGCTGCAACTCCGAATCAGAAACATCTTCTAACAATGATTTTACAAACTCTGTTTTTTCTGGGTTGTTAACAGCTATATTGGTAAAAGTGAATCCTGGTTCATTAGCATAAATAAATGCATCAATATCCTGTGTACTTAGGGGTTTAATATTTTTTGTCATCCAGCGATCCGGATTTTTTGTTGGATCCACTTTATTGTTTTGTGTCAGATAAAAAATACCCGTCATGGCAAAGAAACTAATTGTAACAGCTGCAACGACCATGCGAAACCATTTACGGCTTGTTATTGAAATTACCCTAGTATCTGAGAATGAATTCTTTTCTTGATGGAAATTTTCGGCAATATTGTCAAAATATCCAATCGGAGTTTGATAAGGATTGACTTTTTGAATACCAGCCAATGTTGGTGAAATAGAAAAAATTTCTTCTGATGAAAGCTGATAATCGGGATGTTGGCGAATGCCGACCATGAATGTTTCATCTAAATTGTCAAAATATCCGGCTGGTGTTGTAAAAGCAGCTTCTTTTGGAATTAGATTAATATCAAAAGAAGGCTTATTCAGTTCATTTTTTTTAATGCGTATTAAAACAGAAGATGCCAAATTATCAAAATAATGAGCGGGTGTCTCATAGGTTTTTTGGCATGGCAAAGAATATAGGTTGCTGCCTAATTCTTTTAACTCCTGTAATATATTGTCTTTGTTGTTCATTTTTACTTTAATGAGACTAAAATATGATTTGAAAGTTTAATGATTCAACATAAAATCTTCTATTTTTTTAACTGCGTGATGATAACTTGCTTTTAAAGCTCCTTCACTGGTATCTAATATCCGGCTCATTTCTTCGTATGGCATTTCATCGAAATATCTAAGATTAAACACAATCCGTTGTTTCTCAGGCAATTTCTGCATGGCTAATTGTAGTTTCCATTCTAATTTTTTATAGTCAAAATGCTCATCTGCTTTTACTTTATTACTTAGGCCCGAATCCTCATCGCTTAGTGAAGAGGTATACTTTTTTTTCTGTTGTTCTAAAAAAGTGAGACATTCATTTATACTGATACGGTATAGCCAGGTATAAAGTTGGCTGTTTTCTTTAAATCGATCAAGGCCATTCCAAACACGAATGAATAAATTTTGCAATACATCATTCGCATCATCATGATTAACAACCATTCTGCGGATATTCCAATAAAGTTTTTCCTGATATTTTTTTATTAAAGTGGTAAATGCTTTTTCCTTAGTTATCGGGTTACGAAACTGAATCAGCAATTCCCCATCACTAAAATTATCTTGAGCCATAATGGTCTTTTCTTTAAGTAGTTTTAGAATATCGGATGAGCAATTATACCGCTTATAAACAGTAAATAGTCCA
>JAYWEL010000207.1:0-18705 GCA_043779285.1 Chitinophagaceae bacterium | reverse complement strand
GGGTGCTGCTCTACACCCCGGCGCTGATAGATGTCGAGCGTATCCAGAACAGCCTAACTGAACGCGGCAATCACGCTGCTTTCGAATCGCGTCTGAAGATTGCAACCCCGTCAGTTTTTTAAACTCAGTAATATAACTTTTAGCCAATCTAATATCATCTTTTATGATAACAATGTTTTCGTTATTCTCATTATTGGCTTTTTTTGTCCAGTTATAGCTGCCGGTAATTATTATTCGTTCATCAATTATGCAAAATTTATTGTGCATCAGGTTTTCTTTAGCAATAAAAACCTCGCCACCAGCATTTTTGAGATTTACAAATGGTATACCATAGGTGCCAAAATTGATTTCATCGTTAAAAATCAACAATTGCACATTTAATTTTTTTTTCTCTGCGCTTTCAATTAAAATATTTAGCAAATCATTATCCGTAAACCAAGCCAAAGCAACATAAATGCTATGTTTTGCATTGCTTAGTTCTAACTGCAATTCTGATTTTATATTTTCAAAGTAAGCTTCAGTTACAATCATGCTTGTATATTATGGTAATCCCCATTAAACATCTCTCCCCCAAATTAAAGCTAATCATTGAATAACTTCAATGATTAGCCTATTGGGTGTATAAGAAATTATTACTAAAGAAAAAAAATACGAGAGAATAAGCAATTGTATAAAAATCTGTAAACACATTTCTAAAAGCAGAATCACTTTATAACAAGTTACTTTTAAACCTGAAATCCCTGAACTTAGGTTAATAAGTCAACGTAGAAACAAACTTAGTCAGAAGAAGATATAACCGTTATTTCAAAATACTCCATCACCTGGTTTGCCAATAATTTTTTACTTGCTTCTTCTGCAATTTTTGCGGC
The DNA here is from genome assembly GCA_043779285.1 of Chitinophagaceae bacterium. Classification (GTDB taxonomy): domain Bacteria; phylum Bacteroidota; class Bacteroidia; order Chitinophagales; family Chitinophagaceae; genus MGR-bin208. Next base: position 17,836 of record JAYWEL010000207.1, on the reverse strand, counting down.
TTCTTCTTCATTTCCGGCATTGATCTGTAGCGTAATATTCTTTCCAACCCGTACATCCTCTACTCCGCTTAATCCTAAATTTTGCAAACCGTTCAATACTGTTTTTCCCTGCGGATCCAATAATTCTTTTAAAGGCATCACCTTTATTTCTACTGTATATATCATGCCATTTTATTTTTGAGTGCCAAAGATAGAATAATGTAAACGACAAAAATTAACGGTATGGCTGCCCATTGCAGAAACAGGATTGCTATGGCAGAAACGGCTAATAATAAAAGCTTATCCAAATTATTTTTCAAACTGCGATCTTTAAACTTCAAACTCAACAATTTAAAATCACTTATCATCAGATAACTCATCAAAAAGATGATTGCATACAAAACCCATTTGTTGATTAGTAAAAACTGAAGTCCCAAAGTCTGGTAAAAAATAATTAATGGGAACGATGCGATGACCAATCCTGCAGCGGGTGTTGGCACGCCTTTAAAATGAAAATGCTGTTCTGTATCAATATTGAATTTTGCCAAACGCCATACTGCGGCACATGGTATTATCAATGCCGGCAATAACCATAAAATGCTTATATCCAATCCGTCAATGTCCTGTGCATAACTGATGCGAAGCAGTTGATACATTATCAAACCCGGAGCCAACCCAAAACTTACTGCATCTGCCAGAGAATCGAGTTGTTTACCCATTTCAGAACTTGCATTAAATAATCTGGCAACAAATCCATCTAAAAAATCAACAATGGCCGAAGCAAAAATAAACAGTGCACCCATCCAAATTTTCTCGGGCAGGTTTACTTGTGAATAGCCTTCCCGGTCGATATAAACAATGGTTTCCCCGGTTTGTAATATGAAGATGACTGCCAAACAACCAAATACCAGATTAAGCAGGGTAAATAAATTCGGAATATTCTTCATGATGATTTTTAGAATGCGATAAAGCCATTCATTTAAAAAATGTTTTTTGAACGTGCAATAATAAAAAATAATTATCGCTTCATCACGGTTTCAATTTCTTCCACCGTAATTGGAATTTTTGCAAACAAATCTTTGTTGCCATTTTTTGTGATCCAGAAATTGTTTTCAATCCGTATTCCCATCTGCTCTTCCTCAATATAAATTCCCGGTTCGATGGTAAACAACATACCTGCTTTTATGGGTTCTGTTCTGGATCCCAAATCATGTACATCGATACCCAAATGGTGAGAAATACCATGATATAAATATTTGCGGTATGCCCTGTTTTCAGGGTCTTCATTTTTCACATCCGATTTTTTTATCAACCCAATTTTCAAAAATTGCTGTGTGGCTTCTTCGCCAACCATATCCGTATAAGCCAAAATGCTGATGCCCGGTTTTAAAATACTTTTTGCATAATTGTGTAAATGCAGGCAGGCATTATATACTGACTTCTGGCGCCGACCGAATTTTCCATTGACCGGAATCGTTCTGGTTAGATCGGCACAGTAATTTCCATAAGCGGCACCAAAATCCATTAAGATCAATTCGCCATCCTTACACTCCTGGTTGTTGGAAACATAGTGCAGGGTTCTTGCCCGGTCGCCACTGGCAATGATGCTTCCATAAGCAGGACCAGTAGCCCTTTGACTTAAAAAAGAATGGAAAATTTCTGCTTCAATTTCATATTCCATTACGCCCGGTTTTATAAACTTTGCTACCCGCTCGAACGTGTTATGGGTTATATCGACAGCTTTCTGAACTACTTCAACTTCCAAAGCTGTTTTGATGGCCCGGAGTTCTTTCATGATTTTAGCAGCACGCAAAAAATGGTGTAAAGGGTAACGGGATTTCATTTCATCAATAAACCGATAATCTCTGGTACGAACCTGACTTCCCAACCGGTCATTTTCATTGCTATCTAAATAAATATGATCTGCCAAATGAATCCATTGTTGCAGTAAAGGGTCCAGGCTATCTACCCAAACAATCGTTTCCATTCCACTGATAGCTGTTGCTTCATTTTTACGTAAACGTTTTCCATCCCACTTTTCTTTCATCTCATTAGGACGAACCAATACCAATACTTCTCTTAGTTTTGGATCCGGATTATCGGGGAAAAGAATCACCATGCTGTCTTCCTGGTTGATGCCACTTAACCAAACCAAATCGCTGTTCTGTTTAAAATAATGAATGGCATCGCCATTGCTGGGCACTTCATCATTACTTACAAAAATGGCAATGGCATTTTTCTTCATTTTTTGAATAAATCTTTTTCTGTTTTGAATAAAAATTTCAGCATGGAGTGGCAAATATTTCATGTTCGAATTAGTTTTAATTTGTAATTGATTTCCAGATTCATTTCAACGAAAATCCTGGATTTGAAATAAAGATAAGATGTATAAACACAGTAGTTCTTTCTTAGAAAGAAAAAATAGTAAAAGTCTAAAATATTGAATATTTTTTAATCTTTCTGTAATTGCTTAAATTATCTCGAACAATAAATTGATTTCATTAAAACTATTATAGGCTTCTTGTGATATCTTAATACAGTTTCAAAGTGCCCAACTAACACTTGTTTGTTTTTGAATGTCACAGACCCCTAACTTTGCCGCACACAAAACTTTTCTATCCAAATGTCGATAACAAAAAGTTCAATTTCAACAGACGATTTATTCAACCTAGGCATTCAGGCATCCAAAAACATTCATTATCAAATTACCCCTGAAGAATTAGTTCAGGACTCCATCCGTATCGGAGAAGGCACATTAAATGACAGCGGTGCTTTGGTGATTAATACCGGAAAATTTACCGGAAGGTCTCCAAAAGATAAGTTTACCGTAAAAGATGAAACGACTGAAGAATCGGTTCATTGGAATGAATTCAATATTCCATTAGAAACAAAATACTTCGACATTATTTTTCAAAAAGTTCTGGACTATGCAAATAGTTTACCGGAATTATGGATCAGGGATTGCCAGGCTTGTGCCGATCCACGATATCGTATAAATATCCGGGTTATAAACGAGAAGCCATGGACAAACCTATTTGCCTTTAACATGTTTTTAAGGCCTACGGAAGAAGAATTGGAAAGTTTTGAGCCTGACTGGAAAATATATTCAGTGCCCGGTTTAAAATTAGATCCGGTAGAATGTGGAATCCGACAGGAAAATGTTTCATTGGTTTCTTTCAAACATAAAATGATACTGATTGCCGGTTCGGGTTATACCGGTGAAACCAAAAAAGGAATCTTTACCATACTCAACTATATTTTACCGCACGAAAAAAATGTATTGAGTATGCATTGCAGTGCCAACATGGGTAAAGATGGTGACACAGCAATTTTCTTTGGCTTAAGCGGTACTGGTAAAACTACATTGAGTGCCGATCCAAATCGTTTATTAATTGGTGATGATGAACATGCCTGGACCGATGACAATATTTTCAATTTTGAAGGAGGTTGTTATGCAAAATGTATTCATTTAACCCAGGAAAAAGAACCGGAAATTTTTAATGCCATTCGTCCAGGTGCTTTAGTAGAGAATATTACTTTTTTCACGGGTACCAATACTATCAATTTTGATGATGGCAGCATCACCGAAAATACAAGAGTATCTTATCCACTCAATTTTATCAGTAATGCTATTGAACCTTCGATTGGAGGTTTACCGAAAAATATTTTCTTTCTAACCTGTGATGCATTTGGCGTTCTGCCACCTATTTCCAGGTTAACTCCCGGTCAGGCTATGTATCAATTCATTTCGGGTTATACTGCCAAGGTTGCCGGAACAGAAGCCGGTGTCACCGAGCCAAAACCAACATTCAGTGCTTGTTTCGGAGCACCCTTTCTTCCCTTACATCCCGGAAAATATGCTTCTATGTTAGGAGAAAAAATGAAGAAACAAAAAGTACATGTCTGGTTGATCAATACCGGTTGGACCGGCGGCCCATATGGCATTGGAAACAGAATGAAACTTTCTTATACCCGTGCCATGATAACGGCTGTACTGGAAGGCAAATTGGACCATGCAGAATTTACCAATCATCCGGTATTTGGAATGGCGGTTCCTACAGAATGTCCTAATGTACCATCCGAAGTTCTGAACCCACGTACTACCTGGAGCGATATGAATGCTTATGATAAAAAAGCTAAATTTCTTGCATCACTATTTATCGAAAATTTTAAGAAATATGAATCGGGTGTTGCAGCAGAAATTCTAAACGCTGCACCAGTTATTTAATAACAAACCCATTGCTTATTATAAAGCCGGCTGTTCATTCGGCCAGAATTTTTCTTTTAATTAACTTATTAAAAATGTTTTGATAAAATTATTTCAGCGATCTGTCGTTTTAAAATTATATGAACTTAATTCTTTCCATATTGATTTTTTTACAACCTTTTTTTTACAACACCCTTGAAAAAAGTGAATATATCGATTGGCAAAAAAACAGGCCTTTGACCTGGGATGATTTTAAAGCCCCGGTTAATAAAAACTCCTCGGCCGCAGCGACCACTGCTACACAAATTACTGCCGAATTTTCTAGCAAGAATAATATGGTCAGTTTTAAAATTTCCTGTAAGTTTTCGAAAAATGAATCATGGAGTGCATCAAAAACAGATTACATACTCATGCATGAGCAGGGCCATTTTGATATTGCAGAAATTTATACGCGAAAATTATATAAAGCACTGAGTAACCACATTCAAACCTTTCCGGGAAACATCAAAGATTTGAATATTATTTATCAGAATATCATGGAGCAAAAAGATAGTTATCAGCAATTATATGATCTGGAAACAAAAAATAGTATTGATAAAATTAAACAGAAGGACTGGTTAATTAATATTGAGAAAATTCTTAATGACCTGGAAGAATATGCTGTGTATCATCAAAACAAGCCGAAGATCTGTGAATCTATTTTTTGAATGATCTCACCAAAATCTTCTTCTCTTTCGGCGAATTTATTTTTATCTACATCGATAATCAGGATGGCACCTTCCTTGTAATCGGCTACCCATTTATTATAATATTCGTTCAGTTTCTTCAAATAATCCAGTCGAATATTTTCTTCATACTCTCTTCCTCTTTTCTGTATTTGACCAACCAGAGTTGGTACAGATGCTTGTAGATAAATCAACAAATCGGGTGGTTGAACCAACCGGCGCAAGGTTTGAAAAAATTGAAAATAATTTTCAAAATCTCTTTTGCTCATCAATCCCATATCGTGCAGGTTAGGTGCAAAAATGTTTGCATCTTCATAAATAGTACGATCCTGAATAACTGTTTCCGTTCCTTTTTGAATATCTATCAATTGAGATATCCGGCTATTTAAAAAGTAAATCTGCAAATTAAAACTCCATCGGGGCATGTCTTCATAAAAATCATTCAGGTAAGGATTATGGTCTACATCTTCGAATTGTGGAATCCACTTGTAATGTTTACTCAACATTTCCGTAAGGGTAGTTTTACCGGCACCAATATTTCCGGCAATTGCAATGTGTTTTGGTTTTTTTGATTTGACCATAATAAAGCAGATAGTACAGTTCTAAATATTCTTAATGTGAAACGTTGAAAGTAAAGCTAGTTTTTTGATTTTGGAGTTTGGATTTCTCTTTTTTTTAAAAATAATTTAATCCAATCATTTCTCTTGTCATACGGATGGTTTCAATTGCTGATTTTCTGGCTTTCGCTGCTCCCATTTCCGCAATATTCTTCAATTTATTTTCATCATGCATCAACTCTGTCGCCTTTTCTCTTATTGGTGAAATAAATTGGATCATGTCTTCGGCCAATTGCTTTTTCATTTCGCCGTATTTGATGGTACAGTTATTGAAATCTGATTCGAACTTGTTGATCATATTGGCACTACTGACTAATCGCATAAGCATGAAAATATTTTCGATATAATCGGCCTTTTGCGAATTGTGTTCTATTGGCCCGCTATCTGTCTTGGCCTTCATGATTTTTTTACGGATCAGCTCATCATCATCTGCCAGGTAAATAGTTGCATTTTGATTTTCACTTTTGCTCATTTTGCCAGATCCGTCTAAACTAGGCACTTTTACGAGGTCTTCGCCAAAATTATAGGCTACAGGTTCCGGAAACAATTCGCCATAGCGATGATTGAAACGTTGTGCAAAATTGCGAGCCATTTCCAGATGCTGCTCCTGATCTTTTCCTACAGGTACATATTTGGCCCGATGAATTAAAATATCGGCCGTTTGTAAAACGGGGTAAGTCAATAATCCTGCATTGATATTTTCAGGTTGCAACCTCACCTTATCCTTGAACGTAGTAGTTTTTTCGAGTTCTCCTTTATAAGCCAACATATTCAACAACAAATATAATTCGGCAATTTCAGGCACATTGCTTTGCAGATATAAACATACTTTTTCCGGATTCAGTCCACAGGCAATATTTTCAGCCAAAACCCTCTTCACACTTTCCTTGAGTTCCTTTGTATCTGGATGTGTAGTGAGGGAATGCCAGTCGGCTACAAAGAAATAACAATCATGGTCTTCCTGCATGCGGACATAATTACGCATGGCACCAAAATAATTACCCAGGTGCAGGAAACCGGTAGGTCGTATTCCACTAACAACTATTTCTTTATTTTCTCCCATAAGGATGGCGAAGATAAGGATAGTTTGTCTGCCTGATAGCAATCAACATGCAGGTTGTTATTCAGAAAAAATACACATTTTCAAGACCATTGACCTTTCATCCATTTTTGAGGCAAGAGCCGATTGATTTCAAGTATATTTGTCCATAACCACATTTTGTATGGAAGTAAATAATCAATTGATTGATAAGTTGAGTGATTTATCCAAACTAAAATTCACTGCTGAAGAAAAAGTAGAGATAAAAAAAGACCTGCAACAAATGATTGCATTTATTGATAAAATGAATGAGGTGGATACCACCGGCGTTAAACCATTACTGCACATGACCAATGAGGTTAATGTTTTGAGAGAGGATGAAGTAACAGGAATGATCAGCCAGGAAGATGCATTAAAAAATGCGCCAACGAATGATGAAAATTTTTTTAAAGTACCTAAAGTTATTAAGCGTTAATTATGTCTCACGGAATTATACACCTGGAAAAAATTGAGAAAAGTTATTTTATGGGCAAACAGGTTTTGCCTGTATTAAAAGGACTTTCACTGGATATTTATAAAAATGAATATGTAGCCATGATGGGGCCCAGTGGTTCCGGCAAAAGTACGTTGATGAATATCATTGGTTGTTTGGATACAGCAACTAAAGGAAAATATGTGCTGAATAATCATGACGTAAGCAAGATGGACGATAATCAGTTGGCAGACATCCGTAATAAAGAAATTGGTTTTGTATTTCAGCAATTTAATTTACTACCACGATTAACAGCCTTAGAAAATGTGGCTCTGCCTTTGATTTATGCCGGTGTTTCAAAAAATTTAAGAACAGAAAGAGCACTGGATGTTTTAGATAAAGTAGGATTAGCTGACAGAAGTCATCACCGACCCAATGAATTAAGTGGAGGCCAAAGCCAACGGGTGGCCATTGCCCGGGCTATGATCAATAATCCATCCATCATTTTGGCAGATGAACCAACAGGTAACCTGGATTCTGTCACTTCTCAAGAGATCATGGCCATGTTTGACCTGATTCATAAAAACGGCAATACAGTTATTTTGGTAACCCACGAAGAAGAAATTGCCAATCATGCACATCGCATCATCCGTTTGAAAGATGGTCATGTAGAGAGTGATGCAAAAAGAGAAAAAACGGATGCTGCGTTTGCTGATTAAATGATAAATTTATTTTTCCGTCGATTTGTTGATTGTTTTATTTGGTAACCTTTTTTTACTTTTCCGATATGGCCATGAAGATTTATACAAAAACCGGTGACAAAGGGACCACTTCACTTATTGGTGGAACCAAAGTATCTAAATCTCATTTACGTATTGAAACCTATGGAACAGTTGATGAACTGAATTCTTACATAGGCTTATGCAGGGATTTGATTCCTGATAAACAAAGTGCAACGCTATTACAGGAAATCCAGGATCGGCTTTTCACTATTGGATCGGCATTGGCATGTGACCCGGAAAAAGAAACCAAGTTGCTTATACCCGATTTGAAAGAAGAAGATATCAGCTTACTTGAAAATGAAATTGACCGGATGAATGAAGGATTGGAACCGATGAAATCGTTTCTGCTTCCAACCGGTCATGCCACCGTATCTACTTTGCATATTGCCCGGTGTGTTTGCCGCAGGGCAGAAAGAAGTTGTGTAAGAATGGCAGAAGAAAAAATGGTTATCGATCCAATTATTTATAAATACCTGAATCGCTTAAGCGATTATTTGTTTGTGCTTGCCCGCTTTGCCGGCAAACAATTGGATGTGAAAGAAATTCCCTGGAAGCCAAGAGTTGGATAATATATTCCCGATCAACTGAATCCTTTACCTCCATAAACTACAAAAATAAAAGTCCCTACTAAAAGCAAGAAGGAATAAAAAGCATAGGTTTTAAATGAAAAACGTTCTTTAATCAGCAAAATTAAAGAGACTGTGTGAAGAACCACATAAAGCAACAACATAGGAATACTTAACAATTCAAAAAAAGCCCCCAATACGGCATGTTGATATACATTGAACTGTTGGCTGCTGATCCAGAATAAAGAAACCATTAAGCTAAGCGAAAAAATTATTTTGCCTGCATATTGATGATTTAAAATGCCGGTGTTATTATTCATAAATTAATTTTTCAATTAGAAAGATAGAGCTTATCAATTGATTTTTTTCAAATACAATTAAAGCATTTTTCCATCTTTCATAACCAAAACCCGGTCGCTTAGTTTTGCGAGTTCTTCGTTATGGGTAACAATCAAAAATGTCTGGTTAAACTGTTTGCGCAGATCAAAGAATAACTCATGCAAATCTTTGGCATTTGCCGAATCAAGATTTCCGGTAGGCTCATCGGCAAAAACGATATCCGGATTGTTGATCAAAGCACGGGCTACGGCTACTCGTTGTTGCTCTCCACCCGAAAGCGCATTGGGTTTATTCTCCAACCGATGACTTAATCCTAACATATGTAATAGTTCTACCGCTTTTTCTTTTACTTCGTTTTTTTTTCTTCCGCCAATCCATCCCGGGATACATACATTTTCCAATGCCGAAAACTCGGGCAGTAAATGATGAAACTGGAAAATAAAACCAATATGGCGGTTACGGAAAGCCGCTAATTTTTTCCCTTTTAGGGTATGCAATGAATTTTCATTTAATGAAATTTCCCCTTGATCGGCCTTATCCAGGGTGCCCATGATATGCAATAAAGTAGATTTTCCTGCACCCGAAGAACCAACAATACTCACTATTTCTCCTTTTTCAATATTTATATCTACTCCATTTAAAACAGATACCGGACCGTAATTTTTATGAATATTTGTTCCTTTCAGCATACTTTATCCCTATTATTGAGTGTTATTAGTACAAACCTAACAGATAATTGAAAATAACCGGAGCTAATTTATTTAATTATTTTGCAAAGTTTTAAAACTTGGATTTGGTTAATTGGTATAAAAATTTACTTTTGCGGAAATCGGGAGTAAAGCTCTATATAAAAATTGGCCAAAATGAAGTGAAAAAATTGATTTCACTTAAGCCATCCTGATAAAAATTATTTCGCCATTATTAAATTTTCTGGAACATGTTTTGGACTTTAGAACTTGCCTCATATCTTGAAGAAGCACCTTGGCCTTCAACAAAAGACGAATTGATTGATTACTCTATCCGTTCGGGTGCACCTATTGAAGTGGTTGAAAATTTGCAGGAGCTGGATGACGAAGGTGAAATTTATGAAAGCATTGAAGACATTTGGCCCGATTACCCATCTCAGGAAGACTTCATGTTTAATGAGGATGAATATTAACATATTCAAACCTGCTGTTTGGCAGGTTTTTTTATTCCCTTATTTTTTTAAATAGGCAGGGGTATAGATGCCCCAATTTGCCAAACGGTATTCGATACTCACTTTTAATACTCCCAATCCATAAATGGCACTGCGTCTGAAATTGATGGATGATGCATCATCAAAATATTTTGTTGGACAAGTAACCTCCGCAATAGTAAATCCGTTATTGAATATCTGAGCAATCATTTGATTATCGAAAATAAAATCATCGGAGTTTTTTTCATAATCAACCTTCTCCAATACCTCTCTTGAAAAAGCCCGGTAACCGGTATGATATTCGGATAATTTTTGATCGAGTAAAATATTTTGAAACAAAGTCAGCAATCTGTTTGCTACATATTTATACCAGGGCATCCCTCCTTTTAATGCTCCTTTACCCAATATCCTTGAAGCGAAAACAACCGGATACAATCCGTTGGCGATCATATAGGAGATGCTATAAATAAGCTTGGGCGTATACTGATAATCGGGATGCAGCATGATGACAATATCGGCATTCAATTCCTTGGCTTTGTTGTAACATGATTTCTGGTTTCCACCGTAGCCTTTATTTTTTTCGTGTTTAACAATATGGATTATATTCAATTCACGGGCAACCTCAATCGTATTGTCTTTGCTGTTATCATCTACCAATACTACCTCATCCACAATGTCAAAAGGTATTTCATCATAAGTCTGCTTCAAAGTTTTTTCTGCATTATATGCAGGCAATACGATGACTAATTTTTTTCCGAGAATCATAAATTAATATTGATTAAAATAAAAAGCATCGAATTAAAAATATAAAAGCTGCCGTAAATAGCAGCTTTTATACCTTATTCATTAAAAACATTATTTTTCCATTTGATCAATGACCGCTTGTGTTACGCCGGTAAAGCTGAACCCTCCATCATGAAAAAGATTTTGCATGGTAACCATCTTTGTCAGATCGCTGAACATCAATACACAATAATTAGCACAGTCATCTCCGGAAGCATTTCCCAAAGGACTCATCTTTTCGGCATACGACACAAAACCGTCAAATCCTTTTACCCCACTACCGGCAGTGGTATAGGTTGGTGATTGTGAAACAGTATTTACCCGCACTTTATTCCTCACCCCATAATGATATCCGAAACTACGCGTAATACTTTCTAACAATGCTTTTGCATCCGCCATCTCATTATAATCAGGAAATACTCTTTGAGCCGCAATGTATGTTAATGCCAGTATACTTCCCCATTCATTCATGGCATCCAATTCCCAGGCAGTACGTATAACTTTATGCAAACTCACCGCAGAAATATCATTGGTCTTCTGATTCCATTCATAATTCATCTCGGTATAATGTTTTCCTTTCCGTACATTCAAACCCATACCTATAGAGTGTAATACAAAATCGATTTTACCGCCAAAATGTGTCATGGCACCTTCAAATAAATTTTTCAGGTCTTCCATATTGGTTACATCAGCACCAATAACCGGTGCATTAACCAATTCGGCCAGTTTATTTATTTCGCCCATCCGAAGTGCCACAGGCGCATTGCTCAAAACCAATTCAGCTCCCTGCTCATGACATTTTAATGCCGTCTTCCATGCAATTGATTTTTCATCTAACGCACCAAATATGATTCCTCTCTTTCCTTTTAATAAATTGTTTGACATAAGCTGGTTTATTTTTTATCCTTTTTAGAAGCGCAAAAATAAGAAGATATTTTTTAGATTGATTTGGAGATTCATTTGTTGCTGTCAATTTAAAAATGGTTTATTAATTCATCAGCATTTCACGGGCATTCTCCAAAGCTGCAGCAGTTGGTTTTTCACCACTCAGCATTTTAGCTATTACCGTTATCCGCTCTTCGGCAGACAATAACCGGATATTCGTTTTTATCATATTGCCAACTATTTCTTTGTACACATAATAATGATCATTACCCCTACCGGCAATTTGAGGTTGATGTGTAATACAGATCAACTGATGGTTTGATGCCAGATCTTTCATGATGTTACCAACTTGTATAGCTGCTTCGCCGGAAATACCGGTATCTATTTCATCAAAGATCAATGTAGGCATGGAAATGGATTTTGCCAGCAATGATTTTATACAAAGCATTAATCGGCTTAACTCTCCACCACTGGCAATTTTACCAACCGGCATAAAATTATTGTTCTTATTTGCATCAAATAAAATATCAATCTGATTGAACCCATATTCACCTAAGGCTATTTTATTGATCTCGACCTGGATGGATGAATTGGGCATTCCTACCTGCCTGAGTAATTGATTTACTTTCTTTACAAAAGGAGTCACTTCACTTTTTCGGTTCGCTTCTATTTTTTCAGCCAACTCATTTGCAGTAATAAATAAATCTTCTACTTCTTTTTTCTTTTGCGCAAGTGCTTCTTCAATATTTAATACAGCTTGCAGTTTTTTATCCAACTCTTCCTGTATTGCCAAAAGTTCATGGCTACTGTTAACTCCATGTTTTTTGATGAGCTTATATCCTTCTGAAATCCGTTCTTCAATAAATAGAATCCGTTCAGGATCATGATTGATCTGATCATTCAATTTGCTGGTTTCGTAAGCAATATCCTGAATTTCGAAATGTGCCGATTTCAAACGTTCGATGATATTCGGCATATCTACATGCATATCGGAATAATGCTGCAACTCGTTTAATAAAATCTTTATCTGTTGTGTAATCGGTGTATCGCTTTCCTGCAGTGAATATGCAGCATTACTCAATGCTTTTTTTATTCCTTCTGAATTGTTCAGTAATTTAAGTTCGGCATCCAGTTCTTCCAATTCATTTTCCTTAAGACCGAGTTCAGTAAGTTCATTAAACAGAAATTGGTTGTAATCAAACTCTTTATCGAATTGCAGTTTTTGTTCAAGCAACAACTCATTTTCTGCTTTGGCTTTTTTCCATCGTTGAAATATCTGTTGATAATTTTGAATGAGGTCTTCATGTCCGGCTAATGCATCTATCACTTCCCGTTGAAAATCTGATTCGCCTAATTGAAGATTATCAAATTGCTGATGCAGATCCACCATCAATGAACTCAATTGATTTAACTGGCCCAGGTTAACCGGCGTATCATTAATAAACGCCCTCGATTTACCATTTGAAGCTATTTCCCTTCGTATCACAATCTCTTCACCCGCATCCAGATCGTTATTTTTAAAAAAGGCTAATTCTTTTGCCGTTTTTTTATAATCGAATATTCCTTCTACGATACATTTTTTCTCTCCGTTCAATAAAACCGACGTATCGGCCCGTTGACCTAAAATAAGTCCAAGAGCACCCAGTATAATGGATTTACCGGCACCAGTTTCACCGGTGACAATATTTAATTGCCTGCCGATGAAAATTTCCAGTTCATCAATAATGGCGTAATTCTGAATAGTTAATTTTTGCAGCATAGAATATTCAAATTTACAGGTTGGTATGATTACAAAAAATTATTCCTTATTCATATACAAATAAAAAGCCCCCTCGCCTAAGGCGAGGGGGCTTCTGAATATTCTTCTTATTATTTAATTTCTATTGAATCGTGCAGTTCTTCATCAACTAAAACTCGGCCGCAGTTTTCACAAATAATTACTTTCTTACGCTGGCGAACTTCACTTTGCTTTTGAGGAGGGATAGAATAAAAACATCCGCCACATGCTTCCCGTACAATCGGCACTACAGATAGCCCGTTACGATAGCTTTTACGGATCTTTTCATAACTGGTCAAAATTCGTGGTTCAACATTTGCTCTTGCTTCAGCAGCTGTTTTATTGTAGTGCTTCTCTTCTTTCTCCGTAGTAGCAATAATTTTCTCCAGTTCGTCTTTCTTGGTCTTTAAACTTCCGTCTTTTTGCTTCAATTGCTTTCTTGGCTTTATCTAAAGCAGTTATCTTTTCCCCCATTTCTTCGTTGGTATCCCGAATATGTTTTTCTGCCAGTTTCTCTTCCAACTGCTGCATTTCAATTTCTTTGTTGATAGCCTCAAATTCACGGTTGTTCTTTACATTCTCACTCTGCTTTTCGTATTTAGCTATCAGGGCTTGTGCTTCTTTGATAATTTCTTTCTTCTGCTCAATAAATTGAACAATTCCATTGATCTCTTCTTCGATACGATTCTGGCGGGCATATAAACCCTGAATTTCATCTTCGAGGTCAGCCACTTCCATAGGCAGTTCACCTTTCAGGATATGAAGTTCATCAAGTTTCGATTCAATTTTCTGAAGGGAGATAAGGGATGTTAATCTTTCTTCGATTGAAAACTCTTTAACGTTAGCCATATTGCAATTTGTTATTTATTTTATACCTGAATCAGCTAATCCGTTGAAAACTAACCATTAATATCGGTAAAGTATTGCACCGGATTGGTCCTTACTTCAGTTTTAAGGATGGCAAAGGTAGGAAATTTATGATGCAAAATTTCATATAATTGATCAATTGTAAATTGTTCGCTTTCAAAATGTCCGATATCGGCTATAACCATCCGGTCATTGGCATCAAAAAACTCGTGGTACTTTATGTCGGCCGATATAAAGAAGTTTGCATCACAAGCTAATGCATGTCCGATAAGGAAACTACCGGCACCTCCACAAAGGGCAATCTTTCTTACTGGTTTCCCCAACAATTTGGTGTGGCGAATAACTTGAAGATTGAATTTTTCTTTCAGTAAATTTAAAAACGACCGCTCATCCAGGGGTTCGCCATATTCGCCTATAACACCCGATCCAATCTGCTTTTGTTCATTGTCAAGATGTATTATTTCGTAAGCTACTTCTTCATAAGGATGGGCTGCTTTCATTTCATGTACCATCAAGCTTTCCAAATAAGATGGAAAAATAATTTCCAGTTTGGTTTCTTTTTCAAAATGTGTTTCGCCGACATTTCCAATATAAGGTGTCGCATCTTCATTTGCCCTGAAAGTCCCGACACCCTCGGAGTTAAAACTGCAATGAGAGTAATTACCAATATGCCCACCACCAGCCTGAAAAAGGGCATTACGTAAATGCGTAGCCTTTTCTGTTGGAACAAATACGGTCAGCTTTTTTAAACTATTTTTTTGTGGAGAAAGAACGGAAACATTTTTTAACCCCAACAAAGATGCCATTCGGCCACTTACCCCGTTAACCACATTATCCAGATTGGTGTGAATGGCATAAATAGCAATATCATTTTTCAGAGCGGTTATGATGGATTTTTCTACATAATCATTCCCGTTAAATTTTTTCAATCCTTTGAAAACAATCGGGTGATGTGCAACAATTAGATTGCAGTTTTTTGCTTTTGCTTCAAGAATCACTTCTTCTGTAGCATCCAATGTGCAGATTAAGCCACTACATTCCCAGTTTTTATTCCCGGTTATCAATCCTGCATTATCATAGCTTTCCTGCAATGAAAGTGGTGCGAAAGATTCCAGATGTTTAATTAATTCAGCTATAGTTGGCATAAAATTGATACTAGTAGAGATAAAATTATGCTTCAAATTCAATATTTCCTCCATTCAATTTTCAAATACACTCATTTTTTATACTTTAATGTGAACAATTGAAACGAAGATTTGTACATATGAGAATTGCTTTGAGGTAATTTTCAATGAAATCGATACAAACGATATTGTCTATTTTATTTTTTACCGGCTTTTTGTTTATTGGCAAAATCTTAATGGGCCAATCAAATAGTCCTAAATTAATTGATAAAAAAACTATCGGCGGATTTTCATCTTTAGGTATTTCCACAAGTGTGTTCAAAGAAAAATATCCATACAACCCTGTGATAGCAGGCATTTTACTACATTTTCCTATAACAAAGCCTAATCGAAAATTAAATTTTTCTTTAAACAGTTTGCCCCATTTTGCAATAGTAGATTTTGCAAAACAGTCTGAATTTGAATTTGGCGTAACCCTTATTTTGGAACTATCCATCAAGACCGACAAGAATTCCTCTATTGGAATAAATGTTGGTAGTGGCCCTCATTATATTTCTGTAGAAACAAACAGACAGGCTCAAGGTTTTATTTTTTCCGACATGTTATTTCTTAATTACAAAAAACAAGTACATAAATCCATCTTCGGAATAGTATGTGGCTTGAGACATATTTCAAATGCCGGTTTGAAAGAGCCAAACTCGGGAATCAATAACCTTTCTGTTGGTTTTGTGATTTTAAAATTTATAAAACCAACCGTTTCTGAAAAATCAACTGCACTTAATTCACAATCTTCCTTTTGATTAGTTATATTTAGAATAAAAGAAGTTGATTAAACAATTTCAGAAAATAATCTTTCAGCAAATCAAAAGAGCCCTGGACAAACCGGAGCCTTTGGATTTAAGCAGTTATGAATTAGCGAAAGGATTCTGGAGACTGAAAGTCAGTATCAGAAATGCTGTTAAAGATTTTTTCTTAATCGCTCTTGGCATTTTTTCTGCAGGCTTTGGGTTAAAAGGTTTTCTAATTCCCAATCATTTTATAGATGGTGGAGCAATGGGTATTTCATTACTCATAAACCTACAAACGAAAATTCCCTTATCCTTATTAATCATCATGATCAATCTGCCTTTCCTAATTATTGGATGGCAACATATTGGTAAAGCATTCAGTATTAAAAGTATTATTGCTATTTCATTTTTAGCTGTAGTAGTGGCGTTTGTACCTTACCCAACAATAACAAACGATAAATTACTGATTGCCATTTTCGGCGGTTTTTTTCTAGGATCAGGAATTGGACTTAGTATCCGTGGTGGAGCTGTGATTGATGGTACAGAAATTATGGCCATTTTTTTCAGCAGAAAACGCAGAAGTCTGTCAGTGGGTGATTTTATACTGATCTTCAACCTGATTATTTTTTTAGTTGCAGCCTATTTACTTTCCATTGAAATTGCCTTATACTCCATTCTTATTTATTTATCTGCTTCAAAAACCATTGATTTTATTTTGGAAGGAATAGAAGAATTTACCGGAGTCACTATTATTTCTCCACATAGTTATGAAATTGCTGAGATGATTAAGAACAAAATGGGCAGGGGGCTAACGATTTATTCGGGTAAAAAAGGTTTTGGCAAAAGTGGTGAAACACTTCATTCTACAGAAATTATTTTTACGGTAACAACCCGTTTGGAAATCAACAAACTGACAAATGAAATTGAAAAAATTGACCCTTTCGCATTCGTTGTAACACAAAGCCTTAAAGACACTAAAGGCGGAATGGTTAAAAAAAGAACATTAAAGGATAAGAATTAAAATAAATACCTATCTTAATCTTCCTTCCAAACTATGTAAACTGAAATAAATAAACGTAAAAATCAGTTACCATGTATCAAAGAAAATCATTCGGGTATAGCTTGCTTTTGATGCTGGTTCTTTCCGGTTTTGCCGGCACATTCCATTCAAATACCATTTCCAAAGATGAAAGAAAATTTGCCGTAAATTCTTTTAAAGAAACAAAAAAAGAATTGTTGCTGGCTGTAAAGGGTTTATCAAAAAAACAATTAAACTATAAACCAAGCCCAGAAGAATGGTCAATAAAAGAATGTATGACACATATCATAGTTGCTGAACATGCACTTTGGGATATGGTTGAAAAATCGTTAACCCAATCGCCCAATTCTGAAAAAAGAACGGAAATAAAAATAACAGATGATCAGTTACAAAAGGAATTTTATGACCGAAGCTCTAAAACAAAAAAGATAGAAACCTTTTATCCGGGAAAAGCAAAATACAACTCCATGGATGAAACGGTTGAAGCTTTCAAGAAACACCGATCGTTGGTAAATGATTTCCTTAAATCAACCAATGCCGATTTAAGAAATCATGTACTACAATTGCCGTTTGGAACTTTGGATGCATATCAACTGTGTTTGGCTATTTCAGCTAATAGTAATATCTATCTGCAACAGATACTTGAAATAAAAGCAAATAAGAGATTCCC
>JAYWEL010000206.1:0-8000 GCA_043779285.1 Chitinophagaceae bacterium | reverse complement strand
GTTCTAATATCTTTAAATCCAACTGCTGCACCAATATCTCCAGCCTCGATATAATCTACCGGGTTTTGTTTATTAGCATGCATCTGCATGATACGGCTAATACGCTCATTCTTACCGGTCCTGGTATTCAATACATAAGAACCTGAATTTAAACGGCCACTATATGCCCGGAAAAATGCTAGTCGACCTACAAACGGATCAGTCATAATTTTAAATGCCAACGCACTGAATGGTTCTTTTGGATCGCAATGACGCAAAAGCTCTTCACCAGTATCCGGATTGATTCCCTTCACCGCTTCAATATCCATTGGGCCAGGTAAGTAACGAACGATAGCATCCAATGCAGTTTGTACACCTTTATTTTTAAAAGATGAACCACACATCATCGGAATAATAGAAATATCAATTGTAGCCTTACGAATAGCTGCATGAATTTCATCTTCCGTGATCGTATTTGGATCTTCAAAAAATTTCTCTAGTAATTTTTCATCGTAATCAGCAACAGCTTCAATCAAATGCTGTCTCCACTCATTCACTTCGTCAATCATATCTTCTGGAATAGGTACTTCGTTAAAAGTCATACCCTGTCCAGCTTCATCCCACACCATTCCTTTCATGGTTACTAAATCAACTACACCTTTAAAGTGATCTTCAGCACCAATTGGTAATTGTAAAGGCACAGCCTTTGCTCCCAACATTTCTTTTACTTGTTTAACCACGTTCAAGAAATCGGCGCCACTACGGTCCATTTTATTTACAAAACCTACACGAGGTACTTGGTATTTATTTGCCTGGCGCCATACTGTTTCAGACTGTGGCTCCACACCAGATACAGCACAGAATAAAGCAAGTAAGCCATCTAAAACACGTAAAGAACGTTCTACTTCTACTGTAAAATCCACGTGTCCGGGTGTATCAATAATGTTGAACTTGTATTGTTTGGTATCCGGTGTTTTTTTATTTTGCACCATTGGAAAATTCCAGAAACAAGTAGTGGCAGCAGAAGTAATGGTAATACCTCTTTCCTGCTCCTGAGCCATCCAATCCATAGTAGCCGCACCATCGTGTACTTCTCCTATTTTATGATTAACACCTGTATAATACAGAATACGTTCTGTAGTGGTGGTTTTACCGGCATCGATGTGAGCCGCAATACCAAAATTTCGTTGAAATCTTAAATCTGACATGGTATACTTTAATTGAAAATAATTGATAAACTATTCTTCATTCTTCTCTCCGATTCTTTTGTAATGTTCAATTCAGGATGTGAATCAAAAAAGAACTTTTACAAAATGAGGTCCGAATTTGGAGGCGCAAAGGTAATGAGAAAAAATTAATTTTCAATCAATGTAAATAGATTGTTTTACCTGTTAAAACAAAAAAAGCTGCTCCAGTTGGAACAGCTTTTCATTTATATTTTTTTTATTAGAATCTGAAGTGAGCAAATGCTTTATTCGCTTCAGCCATACGGTGGGTATCTTCTTTTTTCTTAAAAGCTGCACCTTCTCCTTTGCTTGCTGCTATCAGTTCATTTGCTAATTTATCTGCCATGCTACGACCGTTTCTTGCACGGCTGTAACGGATAATCCATTTGATACAAAGTGATGTTTTACGATCATTACGCACTTCCGATGGAATTTGAAAAGTTGCACCACCAATACGACGGCTACGTACTTCTACAGCAGGTGTTACATTAGCTAATGCTCTTTTCCAAAGTTCATAACCTTCTTCACCGGTCATCTTGGTGATCTTATCCATGGCATCATAAAATATTTCAAATGCGACACTTTTCTTTCCCTGCCACATGATGTTATTTACGAAACGGGTTACCAATTTATCATTAAACCTTGGATCTGGTGCTAATGGTATTTTTTTAGGTTGCGACTTCCTCATGTTATTTATAAATTACTTTGCTGAATGATTATTTTTTAACTTTTTCTCTTTTAGTACCGTACTTAGAACGACTTTGCTTACGATCTTTCACACCAGCTGTATCTAAACAACCACGAACTATGTGATAACGTACACCTGGTAAATCTTTAACACGACCACCACGGATTAAAACGATGGAGTGTTCCTGCAAATTATGTCCTTCACCAGGAATATATGCAATAACCTCTATCTTGTTTGTTAAACGAACTTTTGCAACTTTTCTCAAAGCTGAGTTCGGCTTTTTAGGAGTAGTAGTGTATACACGAGTACAAACTCCACGACGCTGAGGACAACTATCCAAAGCCCTGGATTTACTTTTTGCTCTTATGATCTCTCTTCCTTTACGTACTAATTGCTGAATTGTAGGCATTATAACCGTTTATTTTTGGGACGGCAAAGGTAAAGTCCCTGTATCAATTATCCAAAAGAAAAAGTCCCTAAATGAAAAAATATTCCATTTCAGGGACTTTTAATATTTAAAACACGATCAAATATTATACATCCAACCATATTTATCGGCTATTCGACTATATCGGATATCATTCAACTGTTTTTTTAAACCAGGTGCAATTGTCCATTTCTCCACATCAAATTCCATTACAAAGTCTTTATAACGCAATTCTTTAATTCCAGTAATTGTTGCAGCGGTTCCTGTTCCAAAAACTTCATATAACATTCCAGCATTATAAGCATCCATAATATCATTTATGCTTATTTTTTTCTCTTCCACTTTTAAACCCATGTCTTTTAATATGACCATAGCACTATCTCTGGTTACACCACCTAATATAGTTCCATCTTCCAGATCGGGTGTAAAAGCAGTATCTCCAATAATAAAAAACACATTCATGGTGCCTATTTCCTGAACATATTTATGCTCTTTGGCATCCATCCACAAAACCTGATCATATCCCTTTTCTTTTGCTTCGGCGGTAGCCAGCATGCTTGCTCCATAATTACCGGCTGCTTTTGCATAACCAACTCCGCCTATTGCAGCCCGTGTATATTTTTCCTCTACATAAATTCGCATTGGTTTGCCATAATAAGGACCCGTAGGGCTTAGTATAATCATGAACTTATATGTTTCAGATGGACGAACACCGATTACTTCATCCGAAGCAAACATAAAAGGCCTGATATATAAAGAATGGTCTGCTTTTTCTGGAATCCAAGCCTGATCCAATTCCAACAATTTCCGCATTCCTTCCATAAAAATATCTTCCGGTACGGATGGCATCTGCATTCGATGAGCTGAAATATTAAATCGTTTGTAATTGTCGATAGGCCGGAAAATAAATGGTTTTCCTTGTGGATCTTTATATGCTTTTACCCCTTCGAAAATAGACTGCCCATAATGTATTGCTGCAATAGATGGACTTAATAATAATGGCTGATATGGTTTAATCTCCACATTTTTCCACTCCCCATCTATATAATCAGCTTCCAACATGTGGTCGGTAAAATATTTACCAAAAGGTAAATTTTCAAGATTTATATCTTTTAACTTGCTCGATTCAATTTGTGTAATTGTTATATCCATTGTATCAATCATATTAGACTTATTTTTGCACTGCAAAGAAACAAAAAAATACTAACACCTGTTTGTTAACTTGTATAAAGAATATGGAATTAAATCAAATAATACTAAATGATAATTTATTAACTGAACTCTATTCTTCCTTTTTAATTGAAGAAGATCTAGTTATGAATAAGGACTTTGAAATAGCCGAATCAGTGAACAATTTGAATATAATTTCTGATGATCCTTTTGAGTTTAAACATTTGGGTACTAACTCAAAAAACATTTTGATTGTTGTTCAATATCCGGAAACCGCATTTTTACCGGACGACCATCTTAATTTTTTAACAAAAATTATTTCGGCCTGTAAATTAAGCCTTGCAGATGTAGCCATTATCAACCATCATCATTATTACGGAAAAACTTTTGAAGAAATAATCACACACTTCAAATGCAATAAGGTTTTACTTTTTGCCATATCTCCTAAAGAGTTTGGCATGCCCATTCATTTCCCATTTTATCAGATTCAATCCTTTAATAAATCGACATTCCTTTCCAGTCCGCCGTTAAACGAGCTGCTAAGTAATGATGCAGAGAAACGAAAATTATGGGCATGTATGAAGACTATCTTTTCTATCTAATTAAAAACATTTTTTTTGAAATTAATTTTTGCCACAAACAATGAACACAAAGTTGTAGAAGTACGTTCCGTTGTTGGTTCATTATTTGAAATACTTACATTAAAAGAAACGGGGATCGATATCGATATTCCGGAACCATATGATACCCTAGAAGAAAATGCCCGCAATAAATCCCAAACAATATTTGAATTAACTAAAATAAATTGTTTCAGCGAAGACACTGGTTTGTTTGTGGATGCATTGAATGGAGAACCGGGTGTGAAAAGTGCAAGGTATGCGGGTGAAGACAGATTGTTTGAAGATAATATTACTAAACTATTAGCTAAACTTTCTGACAACAAAAATCGAAAAGCCAGGTTTCGAACAATCATTTCCTTACTGCTTAATGGAGAGGAAATCTTATTCGAAGGTATTTGTGAAGGCACCATTCTTGTATCGAATAAAGGAGAACGAGGATTTGGTTACGACCCGATTTTTGTGCCCGAAGGATCGACTAGTACATTTGCTGAAATGAGTTTGGAAGAAAAAAACAAATACAGCCATCGAAGAAAAGCCATGGACAAACTGATTGAATTTTTAAAGTCTATAACTAATCAAGACTAATTTGAGTAAGAAAAGCAACCATATCAGCTCTGAGTTCGACTTAATAACAGGATGTATTGAAGGCAACCGGATGATGCAAAAAGAACTTTACGACAGGTATTCTCCCAGGATGTACTCAGTTTGTCTTCGCTATGCATTTGATGCCGAAGAAGCACAGGATATTTTACAGGATGGATTTATTAAAGTTTTCACCAAACTGGAGTCTTATCGGCATGAAGGATCTTTTGAGGGATGGATTAGACGTGTTATTGTTAATACAGCCATTGAATATTTCAGACGAAGAAAATATACCCAGACCATTGATGACAAATACAATAATACCATTGACTCTAAAAGCCATTCTGCATTGGATAAATTAGCTGAAAAAGATATCATTAACCTGATACAACAGCTATCACCCGGATACAGAACTGTTTTTAACATGTATGTTATTGAAGGTTTTTCGCATAGGGAAATTGCTGAACAATTAAACATCAGTGAAGGAACCAGCAAATCGCAATTATCAAGAGGCCGGATGCTTTTGCAGGAATTAGTAAACAAATTTATACTCGATAATAAAGGCTAGAAAACGTGGATGAACGCTTAAAAAATAAAATTCTTAACTACCAAACTGCAGTACCAATTGCGGTTTGGGATAAAATTGCTTTTTCCCTGGATGAAATAGCTAATGATAAAATATTATCAAAGAAAATTCTTTTAGATGTAACTGCTCCTCCTTCAAAATCTTGGGAGTTTATCCAGGAGTCTTTAGCTAATCAAGAAAAAAGCCTCCAAGTTTTACCAATTAAAAAGAAAGCAGTTATTGTACGAATATTAAAGTATGCTGCTGCAGCTTCGATAGCCGGATTAATTCTTTTTGGCATCAACGGATTATTTACAAATAACCCAGAATCAAATTCAGTGGCAATAAATATTCCAACTGAATTACAAACCCAGGAAGAACCTAAAAATTTCAATACCGAATTACAAAAAAAATCTATTCTACAACAAAACCAACAATTGACTTTTGAAAATAAATCGATAACAGGTGCCCATACGTCAATTTCAAAAAAGAATAGAAATGAATTTGAAAAGAAAACATTATCTCCTACAATAATCTCATTATCTGAACCAGTTATTGCTTCCGCTTCTGTTGAAACAAAAATTTCAGCGGCATGGATGACCAATTCTATCTCTGCTGAAATCAATTCATTAGTTGAATATGAAAACAATCACTTTTTAACGTTTATCGGTGCAGATGGAAGCATGATAAAAATGTCGAAAAAAATTGCCAGTTCTCTTGGATGTGTGGTTGGTCCAAACTTATCTGTTGGCATTTCCTGTATGGAGCAACTTCAAACTTGGCGGGAGAAAGTAGCCAGATTACCTATTACAGCATCATCAGATAATTTTATGGATATTATCCATATCATAAAAACAATTAAAGACAATCCCTGATTTACTTTTAAAAAAATTATTCATGTCACGAGTACGAATCAACATGCCTCTTTCTATTCTATTCAAAACCGAATTACCGGTTCGTATTACCGATATAAACTATGGTGGCCATGTTGGGAATGATTCGATATTATCCATCGTACATGAAATAAGAGTTCAGTTTCTGAAATCGCTCCACTATGATGAATTTAATGTAGCCGGAGCAGGTTTAATAATGAGTGATGCCGTTATTGAATTTAAAAACGAGTTATTTTATGGAGAAATTATTTTAGCAAGCCTTTCCGTGGAAAATATTTCGAAAGTTTCTTTCGACTTGTTTTATAAACTGGAAAAAAATATTGGAGAAGAAACTGTTATAGTTGCTATAGTAAAAACCGGCATGGTTTGCTATGATTATTCTGCAAAAAAAATTATTCCAGTTCCAAAAGAATTTATTGAAAAAATTCAGTTTTAATCATTCCAGATTCGCCAACTTTCATCCGCTTGTATTTTCAAAAGGTTCATCCCGTTAATTATTACTGCACCTCTTTCCTCTCCTCTTTGCAGAAATAATGTTTTGGGAGGATTATAGATCAGGTCGAATAATATATGATCGGGACCAATTGCATCATAGTCAATATCTGGAGCATTATCCACCAATGGATACATACCAACTGGAGTACAGTTAATGATTAGTTTGTTTTTTCCCATGTCCATTTTGGTAATATGGCTATATGCTATTTCTTTTTCTGAGGGAGTTCTGGAAACAACCTGAAAATTAATTCCTGCTTTTTTAAATACATATTGAACTGCATTTGAAGCACCACCAGTTCCTAAAATTAATGCATCTGTATGCAGTGGTTTTAAAAAAGAACTTAATGTTTTTTCAATACCAATAACATCTGTATTATATCCGATGAGTTTGCCGTCAATAATTTTTATACAATTACAGGCATTGGCTTCTGCAACAACGTCTGTTAATTCGTCCAGAAAAGGAATGACTTCTTGTTTGTATGGAATAGTAACATTTAAGCCTACCAGCTCCGGATTGTTTTTTAAAAGACCTCTTAACTCATCAATTGTTTCGAGTGGATATAAATGGTATTGGTAATGGAGAATATTTTCCTGTTCAAATTTTTCAGAAAAATAATTTTTTGAAAAAGAATGAGAT
Source organism: Chitinophagaceae bacterium (assembly GCA_043779285.1). GTDB lineage: Bacteria > Bacteroidota > Bacteroidia > Chitinophagales > Chitinophagaceae > MGR-bin208. Next base: position 718 of record JAYWEL010000206.1, on the reverse strand, counting down.
AAAGGCCTTCCTATCAATCCAAGTAATTTCATCCGGAATAATATTAATAATTCAGATTAAGAAACCTTAGCAATTTATTAAGCCTTTTCCTTATTCAGGAATAATTCAAATGTATCGCCACGTAATCCCAACCGCATTGTTTCCAAAGGAATTATTTCTGTAGGTGCAATATTTCCAAGATTTACATTGCATCCCAGAAGTTGAATGAAATATAATTGTTGTGGTTTTTGAGGAGCTTCCCAAATTATTTTTTCAGCAGGTATTTGAGTAAGAATTTCCTGAACCAACCCTTCTCTAACCTCGCCACTTCCACGATAAATACCCACATTGCCTGCTTCTCTGGCTTCGGCTATAACATAAGTTGAACCTGCATTCAATTCGGCCCGCATCAACTCTATCCATTTATAAGGAGGCATAATGTGTGCTGCATCCTTACTTCCTACTTCACTTAGTACAATTCCATACTTAGTCATTTTCTCTATATAGCCACATTTTTCGGCATGTGGAATGGTGATAGAACCATCACTCACTTCCATATATGTAATACCGTATTCTTTACAAATAGACAGATAATCATCAAATTGATTTCGGATCAAAAATGCTTCGAATAAGGTACCTCCAAAATAAACGGGAATATCGTATGAACGATAAACTTCTAATTTTTCTTTCAATATCGGAGTTACAAATGAAGTACCAAATCCAAGTTTGACAATATCAA
>JAYWEL010000205.1:0-3414 GCA_043779285.1 Chitinophagaceae bacterium | reverse complement strand
AGTGAAGTTAATTGACAATTACGTTAAAGAGACCATCCTGTTGGTCATCTCCTGTATAGTTGAAACCGGCAAACAAGATCGCCCAATAATGATTTAAGAAAGTGTAACTTACACATTAAATCATAAGTCATGGATTATCCTAAACTATTTGCAGAATATTGGTGGGTGTTGGTAGCCGTCATTATTTTCTTTGGCTCGCTTTTTACTATCAACCAGGGATATGTTGGCGTAATTACTATGTTCGGTAAATACCGGAGAGTAGCACGGCCGGGATTGAATATGAAAATTCCGATTCTTGAATCAGTAGCACGAAAAGTCTCCATTCAGAACCGGTCAGTAGAATTGGAATTTCAGGCCGTAACTGCAGACCAGGCCAATGTTTATTTTAAAAGTATGTTGTTGTATTCTGTTCAGAATGCAGAAGAAGAAACTATTAAGAAGGTCGCTTTTAAATTTTTTGCCGATAAAGACCTTATGCAGGCTTTGATAAGAACGATTGAAGGAAATATCCGTTCATTTGTTGCAACCAAAAAACAAGCAGAGATATTAGCCTTACGTAAAGAGATTGTAAACTATGTAAAAGATGAGATCGACCTGCAACTGGAAACCTGGGGTTATCATTTACAGGATTTGCAGATCAATGATATAACCTTTGATAAAGTGATCCTTGATTCGATGAGTAAAGTGGTAGCATCCAATAACCTGAAAGCGGCTGCTGAAAATGAAGGGCAGGCTTTATTAATTACAAAAACAAAATCAGCTGAAGCGGATGGTAATGCTACCAAAATTGCAGCAGAAGCAGAGAAAGAAGCTGCACGACTGCGTGGACAAGGAGTTGCTCTCTTCCGCCAGGAAGTGGCAAAAGGTATGTCAGAAGCTGCTGAACAAATGAAGCAAGCCAATCTTGATACGAATGTAATTTTGTTTAGTATGTGGACGGAAGCTATTAAGAATTTTGCTGAATATGGAAAAGGCAATGTTATTTTTCTGGATGGAAGTCCTGATGGTATGGAATTGACCATGAAACAAATACAGGCACTGATGGTAAAACAAGCAGGAACAAGAGGGGAATTGTAAAAAAGTTGTAGCTAAGTCCGGAAGACGGAAAGTCCGGAAGTCCGAAAGTCCGAAAGTTTATTCAAGCATATTGAATAGTCTTTCGGACTTTTACATTTCTGGTATTTGGTAAACTTCAAATACAATTATGAAATTTACAGTAAGTAAATCTTCTTTCGGACTCCCGGTCTCCCGGACTTCCGGACTTATGTTGTTAAATAACTCTAAAAATATCATTTCAGGTACAACGTGGCACTGTTTTTCTCGTTCAATGAAGTCGTTATTAAGACTTGTTGATAACAGCTAAAAACAAATTAACGGCTAACCACTATTTTTACGAAACTAAAGAACCACAATTATGATTGACTTTTTACAGATCGTTGACTCCTTAGCGCAGACTACAAAGTTTGCTGCCGGCGATAGTAACCATGACGGGACATTAAGTTTTTTTGAATTATTACAAATGGGAGGGTGGATCATGATACCACTCGCGATAATGATGTTACTGGCCGTATATGTTTTTGCTGAGCGAACCATTGCTATTCGCAATGCGGCAAAGATCGATGATAATTTCATGAATATTATCCGGGATAATATTGTAAGCGGTAATGTTACTGCGGCAAGAAATTTTGCGAAGAACAACAATACACCGGTAGCCAGGATTATTGATAAAGGCATCCAACGGATTGGCAAACCCCTTGATGGCATTGAAAAAAGCATGGATAATGTAGGTCAACTGGAAATGTACAAATTAGAAAAAAATCTTGGCGTGCTTTCAGTTGTTTCTAAAGCGGCGCCGATTTTCGGATTTGTTGGTACGCTGGTGGGATTAATGCAATTATTTTCCAAGATCACTTCTACCAATGAATTTGAAGTCGGTACCATTGCGGGTGGAATTTATACTAAACTTATTACTTCTATTACCGGACTTGTAATTGGTTTGGGTGCTTACCTGGCCTATAGTTATCTGAATACACAAATAGATAAAACATCCAACAAAATGGAAGCAGCATCTTCCGACTTCCTGGATATTTTGCAAGAACCAACCCGTTAAACTATCTCCATGAAATTCAGAAAAAAACATAAAGGAGAATCCGGGGAGGTTTTCACCGATTCCCTGAACGATATTTTATTTATCCTGCTGATGTTCTTTCTTATTGTGGCAACACTGGCCAATCCAAATGTGGTAAAAGTTGGATTGCCAAGAGGCTCAAAGGATACCAAGGCCAAGCAAAATATCATGGTATCTATTGATAAGAACCAGCAATATTTTATTGGTACTACAAAGATTGAATCATCCATTTTTGATTCGATGCTCAGAAAAGAGATCAGGAAGTATAAAGCTTTTGTAGATACTCCAACGGTAGTTATCAATGCGGATACTGCTGCATACTATGGTGAGGTTTTCCGGATCATGCGGATTGCCAAAAAAGATACGGCAAAAGTAGTAGCAAGGATTGACTGAGTATTGAGTCAGGAGTTAAGAGTCAGGAGTCAGGAGCTAAGAGTCAGGAGTCGGTAGTCAGGAAGCTAAATTTTTAGTTGCTTTTATCATCCGGTCTTTTTGTTGCATATCTTTTTTTAATTCAACTGTATAACCTGCTGATTGAAAAATCTCCATTGTTGCATTACCTGAACTTTCGTGTATTTCAACGTAAATACTTCCTGATTTATTGAGATGCGTTTTGCCAAATGCAACAATAGCTTTATAAAAAACTAATGAATCATTGTCGGGAACGAATAAGGCCGTAGCAGGTTCGTATTGCAGTACATTACTGTTCATTTCTTTCTTATCTATTTCTGGCACATAAGGAGGATTGCTGATAATGATATCAAAGCAAGAAAGTAGTTGCCATTGTTCTTTATCCAGAAAATCAAGCTGTATAAAATTAATATCCGTTCCTGATGAAGCGGCATTTCGTTTTGCAACATCCAACGCCCCCGGGCTGATATCACAAGCCCAGATTTCGGCTGTAGTAATCTTTCTTTTAAGGGAAATGGGAATACAACCGCTGCCTGTGCCAATATCCAATATCTTTAATCCTTTGGCCGGAAATCTGCAATTGGTAATAATCCATTCTACCAGTTCTTCTGTTTCGGATCTTGGTATCAGTACATTTTTGTCAACATAAAATTTACAACCGAAGAACCAGGATTCATTCAACACATATTGCACCGGTTCATGTTGCAGTAATCTTTCCGTATAATTTAGTAATTGAATTTCTTCTTCATTGGTAAGAACAGCATTTTTATACAGCATCCGTTCTGTTTTTGATGACCCGGTGATGTTCTCCATCAACCAATCGGTGATCTGCGTGGCTTCACCTTCCTCATAAATAATACGGAGTTGTTTTAGCA
>JAYWEL010000204.1:0-3428 GCA_043779285.1 Chitinophagaceae bacterium | reverse complement strand
ATGATTGATGTAGTGGAAGCATTACCAAAAACCAGGAGTGGCAATTATATGGCAGGGCAGTTGATCAGAAGTTGTCATTCTCCGGCACTTAACTATGGCGAAGCCCAAACGGCGGAATCTCCTGATGATTTTGTTCATAAGCTGAGAGTTGTTCTAAAAGAATTAAAAGAGTGCAGAACATCGCTCAAAATTATTATTAAGAAAGCTTATATCAATCCTGTATTAAAACTCAATTCCATTTACAAAGAAACGGAAGAGCTAATTGCAATAACAGGGAAAAGTATATCGACTGCAGAGAAAAATAAGAATAACCGGAAGAAAAACTGAATTTCAAATTAAGGATTGAATGTTGCCTGTTGTCCAAAGGAGACCGAGAGAGTTTTTTCGTAAAACAACAAAAGACTCAATATGTCAACACACAACAATCAATATACAAATGAACGTTTTGGAACGAAGTAATTGAGTATTGAAAATTGAGTGTTGCTTGTTGAGTCTTTTCTTATTTCAAAAAAGATTCAATATGTCAACACACAACAAACAATATACAAATGAACGTATCCCCTCCACTAACCCCTTCTTGTGTACAAAAAGGGGTTAGTGGAGGGGATACTAGTAAACGCCGATAAATTCAGTTTGGTTGAAATAAAAAATGCTGTCCGATTGGCTCTTACTTTCAAAAAGAAAGAGCTGCTTTGATAACTTGGTGATAAAATCATTGGCAAGTATCAGCAAATTGGCCTCTTCCAGTTCGTTGCGTGCAGTTCCGATGTGTCTTTCTTACAACGACTCTTTTGCGGTTTTCAATCTTGTATAGCTGAACAGAAACAGAGTTTGCCGAGTATTTAATTTGCCTGATTTTATACATTTTGACCCCTTAGGTCAGCAAAATAACAAAAACAAAATTTCAACATACTCTGTTTTAATTGTTTACAAATTAAATATATTTTAGGTGGACAAGTCAGGAGAAATATTATTTTTTTCTTACCTTCTCTTAATAAAACTGGCCACATGAACCAAAACCTAACTGTCGGATGGAGCCCAACTGAACGAATTGTATTCCGTATTTTCTTTACTTACCTGCTATTATTTTTTATTTTCGTTCCCCAACTTTTCCTGGAAGAGGAACTTTTCCCGTTTCTTGATTTTTTAAAACTGCCTTATAAATTTATTACAACCCCGTTTATAACCTGGATTGGAAAAAATTTCTTCCAAATTACGTTTTCATATAATTGGTATGGTGGCGATAATTTGTTTGCTTATGTTACTATACTTGCCCTCTTCGTACTCTCAATTCTTATAACGATTATATGGTCTTTGCTTGATAAACGTAAAGCATATCATTCATTATACAGGTATATGCATCTATGTACCCGGTATATTCTTGCCTATGTTTTATTCCTCTACGGTTTTAATAAACTTTCAGGTAGTCAATTTCGTTTTCCATCTCCCATCAGGATGTTGCAACCTTTTGGTGATTTGAATCACTGGGATGTACTCTGGAGTTTTATGGGAAGCTCCCGTTCTTACACTTTTTTCGGTGGTCTGCTGGAAACCATTTGCGGCCTTTTATTACTTTTCAGAAAAACATCTACTATCGGTGCTTTATTAACACTCGGGACATTGACTAATGTGTTGATGATAAATATTGGCTATAATGTAATGGTAAAAATAATGCTGGTAAATTATTTGCTGATGTCATTTTTTTTACTGGCACCCAATGCAAAAAACCTGTACAAATTATTTATACTGCATAAAGCTGCTTCCTTTTCAATCGTCCCAATGGTTTTTCAAAGATTCAAAAAATACCGGTGGATTTTTATTGGATTAAAACTTTGCCTGATTTTCTTTATGCTATACCCTTTGGTTAAAAGAGAAATCAGAAATATTTCATGGAGATCGGAATATGAAAAAATGGAAGTGATGTATATTGTAGAAGAATTTAATCTGAGAAATCAGGTTAGTTCTCCACTTGCTATTGAAACTGTTCGATGGAAAAAAATCGCCACCAGATACAACGAAGATTTGGCTATTCAGTATGCGAATGATTCACTTAAATACTATAAGTACAAAATGGATACCTTAACTAAAACCTTTATATTATATGATCGGATGGATAAAAAAATCAAGTCGGAATTCTTGTATAGCAAGCCATCACCAAAACATTATTTATTCGAAGGGGTCTTGAATGCAGATTCTGTCCATATCCTGGTGAGAAAATTTGACATGGACAGTCTTCCTCTGGTAAAAAACAGAGGAAAAATAATATGGTACCAATGATTACTTGCCAAAACCAAAAAAGCTTTTCAGAATCAATTGAAAGGCCTTTTTATAAAACATAGCGGCAACGTGGTAATGAGTGACGGATCAACGATTGATGTGGCAAGGAATAAAAAGGAACTGTTGCTGAAGAAACTATTGCCGTATAAAGAATAAAAACCTCAGCTCCTATTAATACCTTTTTTACCAGCTAAACCCTGGGAATACGAAATAAAAAATCCGCCAATTGCCATCATCGTTTGTCATATATAATTTGAAAGGCCCTTCGAAATGGATTGCTTCGCCCATGTCTATCTCTGCATCGTACTTAAACATACCTTCAGCATGTCCTATCCCTTTTTTCTCCTCCTCATTCCATTCAAAGCTGGTATCCGAACCGCCAAATTTAATATTGAAAAACCGATGATAACTGTTCAGGCAGTTCATAAGTCTTGTTACCACTTCTTGGCTGGTAAATATTTTACCATCAGCAGTAATTAGTTGGCTGGCGAATGGGGTAAACTCTTCATTGAATTCTTTTTCAAACCAGTTGTTTAAAAATAACTGTGCTGTATTTCCAATATCAATAGCATGATTTGGATGGAATTCTTCATACGTAAAATTATGAATGTACCCAGGAAAATCTACCTCCCTGATAGTCTGCTGAACTAATTCTCCGGTAATAAAATTATAAATGACGGAGAGTTCATATTGACCTTGTACATCAAGAATAATATTTTTTGAGTGTAAAAGATCAAGGACTTTTTTCAGTTCTTCCTTAATTTCATCCGCCATAAGTCCATCAATCTTTTTAAAGGTTGGTTGTCCTATACATTCATAGATGGTAACCGGTGGAGCCTTATCAAAGGATTCTTCAAATAGCTGCACATTTTTCAAAAATTCTGCTTTCACTTCCGGTGATAGGTCTTCCATATTGCCGCCAAACACAGCATTTCTTTCCGCCTGCATTTTTAATTGGAGAATTTCATTTTCAATTCGAAGGTTTTCTTCCGGGTCAGGGCTGAATTGCTGGTCCCCCAGTTCTTTGTTATGATCTTCCATACTTAAAATTTTTCTAAAGGTAATGATCTAAGGGAACTGCACACTGGTGAAAAGGACAGAAAAAAACGGGAAAATCCTGAAAATAGTCGGGGTTTTCAACTGTATAGAAG
>JAYWEL010000203.1:0-19111 GCA_043779285.1 Chitinophagaceae bacterium | reverse complement strand
GATTTACTAAATAGTCCAACGGACTATGTGTAAATCTTAGATGGTATTATACCGCAGAAAAGCGCATTGGACTATTTACTGTTTATAAGCGGTATAATTTATAAAGGAATAGAATTTTCGAAATTTTTTCATAATTTGCTTTTCTTATATAATAGGATGATGAATCACCAATCAAATAATTTCTTTTTTACTGCTGATTTTACTTCGGTAATTAATTTTGCAATTAATACAACTACTACCCTTTAGGGGTTATATCTTACATATCATCATAGGGCAAAAGCTGTTTTCACGAAAATCACACATTTCAATTGTATAAAAACTTATCTCATTCCATGAAAATATTAAAATTTGGAGGCTCTTCGGTAGCCAATGCAGAAAACATCGGTAAAATTGCTGCCATCATAAAAAAAGCAGCAGAAACCGACCAGATTGTTGTTGTAGTATCTGCATTAGGTGGAACTACCGATTTGTTATTGAACTGTGGAAAGCTTGCGTCTGAAAAAAATCTGCAATATGAGGAACTGCTGAAAGAATTTAATGATCGGCATATTGATTTGGTCAATGAATTGGGATTTGGTAATAACTTGAATTCATTATTAGATACGGTGAATTCTAAATTCAGCGAGCTGGAAAATTTGTGTAAAGGAATTTATTTACTTGGCGAGCTTTCCTCTAAAACTAAAGATCTACTTGTTAGTTATGGTGAATGGTTGTCATCAAAAATTATTTCTCAAAGTCTGAAAAATAATAATATAGAAAATGTTTGGATGGATGCCCGTGATTTGATAGTTACGAATTCTTCTTTCACAAATGCAGTTGTAGATTTTGAAATAACTAATAAAAAAATAAATGATTTTATTGCCACACAAAAAGCACAGATTTATATACTTCCCGGGTTTATTGCATCGGATAAATCTGGTGTAACCACTACATTAGGTCGTGGCGGATCCGATTATACTGCAGCCATATTTGCTGCAGCATTAGATGCCGGATTGTTGGAAATCTGGACCGATGTAGCCGGGCTAATGACTGCTGATCCGCGAATGGTTGTCAATGCAAAAGAAATTCCTGAAATTTCCTATCAGGAAGCTATGGAGCTTTCACATTTCGGTGCAAAAGTTATTTATCCGCCAACCATTCAACCGGTAATGGCTAAAAAAATTCCGGTTCAGATAAAGAATACATTTTATCCGGAAAAGCCAGGAACACTAATCAAGGCAGAAAATGTAGATAATGGAAATATTGTTCGGGGAATTTCAAGTATCAATAAAATAGTTTTACTGACTTTGGAAGGAAGCGGGATGGTTGGTATTCCCGGGTTTTCAAAAAGATTATTTGAGGCCTTAGCCAATGAAAAAATTAATGTAATTATAATTACACAAAGTTCTTCCGAGCATTCTATTTGTGTTGGTGTAGAAGAACAATTTGCTAAAAGAGCAAAACAAGCCGTAGATGATAGTTTTAGCAATGAAATAGAATTAAAAAAAGTGGACCCTTTAAATATTGAAGAAGAACTTTCCATCGTTGCGATAGTCGGAGAGAGTATGAAAAGTCATACCGGTGTAAGCGGCAGAATGTTCTCCATTTTAGGAAAGAATGGTGTTAATATCCGAGCCATTGCACAGGGGTCTTCTGAAAGAAATATTTCTGCAATCATTTCTACTCGAGATGTAAAAAAAGCCATCAACGTTTTACATGAAGAATTTTTTGAGACAACATATAAACAGATAAACCTTTTTCTTGCTGGTGTTGGCAATGTTGGAAGTAAATTAGTGAAACAATTAGAAAGTCAGTTGGAGTATTTAAAAAATAATCTTCGGTTGAATGTACGAATTGTGGGAATGGCAAATAGTAAAAAAGCCGTTTTGAATGAAGAAGGAATTAATTTGAATAACTGGCAAAAGGAATTGGAAAACGCTGCACCATCAACCGTTGATGAGTATGTACAGCAGATCATTTCCCGAAACATGCGAAACTCAATCTTTGTAGACATAACGGCCAATCAGGATGTAGCATTTGTTTATGATAAATTGCTGGTTAAAAGTATTTCTGTAGTGGCTTGTAACAAAGTTGCCTGTTCTTCAGACTATGCCTACTACCTTCAACTAAAAAATATAGCCAGGGAATACAATGCGTTATTTTTATTTGATACCAATGTGGGTGCCGGCCTTCCAATCATAAGTACACTGAATGATTTAATTCGAAGCGGTGATAAGATTAATCGAATGGAAGCAGTTTTGAGTGGAACGTTGAATTTTGTTTTTAATAATTATGATGGAACAAGTGATTTTGCAGATGTGGTAAAACAGGCTCAGGATGAGGGTTACACAGAACCCGATCCGCGGCTTGACCTGAGTGGAATGGATGTGATGCGTAAAATAATGATCCTTGCCAGAGAATCTGGAGTAAAGATGGATATGGCCGAAATCGAAAATATTTCTTTCATGCCTGCATCCTGCATGCAAGGCTCGGTTGAAAATTTTTATATTGAAATGAAAAAGCATGAAGATCATTTCAGAAAATTATATGATGCGGCTGCAGCAAACAATTGTAAATTGAAATTTGTAGCTAAATATGAAAACGGAAAAGCATCCGGAGGGCTGCAACAAATTCCAAACCAACACGATTTTTATCATTTGTATGGAAAAGATAATATCGTTTTATTTTTTACCGACCGATATATAGATCAACCTTTGGTTGTAAAAGGAGCAGGTGCAGGAGCAGAAGTAACGGCTTCTGGCGTATTTGCCGACATTATACGTGCAGCAAGGATTTAATAAAAATTTGAACGAATGAATGAAGTAAAAGTTTCAAGTCCGGCAACTATTTCCAATCTAGTATGTGGATTTGATATTATTGGATTGGCCTTGCATGAGCCCCAGGAATTTGTAACGATTAAGCATCGAAAAAATCCGGGTATTTCAATTCAACACATCGATAAATATAATATCCCTACAGATCCGAAAATGAATGTGGCGGGAGTTGCCTTGCAATCGATGCTCGATGAATTGGGTATTAAATCCGGGTTAGAATTAATCATCGATAAAAAAATAAATCCGGGTAGTGGGCTAGGTTCTAGTGCTGCAAGTGCAGCAGGGGCCATCGTTGCAGCCAATATTTTATTGGGTATAAATTTGTCAGAGAAAGATTTGGTAAGGTTTGCAATGCATGGAGAAGTAGTTGCCAGTGGAGCAAAACATGCCGATAATATTGCACCTTGCATTTATGGAGGGGTAACCATTATAAGAGATACCGACACCTATGATATCATCAGGCTGAAATCTCCTCCTCTATTTATTTCCATTGTCCATCCGCAGATTGAAATTAAAACTTCTGAATCAAGAAAAATATTGCCAAAAGAAATTCCATTGAAAGATGCCGTAATTCAATGGGGAAATATAGCGGGATTGGTTGCAGGCTTTATGCAAAATGATTTGGATTTGATTGGCCGTTCTATGAATGATATAATTATTGAACCGGTTAGAAGCAAATTTATTCCCGGATTTGATGAACTGAAAAAGAAATGCATGGATGCAGGAGCACTCGCTGGTGGTATTTCAGGCTCAGGCCCTTCCGTTTTTATGTTCAGTAAAGATGCCGATACAGGAAAAAAACTAAGATCTATTATGTGCGATGTGTATAATAATCTCGGAATGGAATACAGCGATTACCTGACTACGATTAATAATGAAGGCGTGAAAGTGCTGGAAACAAAATAATGCCCCATGGATTTTTATAGTTTAAATAAAATAGCACCCAATACAGATTTTCGAAATGCAACAATCAATGGACTTGCGCCAGATAAAGGGTTGTACTTCCCAATTGAAATCCCGAAAATTGAAAAATCATTTTTTGAAAATATTGAATCCATCAGTGATACAGATATGGCTTTCCGGGTTATTCATCCATTTATTGGAAATACAATTCCGGATTCAGAATTATATAAAATAGTCAGTGAGACAATCAATTTTCCGGTTCCACTGGTAGAAGTAGAAAATAATATTTTTTCACTCGAACTTTTTCACGGGCCTACTTTAGCATTCAAAGATGTTGGGGCAAGGTTTATGAGCCGCTGTCTGAGTTATTTTGTAAAAGAAAGAACAGGGAAAGTAGTAGTATTGGTTGCAACATCAGGTGATACAGGAGGTGCTGTGGCTAACGGGTTTTATGGAGTAGAAAATGTCGAGGTGGTCATTCTTTACCCATCGGGTAAAGTGAGTGCATTGCAGGAAAAGCAATTGACAACGCTGGGAAAAAATATTCATGCACTGGAAGTGAAAGGAAGTTTTGATGATTGCCAGAACATGGTAAAAAAAGCTTTTGTGGATGAGCGATTGAAGAATGAACTGTTTCTAACGTCTGCCAATTCCATCAATGTGGCTCGTTGGTTACCACAACAGTTTTACTATTTTTTAGCATATAAACAATGGGAGGATAAATCGAATCCGCCGGTAATAGCCGTTCCCAGCGGCAATTTCGGAAATATCTGTGCCGGTATACTGGCAAATATTTCGGGTTTGCCTGTAAAACATTTTATTGCTGCCTGCAATGTGAATGATGTAGTGCCACGATATTTTGAAACCGGAAAATATAACCCGGGAAAAACGAAGCATACAATTTCCAATGCCATGGATGTAGGAGACCCCAGTAATTTTATTCGTATGAAGGCATTATATGGAAATGATTTTGATGCATTGTCAGACAATATTTCTTCTTACAGAATAACGGATGATGAAACAAAAGAAACAATCCGCGATATTTATATGAATAAAAACTATTTGCTCGATACACATGGAGCAGTGGCCCTTAACGCATTGAAAAATTACCTTTCCATACATGCACAGGAAAAAGGTATTTTCCTGGAAACCGCACATCCGGTAAAATTCAAAAATGAAATAGAGCCGGTCATAGGAAAAGAAATTGAATTGCCCGAAGAACTTAGTGAGTTAATGAATCAATCAAAAAAAGCTTTCATACTTGAAGCGGACTATGAAAATTTATTTCAATTTCTGAAAACCTTTTAGCCAGTGAGTGTGTATTATTTTATTGTGGGATATTTGTAATTCATTCACAGACCATGCACGACATTGAACCCTTTTTTAACTGGCTCCATTATTATGTAAGCGAGGAAGATGACCATTCTCCTTTTTATGGTAGAGAATATTCCCAGTTTGAATTCAACCTGAAAGTTTACAATTATTTTATTCATCCGTTATGGGATGATTTCGGATCTAAAACTTTATACCTGAAAATAATTGTAGCTGATTATGAAGCCAATTATGTCGTCATCGAATTGATTGGTGAATGGAACGATGCTATTGAAAACGATATCATGTCACTAAAACGGGAAGTCATTGATCCATTCGTTGATGAGGGTATTACAAAATTTATATTGATTGCAGAAAATGTTTTCAATTTTCACAGTGGAGATGTTGATTATTACGAAGAATGGTTTGAAGAAGTGACGGATAAAAATGGGTGGATGGTTTGTTTAAATATGCCTGAACATTCAAAACAGGATTTCATAAAAGCCAGGCTGCATCAGTATCTGGAGCTGAAAGAATTGGACAACTGGCGGACATATAAACCCTATCATCTATTTAAGAAAATTGATCAGGAAATGAAAGGAAGATTAAATGAATGAGCCTTGATTTTTATTTTTTAATACATATGCAAAACTTAATTTCGGGCAATTGACTCATGGGCTTTATTTTTGCGTAGATTTTTTAACCTCTTTTGATTAATAATATATGAATTGGTCAACTTTCTTTACTTCTTCCATTGGCAAAAAATACGTGATGGGATTAACGGGAATTTTCCTGATTAGTTTTTTGCTGGTTCATGTAGGAGTGAACGCCTGTATTTTTGCCGGACTTTTTGATCCCACTGATCATGGAGAAATGTTCAATGCAGCAGCTCATTTCATGGGTTCAATGGTGTTAATCCGCATCATGGAAGTGGGTTTATTTGTGGGCATCTTTATCCATATTATACAAGGTTTTGTTTTAGAATTTCAGAACCGCAGCAAGCGTAAAAAAGGCTATGCAATTGATTTGGCAAACAAGGGAAGTAAATGGTATAGCCGCAGCATGGGTTTACTGGGAACCATTCTACTCATGTTTTTGATTTTGCATTGGTGGCATTTCTGGGTGCCATCTAGATTCACCGGCGTTGAAGGAACGGTAATGACAAGCGGGAAACATGTACATAATCTTTTTGCATTAATGAAAATAACCTTTAACGAATTGTGGGTTGTAATTGTTTATGTATTGGCCTGCATTTCATTGTGCTGGCATTTGATTCATGGTTTTCAAAGTGCTTTCAGAACATTGGGTGTAAGCAATACCCGTTTTTTAGGTTTGATCAATGCAGTGGGGTTAGGATATTCGATTATCGTTTCTTTACTATTTGCACTCATGCCAGTTAGTATGTATCTGGGTTGGGTAAAATAAAAGATGGTCATCAAAAATTAATTTCGAAACAATTTATCATATATGCTGAATTCAAAAATACCAGAAGGATTACTACCTGAAAAATGGACAAAGTATAAGGATTCTGTAAAACTTGTCAATCCGGCAAATAAGCGCAATATTGAAATTATTGTGGTTGGTACTGGTTTGGCAGGTGCTTCTGCCGCGGCATCTTTAGGCGAACTGGGTTATAAAGTAAAAGCATTTTGTTTTCAGGATTCTCCACGAAGAGCACATAGTATTGCAGCACAAGGTGGAATTAATGCAGCTAAGAATTATCAAAACGATGGCGATAGTGTATATCGATTATTTTATGATACCATTAAAGGAGGCGACTACCGTGCCAGAGAAGCCAATGTGCATCGTCTTTCAGAGGTTAGTGCAAGTATTATTGATCAATGTGTTGCACAAGGAGTTCCGTTTGCAAGAGAATATGGTGGCTTATTAAGCAACCGATCATTTGGTGGAACCCAGGTTCAGCGTACATTCTATGCTGCCGGTCAAACCGGACAACAATTATTGATTGGTGCTTACCAGGCTTTGGAAAGACAAATAGCATTGGGTAATGTAGAAATGTATTCCCGGCATGAAATGCTTGATGTGGTTATGGTTGATGATAAAGCCCGGGGAATAATTGTCCGCAATTTAATCAGCGGTGAATTGAAACGTCATTTCGGACATGCTGTACTTCTTTGCACCGGTGGATATGGAAACGTATTTTATTTAAGTACCAATGCCATGGGCAGTAATGTTACAGCAGCATGGAAAGCACATAAAAAAGGAGCCATGTTTGGCAATCCATGTTTCACACAAATTCACCCAACCTGTATTCCGGTTTCGGGTGATCATCAGAGTAAATTGACACTGATGTCAGAGTCATTGCGAAATGACGGAAGAATTTGGGTTCCAAAAAAACAAAACGACAACCGAAAGGCAAATGATATTCCACAGGAAGAACGGGATTATTATCTGGAAAGAAGATACCCTGCATTTGGCAATTTGGTACCAAGAGATGTTGCATCCCGTGCTGCCAAAGAAAGATGTGATGCGGGGTATGGAGTAGGTACTTCGAAACAAGCCGTCTATTTAGATTTTGGCGAAGCTATTGAACGGTATGGAAATGGGGAAGTGAAAAAGCTGAGTAAAGAAAATATCAGCCCGGATGAAATTATTGAATTAGGGAAAGCGGTTGTAAAAGAAAAATATGGTAATCTTTTCGATATGTATGAAAAGATCACCGGTGAAAATCCATACGATTTTCCGATGCGAATTTATCCAGCCGTTCACTATACCATGGGCGGATTATGGGTAGATTATGAATTAATGACCAATATTAACGGGTTGTATGCATTGGGGGAAGCTAATTTTTCTGATCATGGTGCAAACCGTTTAGGTGCTTCTGCATTGATGCAAGGACTTGCAGATGGTTATTTTGTTATTCCATATACTATCGGAAATTATTTGGCAGACGAAATTCGTACCGTAGCAATTCCAACAGATCATCCAGCATTTGTGGAAGCAGAAAAAGCTGTGGCCGACCGGATAAATAAATTGATGGGAATAAAGGGAACCAAAACAGTTGAAAGTTTTCATAAGCGTTTAGGAAAGATTATGTGGGATAAATGTGGAATGGATCGGAAAGCGAAAGGACTCGAAGAAGCAATTACTGAAATACAGGAATTGAAAAAAGAATTCTGGAACGATGTACGTATACCAGGTGATATTAATGAAATGAATCCCGAGTTGGATAAAGCAAACCGTGTTGCCGATTTTATTGAACTGGGCGAGTTGATGTGTATCGACGCATTGCAACGAAATGAAAGTTGTGGAGGACATTTTAGAAACGAATTCCAGACAGAAGAAGGAGAGGCATTAAGAGATGATGATGGATATAAATATGTTTCTGCCTGGGAGTTCAAGGGAGAGCATAGTTGGGAATTGCACAAAGAAGAATTGAAATACGAAGTGATTAAACCATCACAACGCAGTTATAAATAATAAAACAAATTAACACATTGAAGTATGGAGCATTATTCAATGAATATTACGTTGAAAGTATGGAGACAAAAAAATAATAAAACCAATGGTGGTTTTGTGTCCTACCCGGTAAAAAATATTTCCAGTGAAATGTCTTTTTTGGAAATGATTGACGTTTTAAATGAAGAACTGATAAGCAAAGGCGATGACCCGATTGCTTTCGATCATGATTGCCGCGAAGGAATTTGTGGCATGTGTTCGATGCATATCAATGGCCGTCCACATGGCCCCTGGCATGGTACTGCTACCTGTCAGTTGCATATGCGGGCTTTCAAGGATGGCGATACAATTACGGTAGAACCCTGGCGTGCCAATGCATTTCCGGTAATAAAAGACCTGATGGTTGATCGGGAAGCATTGGATCGCATTGTACAGGCTGGTGGTTATATTTCGGTAAATACTGGTAATGCCGTTGATGGAAATTCTTTGCCAATCAACAAAGACGATGCCGACAAATCGTTTGCTGCAGCTTCCTGTATCGGTTGCGGTGCCTGTGTTGCAGCTTGTAAAAACTCATCAGCTTTATTATTTGTTTCGGCCAAAGTGGCTCATTTGGGTTTATTACCACAGGGATCTCCCGAAAGAAAAAACAGGGTGATGAATATGGTTGCACAAATGGACAAGGAAGGTTTTGGTTCTTGTACTAATACCGGTGCTTGCGAAGCCGTATGCCCTAAAGAAATCTCCATAACCAATATCGCCTATTTAAATAAGGAGTATATGGTTGCCGGGTTGACCAGTGAAAAATAATTTTCATCTTATCAATACATTACAAACCCTCTTGAATGAGGGTTTTTTATTATGCAACATTTAAGTATCTTGAATTTCTTAAACATACTTTATGCAAAAACATTTCTTATTGCCGGCATTGGCAATGATTTTTTTGTCCTGTAATCAAACACAAATGAGTAATACTGAATTTAAATGGCCCGAAGGAGTGAAAGCTCCTGTTGCCGAAAAAAAACCAAAAGAATTATCTATTCATGGAGATATCAGGGTAGATGATTATTACTGGATGAACGACTTTTTTAAAAAGGGTCCGGTTAGTAATAATGTGGTTAAACACCTGGAAGAAGAGAATAACTATACCGATACGATGATGTCTTCTACAAAACCTTTTCAGGAATCTCTTTTTAAAGAAATGAAAGGTCGGATAAAAGAAAAGGATGAATCAGTACCAGTATTTAAAAATGGGTATTTCTATTATGTACGGATGGAGGATGGTAAACAGTATTATAAATATTGCCGAAAGAAGGGGAGCTTGGATGCAAAAGAAGAATTATTGTTGGATGTAGATGCCATGGCTGAAGGGCATGCGTATTATTCTGTCGCTGGTTTTAATATAAGTCCCGATAATAAAATGATTGCTTACGGAGTGGATACTTTATCGAGAAGAATCTATGATATCTGTATCAAAAATTTAGAGACCGGTGAAATTTATAAAGATAAAATAGAAGGAACAGCCGGAGATATTGCCTGGGCAAATGACAACAAAACATTTTTTTACACTCACAAAAATGCCGTCACCTTATTGCCGGAAAAAATTATGAAACATAAGCTGGGCAGTAATTCGGCCGATGTGTTGATATATCAGGAAAAAGATCCTTCAAATTTTATAGGTGTCGGAAAAACAAAATCTAATCAATACTTGCTCATCGAATCTTCCGCCACCATGTCAAATGAAATACGAATTCTCGATGCCAACAATCCGGATGCTGTATTTCAGGTTTTTCAGCCCCGAATGAAGGAAGTGCTTTATAGTGTTGATCATTGGAGAGATCAATTTCTAATTGTTACGAATAAGGATGCAATTAATTTTCGATTAATGGAAGCTCCATTAAAAAATACCGGAATCAATAATTGGAAAGAGGTGATTACACATCGGGAAGATGTTTTATTATCCGGTATCGAAGTATTCAAGAATCATTGGGTACTTAGCGAACGTAAAAATGGATTGATACAAATTCGGGTTATGGATAAAAAATCAAATACGGAGCATTACCTCGATTTTGGCGAACCGGCTTATTCTGCCAGTGTTTCAGCGAATCCTGAATTTAGTTCAGAAGTTTTGCGGTTTAATTATACTTCTTTGACAACTCCTTCCTCTGTATATGATTATTCGATGAATACAAAGAGTAAGAAACTGATGAAGCAACAGGAAGTTGTGGGTGGATATGACGCAAAGCAATATACAACTGAACGTGTATATGCCACAGCAAAAGATGGTACAAAAGTGCCGGTATCGATTGTTTATAAAAAGGGATTAAAGAAAGATGGTTCAGCTCCTTTATTGTTATATGGTTATGGCTCTTACGGTGCAAGCATGGATGCCAGCTTTTCCAGTAACCGCCTGAGTTTGCTCGATAGGGGCTTTGTATATGCCATTGCCCATATACGTGGCGGACAGGAGATGGGACGTAAATGGTATGAGGATGGAAAATTATTTAAAAAGAAAAATACATTCACCGATTTTATTGATTGTGCCGATTTTTTAATCGCCACCAAATTTACTTCTAAGGAACACCTATATGCTATGGGTGGTAGTGCTGGCGGATTGCTGATGGGTGCAGTTGTCAATATGCGGCCTGATCTGTGGAAGGGCGTTGTTTCGGCTGTTCCTTTTGTAGATGTAATTACTACAATGTTAGATGAATCCATTCCACTTACAACTAACGAATACGATGAGTGGGGTAATCCGAATAATAAAGAAGCTTATGAATACATGAAATCCTATTCGCCATATGATAATGTAGAAAAGAAATCTTATCCGAACATGCTTATTACAACAGGCTTGCACGATTCGCAGGTGCAATATTTCGAACCGGAGAAATGGGTGGCCAAGTTAAGGGATTACCATACCGGAAAAAATATCATCCTCTTGCATACTAATATGAAAGCCGGCCATGGCGGGGCTTCCGGCCGGTTTGATTATTTAAAAGATATTGCATTACAATATGCTTTTCTGTTTTCATTAGAAGGGATAACCAACTAATTTGTAAAGGGGCCAATGGTCCCTTTTTTTTAAAAATTATCATGGTTTAAAAAATAGATGACAATAAAACATTCCGTTTTACGATTTTTATATAAAAGAATCTGCCATTGAAGCAATTAACTGTCTTTGTTTTTTTCTTACTGTTGTTGATGAAGTGTATGGAATTAAATGCACAAATTCCGGCTCAACAAAAAACACAGTCTAATCTTCGTCAAAAAACATTTGCCGTTGCTGACAGTATCCTGATTGATTCCATGAGTATCATTCCGGGAACCTTCACTATACAAGCATTTCATGATTCAATTTACCAGCTCGACTTTGTGAATGCAAAACTAAAATGGATTCACAAACCTTTATCCGATTCTTTCAACGCTGTTTACCGAGTTTTTCCATTTAAATTAAATCAGGCACTACAACGGATAAATTTCGATAGTGTCATGAATTATTTTTATGCTAAACCCATCGAATTTAATGATAACCGGAATATCGGAAATAAAGGATTGTTTGACTTTGGCTCATTAAATTACAGCGGAAGTTTTGGCCGCAGCATTGCATTTGGAAACAGACAGGATGCAGTTATCAATTCAAATTTTAATTTGCAATTAAGTGGTATGCTTGCTGATAGTATATTTATTGCAGCGGCTATTACCGATAATAATATTCCCATACAACCGGATGGTACTACACAACAATTGAATGAATTTGATCAGGTGTATCTGCAATTTAAAAAGGGCGGATGGCAATTAAACCTGGGTGATATTGATATCCGTCAGAATCAATCTTATTTTTTAAATTTTTATAAAAGGCTACAGGGAATTTCGTATCAAAACAAAACGAATATTTCACCAAACATCATTTCTAATACATTAGTCAGTGGTTCTATTGCCAAAGGAAAATTTACCAGGAATATATTTGATGGTTTGGAAGGAAATCAAGGACCATACCGGTTAAAAGGAGCGAATAATGAATTATTTTTTATTGTACTCGCCGGAACCGAACGGGTTTTTATTGATGGTGAACTTTTGCAGCGGGGCGAGGATCAGGACTATATAATCAATTACAATACGTCCGAATTGACATTTACTCCCAAGCGGATGATAACCAAGGATAGTCGTATCCAGGTTGAGTTTGAATATTCTGACAGGAATTTTCTGAATGCCAATTTGTATGCGTCGCAGGAATTGGAATTGAATAAAAAACTAAAAATCCGATTGGCAGCTTTCAGTAACAGTGATGCGAAGAATTCACAGATCAACCAAGTGTTGGACATAAAACAAAAACAATTTTTGACAAATCTTGGCGATAGTATTCAAAAAGCATTTTTTCCAACTGCATACATTGATTCTTTTGCCGCAGACAAAATTTTGTATCAAAAAATTTATTATAATCCCGGAACAGGCATCGACTCTTTTTATAAATATTCCATTGATCCGGCATTAGCAAAATATAATTTATCATTTGTCGATGTGGGAAAAGGGATGGGAAATTATATACCTGAATTCAATGGAGCCAATGGAAAAGTTTTCAAATTTATTATGCCGCTTGCGGGAGTTAAACAAGGGCAGTTTGAACCAGTCAGTATATTGCTGGCTCCTAAAAAACAACAGGTTTTTAATCTTGGGATGGATTATATACTTGATAAAAACAGTACTTTAAAAACAGAATTGGCCATGAGTAATGTAGATGTAAATACTTTTTCAAAACAAAATCAGGGTGATGATAAAGGCTTTGCTGCGAGATTTCAATTTTTCAGAACTTCTGTTTTAAAAAACACAAACAATCTGCAACTGAATACTGCACTGGATTACGAGTTCGTTGACAGCAAGTTTAAGGCATTGGAACGATTACGAAATGTAGAGTTTTTACGGGATTGGGGTATGCAGGCAACTCAACTGGCAGCAACTGAAAATATCATCAAAGGTTCGGCAGAAATCAAATCAAAAACAAACCACCAGCTTGGATATCAATTTACAAAATATAATCGCAGTGATGCATATAGTGGGTTTAAAAATGCCATCACACAATCAGGAAATCTGAAAACATGGCGTTTTAATAATCAGTTGAACCTGATTAGTTATAATGGGTTGAATGAAAAGGGTCGTTTTTTTCGTCCGGTTTTTGATGTAAGTAAATTAATGAAAAAATGGAAAGATTTACTAGTGGGTATGAAGTATGCCATTGAAGATAATCAAGTGAGAAATAAACAAATGGATACACTATTGCCGAGTAGTTTTTCATTTGATATTTATAGCCTTTATTTAAAATTGGCCGATAAAAATAAAAACAAATTCGGAGTAAACTTTTTTAGTCGATCGGATAAATATATTACCGGAAAAGAGTTTACTCGTGGAGATAGAAGTTTTAATCTGAATCTGAATACCGAATTAACTTCGAATGAAAAGCATCAGTTTATAATCAATTCAACATTCAGAAAATTGAACGTATTGAATCCAATGGTTTCGAGGCAAAAAGAAGAGGAAACTATTTTAGGCAGAATGGAATATTTAGTAAATGAATGGAAGGGTTTACTGACAGGTAATGTATTGTACGAGTTGGGAGCAGGACAAGAACAGAAAAGGGATTTTGTATATCTGGAAGTGCCTGCAGGACAGGGGGAATATACTTGGATTGATTATAATACCGACGCCATTCAACAACTCAATGAATTTGAAATTGCCTTATTCAGGGATCAGGCAAAATTCATTCGCATTTTTACACCAACCAATTTATTTATTAAAGCAAACTACACAACCTTCAATTACAATTTTACTATCAATCCAAGGGCTATTTTCAATAAGCAGGATCTAAAAGGTTTTAAAAAGTTGGCATCCAGATTTAATCTGCAAAGCACCATGCAGATTGCAAAAAAATCTTTTGCTTCCGGCAATTTTGAGTTCGATCCATTCAAGTATGCAATCAGCGATACGGCGTTGATTACCTTGAATACAACTTTTCTGAATACATTATCCTTCAATCGTTTTAACAGTGTATGGGGACTTGAATTAAGCAATCTAAAAAATAACGGAAAGTCTTTATTGACTTATGGTTACGAAAGCCGTTTGTTATCCGAGTGGGCTTTGAAATTGAGATGGAATATTTCCCGTTCATTAAGTTTTGATATGAATTCGAAGCAAGGACAGAATTCTTTATTCACCCCAAGTTTCAGCAACCGTAATTTTGATTTGAATGTTTTTTCCATTGAACCAAAATTTGTATTCATTCAGGGAACTATGTTCCGTTTGGTAACCGGGTATAAATATGATGAAAAACAAAACAAGAATTTGTATGGCGGAGAAAAGTCAGTTTCCAATTCGTTGAATATAGAAAGCAAGTATAATATTTTACAAAACAGTTCTATTACCGGAAAGTTTTCCTTGAATAATATTGGATATAAATTCCCGGCTAATTCTACCGTAAGTTATATTATGTTGGATGGATTATTACCCGGTAAAAACTATCTGTGGGCACTTAGTTTCACCAAAAGGCTAATCAATAATCTGGAATTGAATTTTCAATATGATGGTCGAAAGCCAGGACAGGCAAAAGCTGTACACATTGGAAGGGCTTCATTGACGGCGTTGTTTTAGAGGCCCCTCCAACCTCCCCACAGGGGAGGCTTTCGAAGACTCTGCAATTTTAATGTTCGTCTATAAGCTGGCTTTGTGTGCTGATTAGCCCCTCCTTCGGAGGGGTTGGGGAGGCTTCTTCTATGGGGAGGTTGGAGGGGCCGGGCTTACACATTGAATCGAAAGTGCATTACATCACCGTCTTTCACAACATATTCTTTTCCTTCTATTCTTAATCTGCCTGCATCACGGCAAGCCGATTCAGAACCATAATGAATGTAATCGTCATATCCAATCACTTCAGCTTTGATAAATCCTTTTTCAAAATCAGTATGTATAACACCAGCTGCCATCGGGGCTTTCCAGCCTACATTGATGGTCCATGCCCTTACTTCGGTAACACCGGCAGTAAAGTATGTGTTTAGGTTTAATAATTTATAAGTAGTTCTTATCAATCGGTTAAGGGCCGGTTCAGTCATTTTATATTCTTCCATGAACATTTGCTGATCATCCGGGTTTTCCATTTGTGCAATCTGTTCTTCAATGGAGTTATTCATGATAATCACCTCAGCACCTTCTTCTTTAGCAGCAGCTAATAAAAGATTGGAGTATTTATTTCCGGTGTGCATCGAAGGTTCGTCTACGTTAGCAACATATAGCACCGGTTTCTCTGTCAGTAAAAACAAGTCGGCAATAGCAGGTCTTTCTTCTTTTGAGATTTCCAATGAGCGGATGCTTAATCCTTTTTCCAGATGTGCTTTGCAACGGGCCAAAACATCAAATTCGACTTTCAGTTTCGGATCTGTTTTGGTTTGTTTTTCCATCTTACTCATCTTCTTCTCTACGCTTTCATAATCCTTCAACTGCAGTTCCGTTTCAATAATTTCCTTATCACTGATCGGATTGATGGCACCTTCATCACGAAGAATATTTTCATCTTCAAAACAACGAACCACATGAATAATGGCATCCACTTCCCGAATATTCCCTAAAAATTTATTACCTAAACCTTCACCCTTACTTGCTCCACGAACCAATCCGGCGATGTCTACTATTTCAATCTGAGTAGGTACAATTCTGGCCGGATTTACCAGTGCTGATATTTTATCGATCCGCTCATCCGGTACATCCACCAAACCCACGTTTGGTTCGATGGTGCAAAAGCGGTAATTACTTGCCTGCGCTTTGGCACTATTGCTCACTGCATTAAATAAAGTTGATTTTCCAACATTTGGAAGTCCTACTATTCCTGCTTTCAAAGACATGTTTCAAAATTTTGAGCGGCAAAGATAATGCGGTGAGGCTTAGCGGCGAAATGTGAAAAGATTGTTTTGTTTTTTCATTAAAAATCGCCAATCTTCAATCTTAAATCCAGAATTAATTATGTCTCTCAGTAAGATATGGACCGCTTTTATCATCGTTGCATTGCTTGCAGCAGCCGGCAAATTTATGTTTCAACCAGGACAGGACCTGATATTCAGTAGCTTGGTAACCGGTAAAAATACAGATACTCTTTCTGCTCGGGATCTTGATATTTCAATCGTACCAGTAGATGTTCAAGACAAACTTAATAATCAGAAGCTGGCCATTTGGGGCAAAGAAAAAGTTTATAAAACTGATAGTGTTTCTTATCGTGCATTTACATTACAGGCAGCCAACGGCGTTTTTGAAACTACCAAAGATGCCGTGAATCTTTGCATCGGACTTATCGGTATTATGGCTTTTTTTATGGGCTTAATGGCCATTGCCGAACAAGCAGGTGGAATCCGTTTTTTATCCCGTATCATTGGTCCATTTTTTTCAAAAATATTTCCGGAAGTTCCAAAAGATCATCCGTCCATGGGACATATGGTCATGAATTTTTCTGCCAATCTATTAGGATTGGATAATGCAGCCACTCCATTTGGAATTAAAGCCATGGAAAGTTTGCAGGAAATCAATCCCGATAAAACAAGGGCATCCAATCCACAACTGATGTTTCTTTGCCTGCATGCATCAGGTCTTACATTAATACCCACAGTAATTATTGCCGACAGGGTAGCTCTAAAGTCTGCTCATCCAACAGATATTTTTATTCCTTGTATGATCGCCACATTTGTAGCCACGATTGTTGCTATGTCGATTGTTGCTGTACGGCAACGAATAAAAATCTTTCAAACAGTTATTCTGTTATGGGTATTGGGTATATCCACAGTGATAGCGGCATTAATATTTTATTTAAAAACATTAGATACACAAGGGGTTCAGCTTTTTTCAAGCAGTATGAGTAATGGCCTGATATTATTAATTATTCTGATGATAGTTTTCGGAGCAATTTATAAAAAGATCAATGTCTTTGATGCATTCATTGATGGGGCAAAAGGTGGATTTGAAACGGCAGTAAAAATTATTCCTTACCTGGTAGGCTTGTTGGTCGCTATCAGTCTTTTAAGAAACAGCGGAGTGCTTGAGTTTGTACTGGATGGTATCAAATATGTTTTTATACTCTTTAATGGCGACACAAGAATTGTAGATGCTTTACCAACAGCCTTATTAAAACCATTGAGCGGCAGTGGCGCCAGAGCCATGATGATCGACACTTTGAATACACATGGTGCCGATTCTTTTGCAGGCAACCTTGCCTCCGTTTTCCGCGGCTCTGCTGATACTACCTTTTATATTATTGCTATTTATTTTGGAGCAGTGGGGTTAAAAAATACAAGATATGCGGTCAGCACCATGTTGCTCGCCGATCTTGCGGGCATTATTACTTCCATTATTCTGGCGTATATATTTTTTGGATGAGAAAACTAAATCCATTCTAAATAAAAAGAGGTTGATATTTTGTCAACCTCTTTTTTATTTGTTTTAAAAATTATTTATCCCACCAAAGTCTGTCAGTTAAAGTTCCTATTGTAATTACATTGCTGGTATTTAATGTTTGTTCGCTAGTGGGATACTCCAATCGTCTGATTGGAGTTGTTAAAAGTGAATTTAATGGTAATTGAAACCCAGTATAAGCATAATCAAACCGGCGGGCATCATCCCAGGTTACAGGTTGTAAAAACAATGCAAAATATTTTTCCCTGAAAATATGACTCAGTTGCAAATTTGCAGCCCCAACCGCAATCTGAGGTAATGCAAGATAAGCATCTCTTTGTGCTGTGGGTACTCCCAATTTATCCATGTTTAATCTTATTCCGGCTAAATAAGCCGTATAAGCACGGGTTGTTGCACCACTTCTTAAAGCAGCTTCTGCTTCTATAAATCTTACTTCTTCAAAGCTGGCTACAAAAAGCGGTGAAGCATCTCCGCTATAATAGCCGGCTAATACCAGGTAACATTCATCAAAGGTAGTACCTGTTCCAACTCGCCCCGATCCGTTTCGGGTACCTCTGTAATCGCCAAAACGGGTAAGGTTGGTAATACGTGGTAAACGCGGATCGGTATAACCAAGCGTAGTGCCATTCATGCCATTTACAAAATTAGAACTCAGCCAACCGTCTAATACAAGCAATGCATTATTTCTGGAGACGGTTCCCCATGGGTTTCGCACCGGAAAAATAGTTACTCTTGATTCCTGTGCTGCACTAGTATAAGAACTATCAATTGCACTTAAAACTGCGGCTGCACTATAACTGGATGTTTTACTCACCTGGTTCAGCAACCTTGCCCTTATTGTGTAAGCAGTCCTGATCCAATTTACTCTTGCTGTTGTATTCCATACTGCAGCCGATGCAACTGTTGGCCCATGAAAAAAATCGGAAGCCGGCGTGATGGTAACTGTTGGGTTTTTTCTCATCTCTATAATTCCCTCATCCAAAAGTGTAAGGCACCTGGCATATACCTGCTGGGCATTATCAAATTTTGGTTTTAGGTTTACGCCACTCAACGCTTCTGAAAAAGGTACATCGCCCCACAAATTGTGAAGCATACTTAGATTGATAGCCATCATAATTTTACTCATACCCAAATGAGCTGAACTGTTCAGTTGAATGGATAATTGCTCCAGGTCATACAAATCAGCCATTACATCATATAAATTTCGCCAAGTGCCGCTGAAATCA
>JAYWEL010000202.1:0-19341 GCA_043779285.1 Chitinophagaceae bacterium | reverse complement strand
AGCGGTATCAACAGGGCACCGATAGCAATCAATATAATCAGCATTAGCACCGGTGAATTATTGGTGATATTGGCAAGGTAGGGGTGAATGAACAGGTTTATAAACTCAAATACCGCCAGCAGACCAAGAATGGCAAAGAATTCTATGAACTTTTGTTTTACAATAATGCTCCGGCTGAGTACAAGAAATAAGATTATAAATGTGATAAGAGCAACAGCAATGGCCGCATACTGAAGATTATGGTTTCTTTCTTCTTTTACTTTTAATTCGGCTGCAGCAATTTCCTGCTGACGTTCCTGCTCATTATAAAAGAGGTTTTGAATCTGTAAACTCTTTTCAGCATTAAAGCTGCTATCCTTTGCATCCATTGCAATAGACAAATATTTAGCTGCTTCTTTATCATCTCTGTTCTGATACAATTTGAATAATATTTTTCCGGCCTCTATTACAACCGGCCCACGAAGATTCGGTGTACTGTTTAATACCTTTTTTGCATAAGCTATGCTTGAATCTGTCTGTCCCATTTTCTGAAAAACTTTGGCAATACCCAAATAGTTATTAGGTAATCCTGCGCTGTCACTGTATGCTACTCCATTGATCATACCTAGACGGTAATAGCTCAATGCCAATTCCAAATTGCCCATTTTCGAATGAACACTTCCTAACCCGTTCAAAGCCTTTACCATTTGGTATTTATCTTGCGCTGAGTTAAAATAGGTGTAGCTGGTTAGAAAATACTGGAGTGCAGAGTCCAGTTGGTTCATTCCTTCATACGTCTCTCCAATACCAGCAGCTGCGTAAGCCATCCAATAGTTATTTTTTAATGGCTTTTGTATCTCATAAGCTTTAAAGTAATAAGAAAGAGCTGTCTTGTAGTTTCCCTGACTTTTATAAACACTGCCAATGGCACTTAAAGAACGACTATAGCCCTCCTGGTCATTCAGTTGTTCTTTAATTTTTAAGCTTTCTATTAAATAATGTAAAGCCAGCGGAAAATTATTAACAAAAGAAAACTGGTTGGCAATTTGATGCAATGACTGAGCTTCCCCTTTTTTATAGTTTATTTTCTTTGCCAGTTCCAGGCCTTGCTGTGCTAGTCGTAAACCATTTTCAAAGGATTGATCATAAAAGCTGAGGGCAACAAGCACCTGTACTTTAGCTGTATCCTCTTTTGCCAATGCTAAAAGACGATTTAAGCTATCTATTTCTTTTATTTGTCCGAAAGCAGTATGAAACAAAAAAGAAAATAAGAAACACCCAATTATTTTTTTCATAAGCAGTAATTAATTTACCTCACTGCACATCCGATTGCTATCTGATGTGCAGTGAGGTAGCTGATAAAAATACTTTATTCTGAAACTAATCCACGGCTTTTCAGCATGGGCTTAATGTCCGGATCATGTCCCCGGAAAGCCCTGAATATTTTGCCATAGTCTTCCGTATTGCCACGGGATAAGATCATGTCACGAAAACGCTGGCCATTGGCTCTTGTTAGCCCACCATTTTCTTTAAACCAGGAAAAAGCATCTTCCTCCAGCATATCTGTCCACAGATAAGCATAGTAGCCTGCTGCATAGCCACCTGAAAAGATATGGGTGATGTAAGTGGAACGATTGCGGGGTGGTACTTCTGTAAGGTCTACTTTTGTTTTCTTCAAGGATTCTTTTTCAAATTTATCTGCATCCTGCAAAGGAGCCTCTGGTGAAAGAGAATGCCACTCCATATCGAGCAGGCATGACGCCAGGTTTTCTGTCAATGCATAGCCTGCGTTAAATGCGCCGGACTTTTTTATTTTATCCACTAAAGCCTGTGGCATCGGTTCTTTGGTTTTATAATGAACCGCATAATTTTTCAGCACTTTAGGATCGAGGGCCCAATGTTCATTGAACTGTGAAGGAAATTCTACAAAATCCCTTGCCACACTTGTTCCGGAAAGGATTGAATATTTTTGACTGGCAAAGAAACCATGCAAGGCATGACCAAATTCATGAAACATAGTGATCACCTCACTAAAGCTGATCAAGGCCGGTTGGCCGGGGGCAGGCTTGGTGAAATTGCAGGTATTATTAATGACAGGTTTTGTACCGAACAATTTTGATTGACGCACCGAATTGTTCATCCAGGCGCCACCTCCTTTATTATCCCGTTTGTAATAGTCACCATAAAATAAACCGATAGTTGATTTGTCTTTATCAAACAATTCAAATACCCTGACATCTTCCTGGTAAACTGGCAGGTCGTGACGTTCTTTAAAGCTGATGCCATAGAGAAGGGTAGCAGCATAAAATACACCGTTCTCCAACACATTATTCAATTCAAAATAGGGTTTGATCTCGTTGACATCGAGGTCATATTTTTCTTTCCGTACCTGTTCTGCATAATAATTCCAGTCCCAGGGTTCTAATTTGAAACCAGCTTTTTGTTTGTCAATTATCGCCTGTATATCGGCGGCTTCTCCTTTTGCTTTTGCAGTTGCCGGTTCCACTAATTGGGCAAAGAATTTATTAATGGCCTCAGGTGTTTTAGCCATCTGGTCCTGAAGTTTCCAGGCGGCATAATTTGGAAAACCGATCAACTTTGCTTTTTCAGCACGGATCTTTGCCATCTGGGCAATGGTATTCCTTGTATCATTTGAATCGTTTTTTACATTGCGGGTCCAGGAAGCTTCAAACAATTTTTGCCGGCTATCCCTGTTGGAGAGTGATAGCAAAGCCGGCTGTTGTGTCGTGTTTTGCATGGCAAGCATCCATTTGTTATCCAGTTTCCTGATTTTGGCATCACGGGCGGCTGCCTCTATCTCACCCTGGGAAAGCCCAGCTAATTCTGAAACATCACTCGCAATAAATGCACCTGATTTTGTGCCGGTTAATAATTGATAATTGAATTTGGCACTGAGAGTAGCTTCTGTTTCATTCAATCTTTTCAGGCTTGCTTTATCCGCATCAGAAAGTTGGGCGCCGGATAATAAGAACCGCTGGTAATAGAATTCAACCAGGCGGTTTGATTCCGAATCTAATTTCAATTTAGTTCGGGTATTGTAAATGGTTTCGATACGTTTAAACAATTTAGTATTCAGGTAGATCGCATCACGATGAGCAGCCTGTTTCGGCGCTAATTCTTGTTTTAATTGCTGCAATACAGGATTTGTATTGGCGGCGGTAAGTACGGTAAAAACATTACCTGACCTGTCAAGCAGGCGACCGCTTTTTTCCATAGCCACCAATGTGTTTTCAAAAGTTGGCGGGGCAGGATTATTAGCAATTTTCTCTATCTCCAGTAGCTGTACTCTCATTCCTTCTTCAATGGCAGGTTTGAAATCGCTGTCTTTAATTTTATCGAAGGGAGGGGCTTGGTAGGGCAATTTGCTTTCGTTGTAAAAAGGATTGGAGGAGGAGAAATTAGTTTGACTATTTCCATCAACAGTCAGGATCAGTGACATGGTTATTAAACATAACCGATAAAAATGTTTCATGTTGGATGATTTTTAATGGTGAAATGTTAAACCTGAAAGTATATCAACATATATTTCTTATTTGTTATGCTTATGTGAATTAACATCTCCTTCCAGTTTTGCAATTGTTAGACTGCAGCAAATATTGAGAATGACGTACCAACAAGAGCAAAAAATAATATGTTGCAATGAGCTTACCAAATGGTAAGTTACTAAATAGTAAGCTCTATAAATTGCCGGGCTCTCCTTCCAATTGCTCAATCGTTTTCTAAGCAGCCGTCAATCGTATCTTTTTATTGCGCTGCTATTGGTATGCAGCATAGTTTGTGAATGGGCCTATCAACAACCAAAGTTAATGAGGCATCGGTTGTTGGCAGGCAAGTCTACGGTATCAACGCCTCATACCAAAAACGGAAAAATATCTTGTTGCGGAAAAATACAAGCAAGGGCAAATGGCCAGAGGAAACCTTTTCCCATTAAAAAAGGTCCGTGAATCCACGAACCTTTTCATTTTGTTATTTTTATTAAAATGCCTTATTCACATTTTCCTTCGCTTTTTGTTTTAGTTTTTCCTGCAGCGATATACCGTCGGTGATCCATTTTTCTGCCGGCTTACCCAGCAGGTAATGATCAAAATATTCTTTTT
Source organism: Chitinophagaceae bacterium (assembly GCA_043779285.1). Lineage (GTDB taxonomy): Bacteria > Bacteroidota > Bacteroidia > Chitinophagales > Chitinophagaceae > MGR-bin208. Next base: position 15,244 of record JAYWEL010000202.1, on the reverse strand, counting down.
GCCTTTTCTGATAATCAACCTGGTTTTCTTTTTTAGCCAGGCCATGATTTTCGTCGGCATATACCAGCATGATGTGTGGTTTCTGCATTCGGCGCATGGTGCTGTACATTTCAATACCCTGGTGCCAATCCACGGCACCATCTTTATCGCCAAATGCAACCAGCAACGGTGTTTTTATATTGGCTGCATTGTACATGGGTGAGTTGCGCATGTGTTCTTCCATTCTATCATACCACGGGCCATCAAAACGTCCCTGGCTGGTTTCAAATATTTTCGAATCGGGTGTGCCCGAATTCCAGTAAATGGAATTGGACATGCTGATGAGATTGGTCAACGGGGCACCGGCCACAGCGGCCTTGAACAAATTGGTTTGCGAAATGATGAAAGAAGTTTGATAAGCTCCCCAGCTATGTCCCATCAATCCTACTTTGTCCTTATCAATCATACCGGTCTTGAGTACTTCTTCTACGGCAGGCACTACACAGTTCACCGCACTAATACCTGGATCATTAATATCGTACACAATATCGGGGCGGAAAACAAAATAACCATTGGTTGTAAAGTTGCTGGTATTATATGCACTGCGCTGCGATGGATTAATATACGAGTGCACTGTATTGGAAAGTGTTTCATAAATGTAAACGAGCATTGGGTATTGCTTGCCTTCTTCGTAATTAGCCGGATAGAATAAGGCACCCTGCATTTTTTTACCGGCTTTGTTGGTATAACTAACCAACTCGCTTTTACCCCAGCTATACTCTTTCTGTTGTGGGTTGGTAGATGCTACCGGTTTGATATCCGAAAAATTATCGGTGACAAATAATGCCGGCGATTGGTTATAATCCTGTTTTACAAAAACAAAACTGTTGGCATCTTTTGCTTTTACCAAACGACTTACTTGATCGTCTTCAAAAATCAGTTTATCCAGTTTTCCTTTTTCAAATTTCGAGTACCCGAATTTTTTTGACTTGTCACCATAGGTTCCAAAATAAATGGGTTTGCTGTCATCCAGATACAGGTCTTCAAAATCGAGCCGGCTAACCCGGTATATGATTTCTTCTTTTTCTCCATCCGTTAATTTTCTGAATCCTTTTCCATCGGGCTTTACGGCCCATACATTGTATTCATCATACAGTAAAATTTCTTTGTCTCCTTTTATCCATCCTCCCATTCCTACGGCCGGTCTGCTGGCCGGATGATCATCCCGGGTATTCCAGAAATCGGTTTTAATGTTTTGGGTGATATTGGTATTCTGACCCGTGGCAATATTATAGGACCACCAATGTTTGTCTTTAAAATAAGCCAGCCATTTTCCATCGGGAGATGTACGGGGGAAATTATTAAATCCGGAAAGTATTTTTTCAAAGGCCAGCTTTTCTTCACCAGTTTTTACATTTACGATCCATGCATCCGCATAGTCTTCTTTAAAAGCAGGCTTGTATTTTTTGTCGGTAAAAATCACCACGTTTTTCTGGTTGCCACTGATCTGTGTATTGGGTGCATCTTCTTTGGCCAATTGAAAAAATGAATTATTATCCAGGTTCCAGACACTTAAATAACTAAGCATGGAATCCTGTCCCAGCGTAATTTTTTGTCTTGGTTGAATTTCCGGGTCTTTCCAATGCCAAATATCAACTGCCGCCATTTTACCAGAGGCACTGTCTTTTTTAATAGACGCAGTGGTTTTATTGTTATCGGTTTTTGCATCTTCTTTTATGGTTAAACTATCTCCCCTTGTTTTAGTATCTGCCGTGGCGGACTGGCTTTTTTTAGCTGGGGCGGTATAGGTCCAGTTATTCAATCCAAAAAATACCGAGCTCATGTCATCACTCAGTGTAATGCTGGAGACATTTGATATGCGCATACCTTTTGGAAAACCGTTGGAAGTTTCGGGATCAAAGATTTTTAAAACAGGCAGTTTGTATACGTTTGTATAAGTATAAACGATGGCATTTTCTTCTTCATAATTCTCTTTTTTATACGACTTGAAAAATGCCAGACCTTCTCCTTCTTTCTGCCAGCTTAGTTTCGAAAATTTGGATGTATCGCTTGCTAAAATTTTCAAGGTATAGTTTTCCAGATTAAATAATTCGGCAGAATTGCCTGCTGCATTCGCCGATTCTACAATATATGCCAGCCAATCACTTTTTTTATTAAATGCATATTCTGTTACATTTCCAATGGTACGGGTAGTACTGTCCGATAAATTTTTTATCAATAACACAGAACCCTTGTCTTTGTTTTCTTTAGGAGGTGTTAGCGAAACGGCTAAAAATTTTCCGTTACGGGAAAAACCGAATTTGCTGATATTCTTTATCGATTCTTTTTTTCCGGTAATCAGGTTCAACAAACCCATTTTGTATTCAATTGGTTTTGTTTGCTCACGAAGTTTTTCTGCTTCTTTAAATGGCAGGCTGATGCGGTAAGCGATCCATTGATTGTCTTTTGAAAATTCAGGAGCGGAAGCAAATTCCAGTTTGTGTATGGCATTGGTTAGCTTGTTGGTTACATACATGGTGTCGTTTCCTTCTTGTACGGTAATCAGGTAAGCAACCCATTCGCCATTGGGCGAAATGTCGGTAGTAGAAAGAGTTTGCCATTTGCCATATTCATCTGCCGTCAGTGTTTTCTTTTGTTGGGCATAGCTTACAGAAATACATAAAAAGAATATGCTGAATATCATACAAGTGGATAAACGATTTATCATAAAAGGTAATTTTTAAAAATTATGAAAATAAAAACAATGCATTTTCAGGGAGGAAAATTAGCCTGCATAAATATAGATTTATTCAGATATTGAACAATGCCGTTCATCAGAAAACAGTACCGCCAATAATTTAGCGGTATGAAGAATAGAAATTTATACGTTTCAGTTACTGTCTTCATTTTGTGACATAACATTTGCAATAGGAATAACTAATCCGATAAGAATCCAGGAAAACAATGGTACAACCAGAAAAACAAAAGCAGGTTTAGTTCCGGGTGGGCTCCATATGCCGCTATAAAAAAATACAGAAATAAGTGGAATTAATATCATCAAATAATAGATAGACTTACGAGTAATCAAAGTCCAACTTCCAGAAAATCTTTCAATCAGCAATAAGGCGATAAAAGGAGAAATGTCCCATGCAAAAAAAAGGGTCATCAACAATAAGGAGCTATTGTTTCGGCCAACATTGAACATCATATAGATTGAACCGATGGCCCCGAACAAAACAATAATCAGTCCTAAGCTATGCAGCCTATCTGAAGAGTCGTTGTTTTTCACAGCCTTTATTTAGATATTAAAGTTACTAAATAAGTAGTCTTTTTTATAGTACTTTATCCGGATGTTTAAATGGGTAGAGCCTGGCTTAATTTTTATACGAAACTCAAGACATAGTGCTCCTGTTCTTCTAATTATTTTCTTTGGAAAAATTCGGGAATCATAACCCGTAAAAAAAAACCAGGTTGAGATGGCCTGAATAAATCCCCTCATCATCAGGTATATTTATAAAAATATTGACTATGCTGTTTCAAAAAATCAGGCTATTTATTTTACTGATTTTTTTACCCCTAATTACATACAGCCAGCCAAAGGATAGTATGATTTATAAAATAGGGCAGATGCTTATGTTTGGTTTACCGGGCAAATCAGCCGATACAACCGGCACTTTTTATCAGGATATCCGGGACGGAAAGCTGGGTGGCGTGTCAATTTATGAAGCACATTTAACGGTAACGAACAGCTCAGAAAGTCTTTCTGCCATGATTCGTGTTTATCAGTCAGCAGCCACTATACCACTCTTCACCGCTATTACTCAAGAAGGTGGATTGGTGAATCGGTTGAAAACAAAATATGGTTTTCCGTCCATGCCATCTGCTCAGTACTTGGGAGAACTGGATAATTTGGATAGCACAAAATATTATGGCGACAATATTGCTTTTACTTTATCTCGCTTAGGGATCAACCTGAATTTTGCTCCGGTGGTCGATATTTACATGCCGGATAATCCGGTGTTGGGTTCAAGAGGCCGAACGTTTTCAATTGATCCTGACAAGATCATCAAGCATGCCAGGCAGGTTATTTTATCGCATAATTATTTTAAAGTAAATACGGTGCTGAAACATTTTCCCGGTCATGGAAGTTCAATGAAGGATACGCATATAGAACTTACGGATGTAAGTAAAACATGGAAAAAAGAGGAACTGAAGCCCTACAAATTCCTGGTAAAAAAAGGATTGGTGAAAGCCGTTATGACGGCTCATATTGTAAACGAAAATTTAGACGCTAATAAACTACCGGCTACTTTATCACCAAAAATTATTACCGGAATTTTGCGGAAAAAATTTCGTTTTGATGGGGTGGTTTTTTCAGATGACATGCAAATGAAAGCAATCAGTAATGAGTATGGATTAAACACATCGATTGAGTTAGCTATCAATGCAGGCGTAGATGTATTGTTGTTTTCCGGAAATATCCAAGGCAAAGAACCCGTAACACCAAGTCTGGTCGTGGACATTATTTTAGAATTGCTGGAAGCAGGCAGGATAAGTAAACAACAGATCGATGCATCGTATCAAAGAATCATGAAAATGAAATTCGAAAGAATAAATTTATAATCCGGGATCACATTCAATATGCTTGTCTTTCAATTAGCCTGTATAAAGGTTTTATAAAGAATTAATGACATGTATTTGTTCGTAATGTTTCTTAGTATAAGAACGAACATGTTGCGTAAGACTTTTCAAAATACGATTTTAAAAAAGGTTTTTAAACGGGACTTTCAGAAGTAAAAAATTAAATAAAATGTTTGCAATATTCAGTTGTTAGCAAACGTTATAAATAAGAATAACCCTGAAAACCCAACCCTATGAAACAAAGATTATACATCCTGCTTGCATTATGTTGTCCCCTGTTCGTTTTTTGCCAGGATATTACCGGCCTTTGGAAAGGAACCATGTACAACGATTCTACCAAACAATCATTAGCATACGAATTGGTAATAACGAAAGACAATGGAAAGTATTCCGGCTTTTCGTACACCTGGTTTTTGATCAATGAAAAGGAATATTACGGCATCAAAAAAATTAAAGTACGCATTGCAAAGGATGGTAAAGTAATTATTCAGGATGATGAGTTGATCGATAATAATTACCCGATTCAGCCGCATAAGAATGTTTACCAGCTAAATGTGCTGGACCTGACTAATGTAAATAATGAAACAATTTTGGATGGTCTCTTTGTGACCAATCCAACAAAAAAATACTGTGAACTGACCGGCCATATCAAAGTAAAAAAAGCAAGTCAATTAAGTCAAAGCGACCTGGTCAAATATTTACAGAAAAACAATGTTGAAAAAACACTTACAAAATTGAAATAACTCAGCCTTGCGGTACTGATTCCAATTAGTAGCACAAGGGAATACGAAGCTGATATTTATTAATGCTGTTCTGCGTTTTCTTTTTCGTCAATGATTACTCTAGGCACCGAAATATTGCCTCCATAAAAAAGGGCATTCAAAAAAAGTTTATTCGTGCCATACCATGTACCACGGAAATTAGGATTATCGCTGAACATAATCACCCGTCCGTTTCCTTCGCCTCCAACAATGATTGCCGCCGAGTTTTTAATTTTTTTCAATATACTGTTATGCACATAGCCACCAATCAACGGATCTGCGCTGTACTTTGATATTGTACTGTATGGATTGGTACTTGGTTGCAGAAATGTTAAGCCATTTCTATAGATAGATATTTTTCTATTCGTAAATCCAAAACCTATTGGATGAGTAGTATCCAAGTCGGCACGAAAGATCGACCCACCCATCGATTTGGCTCCCTCAATATGCACGGCCATATCAAAATCTTGTCGTATAGGAATTCCTTTTACACTATCAACCGGGAATAATTTTTCTTTTGTAAATCCATTTTTAATAGCCCATTCAGATCCCGTCTTCATGCTAATTAATGTGTTTCCTGCCTGTACCCATGTTTTTATTTTATCTGTAGCAGCTTTATCAATTAATGCATAGTTTCCGGAAACCATAATCAGCGTATTATAGCGACCGAGGTCTGCCCTGCCAAGGTTTAGGATATCTAATTTAGTTACCGGCATTTCTAGTCGTTGATCGAGCAGATGCCAGATCTCTCCTGCTTCCGGAGCAGCTACACCGGTGCCAACAATCATTACTGCTTCTGGTTTTTTTAAGGTACGCACATATCCGCTGCCGATATCAATGCCTCCCACATTATAGCCTGTATTCAAGCTATAACAATTAACATTCGCTTTTTTAACGGTGACGTTAATAGCCTTGAATAAAGAGTCTGAAGATATTCGTTGCTGTTGCACCGGTATCACAATGCTGCCATAGCCAAAATGTTTATTCGCCCCGTTTATCAATACGCTGAATGGACGAAAAGCTGATTGTACAATAACACCGGCATTTTGTAAATGATAAATTACTTTATGAATATTGTAATCTGTATTGCTGATTATATACGCATAATCTGTTTGCTCCAATTTGGTAAACAATTGAGCTGGTAATGCTGTAATTCGTTTACCTACCTGAAGCGTAGTTTTTATTTCCGTATAAGGCAAGTTGTATGCATTTACCAAACTCCAGGTTGATGCATCATAAAAAGAACTATCCACATATGTGATATCTTTTTCAAATACGGAACGAACCATAATATAATTATTCTGATCTACCGGAACATAATATTTCTTACCATCGGGTGTGTTAGATGAGGCATCATAAAGTTCTATTTCATGAAGCAACAAAAGATCTACAAAGGCTCTTGTTCTGGTTTCATCATTGGCATCTCCAAATAAATAACCTTTGATAATCGATTTTCCGGACTGTTCTTTTGATGTCAGATAAAATTCTTTTCTCATTTTCAGTAACGATGATTTTTCTGCCAGAGATGCCCTGACAGTAGTTAGCGCTGCTGTTAATTGATTTCGGATTGTAAATGCAAAACTGATAGGGATGGTATTTGTTTCCTGAACATGCCCCCGACTACTGGCTTGTTCAAACAAAAAACCTGCCCCGCCATAAAAATTGATATAGCTGCTTCCATACCCCGGATAAAGCTTATCATATGCCTCCTTGGTAAAATACAAGGAGCCGATTTTATCGCTTGCTTTTGAAAAATATGCTGCATATTTCGGATAGATAGTTTTGTATAAATAATTTGGAACGATCGGGTTATTACTGGCTTCCTCACCTGGGTCAAAATAAAAAGTAGCGTTAGTGCCCATTTCATGATGGTCGGTTTGTACATATGGCCGCCAATGGTGAAAAAACTTTATCCGGCTAACTGTTTCAGGAAAAGTTCCGAGGAACCAATCCCGGTTCAGGTCGAACCAATAATGATTAAAACGTCCGCCGGGCCAAATTTCGGTATGTTCCCGATCTATCGGATCTGCAACTACCGGAGAGGCTTTATGCATGTTCGCCCAATGCGAATGACGATCTCTTCCATCCGGATTAATGACGGGATCCATTAATATGACCATGTCATTTAGCCAGTTAATGGTTTCTGCACTTGCTGATGCAGTGAGATAATAGGCCGTAAGCATGGCGGCTTCACTGCTTGAAGGTTCATTGCCATGCACGTTGTAGCCAAGCTGAATGACTAATGGAATATTTTCTGTTGCACCGTTTACCTGGCCGGCAAGATGTGATTTTCTGATTTCTTCCAAACGCAGATGATTGGATGGAGAAGTAAAAATTGCGGCTATTTGTTGCCGCTCCTCATAAGTTTTACCAATTATCTGCAAGCTAACCTTGTCTGAAAGTCGGTCGAGCTCTTTGAAATACTCTACCAGTTTATCGTGCCGGGTATGATGCGTACCGATTGCATAACCCAAAAATTTTTCAGGTGATGGTATGGCCGCATTAAAAGTTCCGGTATTGGGATAAAAATAATCGGCTTGTGCAAATCCGTTTACTGTTGTCCATAATAAAAAGAACGCAAAAAAAATATTCTTTAGCATGGTGTTTATTTTTTTGTATAATTTTTTGAGTATTTATTTTTAATCAGAAATTTATGCCGGTCATGATTCTTCATTTTTTATTATCCATGTACTGTTCGATTAAAAACAGTTAACCATCGGGGGGTTTTATAAATGTATATATAAAAATTGATGAATAGCCTCTTGTTTTCTGCTGGCATTAAAATTATTTTATGGCTTTGCATCGTTCACACTAATCAACATGACTTTTACAACATTGTGGTGTGCAGCATCGATTTTAGATGAGAAACAACAACCGAAGTTTATGAGGTATTGGTTGTTGGCAGGGCTAGGATTTCAACACAACATACCAACCAGGATAAAAATGAAAACTTCTCGGTGGCACAGTCTTATTTATTGTTGATATAAATTTATATCTGCATCCTAGCCAGTTTTGTAATTTAACCATCTCATTCGGTAAGCATTCATGGCAGTGACTCCCAGCTTTTTTATTAACCCGTAGTTTGCTAACACACCTACCGGTGCGCCTATAATTGGAATAAGCTGTGCCATTTTTGCCAAATCAATATAGTCTCTGTATTCCTGTTGAAAAGTTCTCCAGTCAAACTCATGAATGTTTGCAGGTAAGGATTTACTTTTCTCATCCCAGTCAGTCATTTTATGGTAAATATTTTTTCGCTGTACATCACTCGAAAACGCCAGTTCAAAAATATGTAACAGGTATACTCTTTCTTTGTAATCGTGTACATCCATTCCATATAAAACTGCAATATCAAAAAGTAGTTTAAGTTTAAGACCAATAAGGATTGGGAAATCTGCAAGGCCCAGTAAAATGCCTCCGGCACCTGTTATGCCACCTTCCACTGCGGCAGTTTTCCTATACCAGTCAATTTTTTTCTGTACCGCTTCTTCTCTTTCTTGCAGACTCACATTTGCCAAGCTGTCGGTGCTGCTGTATTTGGCTGCAAATAAAACGCCCCGGATCATTTGCTTGATAGTTGAGGTGATGGCTTGATGGACCTTTTCGGGAATCCAGTCATTGATCTTGGTCTGAATTTTTTTGGACAGTTTATTGAGCAGCGATGGGTTGCGTAACATTTTATTTTGCCAGATTTTTAATTCCTTATCTATCTGTATCTCATACGCAGTCATCATATTCAATCCTTTTTGTAAATGTACAATTACTGTAAAGACGGTTAAATAAAAACAGGCAATTTTAAATAAACATGATTTGAGGTTTATTTACAAGAACCAATTTGAGATCTTATTCATGTTAAACTTTTTTTACAAGAAATGACTTCTCCATTTGCAATTAATTCAAATTTCACTTTATTAAATCCAATTCCTCCTTCAAAAGAATTGTTCCCTTTGTATGCCAACCCCTCCATTATCTGCCCATTTAACTTTAAGATGAGTAAATCGTCTTCCCTTGTAAATTCGGCCATTCCATTTTTCAACTGCTAAATTCCTGTAATTTTTTTATACCCTGCATCATTTAATTTAAACGTGTTATACCGCAGAAAAGCGCATTGGACTATTTACTGTTTATAAGCGGTATAAGTACTTAGCGATATTGTGATTTAGAAATTCTTTAACCCACAACTTTATACTAAGACATCAAATGAGTCTTCTATTTTTAAGAACCAGATTCGAAAAGAAAATCTAATCCCATTCTCAATTATCAAATCCTTTTGGAGGTGATGGATTAGCTTCTATACCAGTAGGATCTAAGGCAAGTAATTTTTCTTGAGCAAGATTATCATTGGTAACAAATATGGAATAATGTACAAATCCCTGGTTAAGGTTTGGAACAAAAACAACATATTTAAATGCAGTTCCAAGTTTTGTTTTTATATCCCTTATTTCGTCTTTTAACAGTGTCACATTCCCAAAATTAACTGCTGGTCCAAAAGCAATACCACTTTTGCCATATTTTATTAATTTTATATTCGGATTAGTATCAAATCCAGTGCATTTACCCACAACATTATTTTTACAAGACCAACCGTATAGTGTTAATGTATCTTTTGTGCGGAAGGCAAAAGAGAATACCAAACTTGATTTTGGCAAATTCTTAAATACGATTGATTCTATATATAAAGTATCCAAGGTCCCGGATAAGGTAGTCATTGTTTGCTTCACTTCCACATCTGTTGTAGAGTTGCTTGATTCTGTAGTAACGTTTTCAGCAGAGTTCTTTTCCTCCTTTCCACTATTACAGGAAGCAACGAGAAGTAGAACTGTAAAGTAAAATAAAGAATAGCCAGATAAATGAATAAGTCTACGCATAGTTTTAATTTTTGAGAAGAATAAATAATGTTCCAATTCAATGGTTGGTATCAGAAAGATATAGCCAATATATTATATATACAAACAATTTTATTTGTAAAATAACGGGTATATTCAACTTATTAATTACCAGCAATTTTTCATCCGGATTTGAAAAAATAAAATGAGTACTTATTTTCTTTTGGCACTTGACTGGTCAGAGATATGGGCATTGATGATTCCCTTGGGAGTTTTATTGGTGTGCAGGCAACAGCCTGCCGGGTTGAAGCCAATTATCGTTTACCTGTTGCTGGCATTTTTCATCAATATCGCCATTGATATCATCATGGCCATCAATCTGTACGACAAAGAATCGGACCTCAGCAACAATCCACTGTACAACCTGCATTCGATAATCCGTTTCGTCTGTTTCAGCATTTTTTTCATCAAATTACCCCATCATTCATTTACACGTTTCAAAAAATTACTGGCAGCATCGTCTCTGGTATTCTTTCTAATCAATTTTAGTTTTTTTGAAAATTTTTTCAACTATAATTCTCTCAGCGGCAATTTGCTAGCCACAGAAGCGTATCTTTTACTGGTCTATTGTATGCTGTATTACTTATCAGAACTGAAAGATGATAGCAAAAATCTTTTCAATAGTCCGGATTTTTGGGTAGTTACCGGGCTAAGTATTTATGTAGTGACCAATTTTTTTGTGTTTCTATTTTACTTACCCATGATCAATATAGATGTTGATCTGGCTGTGAATATCTGGAACGTACACAATATTGCGTTTATCATTTTTTGTCTTTTTTTAACCAAAGCTTTTTATGGACCTGTTAGATATAAGTATACAAACTAGAGTAATCATTGGAATATCAGCCATGGTCTTGCTGTTTGCCAGCTTCCTTCTTGTGTTTATATCCAACCAGCGTAAAAAACTGCAATACCATCAAAATCTGCAGGCTTTACATCAGGAACAGCAGCAAGCTCTTCTTGAGCAAAATGCATTGTTGGAAAAGCGGGTGCAGGAAAGAACAGCCGAGTTGTTTGAACAAAAAGAAACACTTCAACAAACCTTATCCGAATTAAAAGCAAGCCAGTTGCAGCTTATACAAAAAGAAAAAATGGCTTCACTCGGAGAACTCACGGCAGGTATTGCCCATGAGATTCAGAACCCACTGAATTTTGTTCTCAATTTCGGTGAATTAAATGCCGACTTGTTAGCTGAAGTAAAAGAACGAATTGATTCCGAAACCTTGCCTGCAGGATTTATAGATGATATTAATCCGCTACTGAATGACTTTACAGAAAATCTGAAAAAAATTCTTCATCATGGAAAACGGGCAGATGGTATTGTAAAAAATATGCTACAGCATACCAGGCGGCATAGCGGCGTTATGGAACTTACCGATCTGAATGAATTGGCGGAAGAATATTTAAAACTTAGTTATCATGGTTTTCGGTCAAAAAACAAATCATTTAACTGTACTATACAAACTGCATTTGATGGAAATGTGGATCGAATACGTGTTATACCGCAGGACATTGGCCAGATATTGGTGAATTTATTCAACAATGCTTTTTACTCCATGAATGAAAAATTGAAACTGAATGAAAAAGATTATGAACCAACGCTTTCTATTATTTCAGAAATGAAAAATAACAAAGTCATTCTCTCTGTAAGAGATAATGGTATGGGAATCCCCGAAAAAAATGTACAAAAAATTTTTCAGCCTTTCTTTACTACCAAGCCTACAGGCGAAGCCACCGGCCTGGGATTATCATTGAGTTATGATATTATAAAAGCCCACGAGGGTGATCTTAAAGTAGATTCTGCTGAAGGAGAGTATGCAGAATTTACCATGGCATTGAATAATTAAACAGTATTTTAAAATTATGTGTAGTGGAATCAAGTGTAAGAAAATTGGCTGATTTGGTTTATGAAAAAAAAAGCTGTTCATCAATGCTTCTTCATTGGGGAAGATCTAATCAAATTGCAACACTTAGGATTAATGCAAATTGTACACTACAAATTTTCCAAATGCAAATCAAGCATCAGCATATCTGGCAAGAAAAACTAAACTGGTAAAAAAACGATGTCAGCACAACAGTATTAGGTGTCCAATTTTTTTTCCTATCCCATCATTTAATAAGAAGATAAATGCCCGCCCTATGCTGAGGTACAATTCATAAGAATCAACTATGCTAAAAAATTATTCATATAAATTATTTGTATCCGCTGTTGCTAATTCCCCAAACAACTTTGCTAATTTCTTTGTGATGGCTTTAAAATACCGTTCTCCTTTATCTTTTGTTGCAGCCTTGGGATTTCCGATTCCCGTGTCCTGAGTTACTTGTGTCCAGCGTCTTTCCGTCCACAACCAGCCTTCGGAAAATTCTTTTATTTTATTTTTTTTCTCCTTTCCTTCCCCCGCTTCTGTTAATGGAAGTACGAATTGTGGCGTTAAATGCAAAAGCAAACTGGTTTCCATTTCATCGGCATGATCTCCGGGATTGTCAAAATAATCGGCTTTAGTTAATGATTGAAACCAATTGCATGTACATAAAAACATTTTGGGAAACCTGAGGCCAAGCTCTCTGAGTAAGGGTTTAAATTCGTTACCACCATGACTATTTACAATAAGCAGTTTATAAATTCCTTGTCGGTTAAGAACCTCTATAATGTCTGCAAGTATGGCGAACTGTGTACTTGGATTTAGGTTGATATTCAATTTAATATCTGTTTGTCCGGTATTTACGCCAAAAGGAATTGTTGGTAATACAACGATTCTGTTACCATTTTCAAAAGCAATTCTTGCAGCCTCTGCAGAAATAAATTCTGCTTCAATATTATCGGTAGCATATGGCAAATGAAAATTATGTGCTTCGGTTGCTCCCCAAGGAAGAATCGCTAAATCAAATTGGGCGTCTTTAATATTCTTCCAATTTGTTTCTGCTAAAATATATGGTCTCATTATTTAATTGGGTTATTAGTAATTCGAATTTAGAATCTGGTTTTAAAAAATTCAACAAACGAACAAGATTTTTATGAAAGAAAATATTCATCGTGCCAAGCTTCGATGCAAGTTAAATTTATTGATAAAATTTGATGATTAGCGCATAACTAAAGAGTTATTCATTTGGTTTAATAAAATACTAAACCTGCCTGCGCAATATCCTAATTAGCTGTCTGTTTTTTATGCTATAGTTTATTTTTAAGACTACACGTCATTTTATAAATTCCAAAATATCTCCTAGTTGACAGTTCAATGTTTTGCAAATGGCTTCGAGTGTGTTGAAACGGATCGTTTTGGCTTTTCCGGTTTTAAGTATGGAAAGGTTGGCAAGGGTCAAGCCCACTTTTTCTGAGAGTTCATTCAATGGCATTTTACGCTTTGCCATCATTACATCCAGGTTTACAATTATGGGCATGGCTTATATGGTGAATTCGTTTTCGAATTTAATTTCGATTCCTTTTTTAAAAACCTGTGCAATAAAAAAGAGGATCCCGGCAAAAAACATAAATTCGACTGCTCCTCCCAGATAGTCTTGTAATTTTGGAAAAGCAACTCCTTTTTTAATTAACCAGTTGGAATAACTATTTGCCAGCAATGTAAATGCACCAATTTATAAAGCAACATAACTGATCTTGGATATCAATAACGAAACGTCTAATCTAAAAGGATGAATTAAGTTAATTTTAAAAAAAACCTTAATGACCAGAAAAAAAATATGTGCCTTTAAACCCGATACGAAAATGAGGAGCGATATTGGGAATATATACTAACTGGTACTAAAGACATGAAGACCTGAAAGGTTTAGCCCCAAGTTCAAATTTTGGGCAGTATCCGGATTAAAAAAAGGTTTATGAAAACGGAGTATAGAATTGCTCTGGTATTAATACATAGCCCAATGAATATGACTCAGGACAAAATATGTATAGTAGAAAAAAATTCGTTTTGTTTTCATTTTATTTATTTAAACAATAATGAAGAGAAAAAAAATTAGCAAGCCACTTCACTATACAAAGCCAGTTGGTACAGCTATACCCTTAGTGAGCCTCTGAATCCCCTGCCGCCATAGTAAGATTGTGCACCGTTGTGATAAACAAATACTTGACCAAAACGAAAATCGGCAAAGATGGCACCCCCTAGTTTTCTAATCTCCAAAGGGGTTTTCAACCAGCTCGATGTTTTCGTATCGAAATTTCCAAGTTTTTGCAATTCACGGTATTCCTCTTCTGATAAAAGCTCAATGCCCATTTCAGCTGCCATGTCAACAGTATTATTTTGGGGTTTAAATTCTTTTCTCGATTCTAACCCTTCACGGTCGTAACAAACACTTCTGCGGCCTTGAGGGCTTTCTGTTGAACAATCATAAAAAAGATAATTCCCCGTTGTTTTATCAAACCCAACCACATCCGGTTCACCACCTGTTCTTTCCATTTCATGGAGCGACCATAATTTTTCTTCCGAGAATTCGGCGGCCAGCTTTGTTTGTACTTTCGCCCATTCTATACCTTTATGACGAATCATGTTTTGCTCAAAACGGGTTTTCAAAATGCTGATTAGTTCTTCACTTATACTTGCAGGTAAGGTAGATTGTTTTGCTTTTAGCTCCTTTTTATTTATTTTTTTCATCTCGTATTATTTTGATTTGCTTATGACCTCATTCAAATGTTTGAAATCAGCACCAAGGGTAGAAAGATGTCGCTTTTATTTTTTCTTGTAAGGGTGAATGTAGATGATAAAGTTAAAAGCTTTTCAAAGATGCGGATTTTTTGTTTGGAGGTTTCAACCTTCTATTGCAACGTTTTTTATCAATTATGGACTTTAGCAAATTTTCAACAAGCTTTGTCAAGTTTCTCGTTGCAGTTTCTTTAAAAACACTAACAGTCAATCTAACGGCACATAATACCGCTTATAAACAGTAAATAGTCCAATGCGCTTTTCTGCGGTATAATACCATCTAAGATTTACACATAGTCCCTGCCCGTCCGGTCAGGCGGGC
>JAYWEL010000201.1:0-3488 GCA_043779285.1 Chitinophagaceae bacterium | reverse complement strand
CAATTACAGTTTCCACTGTCGGATTGATCAGGTCATTGCTGACAATAATATTATTATCATTGGCATCATTATGTATAACAGATTTTCTGAAAGTTTTGTAGTGTGGTTGGATCTCTTCAAATTTTTTTGTGAAAAAATCAAGACACTTTTTTTCTTCGTTTGTAAATAAATGGAGGTGTTCATATGTCCACTCTGCTTGTGCAATATCCCAATCGAAAACACGGCTTGCTATTGGATGATTGAAATCCTGAAGCAGACTTGTTATTTCGCCACATACTTCTCCCAGGCTATTACGCAAATTTTCCAGTTGGGGATTTACAGAAGACCATAATCTTCCCGGAATCCATTCCAGCATTCTTACATTTCTGGTTTTGTTTTCACTGTCTGTAAAACAAAAAGAATAAGTTCCCGAAATGGTATGTACGATGGATGGATATTTAAATGATGGTTTTTTATTTTGAATATGGAGCAACAATTTTTCCTGAAAATCCAGGTATTCAGGATCAATGCCCGGCCTGTTAATTTTTAAAACATAACTCTTAGTACTGCTATCAATTTTAAAATTATGATCAATTTCACCGGGTAACGGGCTTGCCTTTCCCATGATGCCATAATTTTTAAAACAGAGTTCTTCTGCCTGTGTATTTGTAATATGTATCGGAAAATGAATTGATTCAGCCATATCAGTTCTTATAAAACAAAAGTATCATGACTGAGCTGAATAAAATAAATTTTTCTTCACTTGCCAATTCCATTCCATCAATGCAGAAAGCTTACATTTGTTATAACAGGTTTTTTATGCTAAATAATGATATTCTTACAGTCGGGCTTGCACAGTTATCCTCAGTCTGGTTGAACAAAAAACTTACTACACAAAAGATCGTAGCAACTATTGAAGATGCAGCAAATAAAGGTTGCCAGTTGGTTGTATTCAGCGAGGCCATGTTGCCCGGTTATCCTTTTTGGATTGAGTTGACTGATGGCGCCAGATTTAATTCTGTTGTACAAAAAGAATTACATGCTTTTTATGTCAACCAGGCAATACAAATTGAGGCTGGAGACCTCGATCCGATTTATAAAGTTTGTAAAGCAAAAAATATTACTGCCGTAATCGGCTCCATTGAATTAGCTGCCGATCGTGGCAATCATAGTATTTATTGTTCTCTTCTTTATATTGATAGCAATGGGGAGTTAAAACATGTTCATCGTAAACTGATGCCTACTTACGAAGAAAGATTATCATGGGCACCGGGTGATGGTCATGGATTGCAAACTCATCGCCTGGGTGCATTCACGATTGGTGCTTTGAATTGCTGGGAAAACTGGATGCCATTGGTTCGTTCATCTTTATATGCATTAGGAGAAGACCTGCATATTGCTATCTGGCCGGGTAATGTACGTAATACAGAAAATATTACCAGATTCATAGCACAAGAGTCCCGTTCATTTGTTATTTCTGTTTCCGGTGTTTTAAAAAAAGAACATATCACTTCAGATATTCCTCATCATGAGTTGATAAAAAATAATTGTGATGAAATAATTTCCAATGGCGGCTCTTGTCTTGCCGGCCCCGATGGAAAATGGATCATTGAACCGATTGCAAATGATGAAGGACTGTTCATTAGTACCATCAATCATCAACTTGTTCGGGAAGAGCGGCAGAACTTTGATCCTTCAGGTCATTATTCTCGTCCTGATGTAACACAGTTAACAGTAAACCGACAAAGACAATCCATCATAAACCTGATAGATTGATTTATTGATCAACTCCACCTTTTCTTGTTGGTGATCTATGTGAAGGCCAAACTCCCGGTTGTCCCGTAGTTGGGTTAACAGGTAAAACTGATTTTTCTCTCGAAGCCTTTTCCGGATCTTCACAGGCCATATAAACCAAGATCTAACCAACGCCCCAAATAATTTTTTGCATTGGCAAAACCTGCACCCGACATATTTACAACCCGCCCTGTTCCGTTATCCTGGTTAAATAATGCTTGAATGTTAGCAACAATCTCTGGATGATCTTCAACAAAAGCTCTTGATCCATTTAATCCCTGTTCCTCACTTCCCCAATGTCCTACAAGAATAGTTCGTTTTGGATTTGGGTAAATCTTTTTCAGGATACGCATGGTTTCCATCATCACTAAAGTTCCCGTACCATTATCTGTAGCTCCTGTTGCAGCGTCCCATGAATCGAAATGAGCAGATAACATCACAAACTCATTTGGTTTTTCAATACCTTTTATTTCTGCAATGGTATTCTGATGACTGGAATCATCACTAACAATCAATTTAACTGTTATAATCTTATTTCCCCGGTATAGATGGCCTTACTTCTATCTTACTCGGCAATGTTCGTGGATTCATTTTTAAAAGATCAACAACCATTTGACCAATATCTTCAGGCTGTATCTTCCATGCATCTGTATCGTTGGGAACATGGTTATTAAAATGAGTGGAAACTGAACCGGGCATGATCGTCGTTACTTTAATTCCAAGTTTTCTCAAGTCGAGCATTATTGCTTGGGTAAATCCTATCAGTCCAAATTTGCTGGCATTATAAGCTGCGCCGTTTTCAAAAAAATTGGTACCGGCTAGACTGGCAATTGTAATTATATATCCTTTAGATTTTTTAAGGGGTTCAATACTTGCTTTTACACTATTGAAAACGCCGGTTAGGTTCGAATCAATGGTTTCTTTCCACTCTTGCTCTGTTAAGCTTTCAATATTGGCAAAATGACCAACACCTGCATTAGCTATCAATACATCCAGTTGTCCGAAATGATCAATCGTTGCCTGAATAGCTTTTGATTCAGCAGTAAGAGAACTAACATCAGATTCAATAGCCAAAATCTTTGAGGAATCTTTGCTCAAGGATTCGGCAGCTTGCTTTGCTGCACTGATTGTTCTGCTGGTTATAGCAACTCTCATTCCATTATCAAGTAATGTTTTTGCAATACCATATCCGATGCCTTTGCTGCCACCGGTGATATAGGCTACTTTATTTGTAAGGCTATTCATAATAATTGATAAATTTTTTAGGTTGGACTTTTGATAAATTCTTTTTGCGTATTCAAAGGAAAGGAATTAAGAGCATCTCTAAAAACCTACCTTTTCCTCTCCATTTGGAGAGGAATTAAAGGTGAGGTCAATAAAAAATAATGGTTTTTAGAGACGTCCTTAATTCATTCGAATTGTTTTTAAAGCTACTTAACATAAAATTCAAGTATGATTTTGCCAGAAAAGATTACGAATTAATATAGAGACTGATGCATCCTGAAAAAATCAATGCAACTTACTCTTACATCAACCTTACACATTCATCATTCAAATAGCTTTCTTCATAGCTGCACAATTTAGTTTGTTTCGGGTTGCTGTGATAATTTCACTACTCCTGAAATTACATGTTGCACTCCTCGCAATTGCGTGGCCAGGAAAGAAGGCGGAACTGAAAGTATGTTGCAAAGGCCGAAGGGTGCATTTCAAATTGT
>JAYWEL010000200.1:0-8275 GCA_043779285.1 Chitinophagaceae bacterium | reverse complement strand
AATTACAGTACGTAAATTTCAAAGGAAATCTCACTGGATTTTTTACCGACTTTGTAACCTACGGAACCATTCAAACGAGTTTAGGAACTGTTGTAGCAGATATTAATCTAAAGTTACCAGCCAAAAAAGAACCAAATTATTCCGGCACAATCTCTACTGCCAAATTCCATTTAGGGCAATTCCTAAACTATGCTCAATTCGGAAATATTTCTTTTGACTCAGAAATAAAAGGACATGGTTTTAAAATAAAATCGTTGGGAGCAGATGTAAATGGAAGCATTAAAGAACTTGAATTCAACAACTATACATATAGGAATATCCTGGCCAACGGTAATTTTACAAAACAATTATTTGATGGTCATTTTTCCATTGATGACCCCAATATTGCATTTATTTTAAATGGTTTTGTTGATTTGAATACGGCTTCTCCCACATATAAATTTATTGCATCCGTAAATAAAGCAGATCTTAAAAAACTGCATCTTACAAAAGACAATATTGATTTTTCAGGTAATTTAGATTTGAATTTTAAAGGCAATAATATTGACGATTTTTTGGGTACAGCAAGAGTTACCGAAGCTTCCCTTTTAAAAGACAGTCTCCGGCTTTCTTTTGACTCTTTAATTTTGAATTCATCGATTACCAATGGTATAAAAAAATTAAATGTCCAATCGAATGAATTTGATGGCACGATAACCGGTGATTTTAATATTCAGGAACTACCCAACAATTTCATGTTGTTTTTAAATAAATATTATCCTGCATATATTAAACTACCCAACAACACACTTAAAAACGAAGCATTTACTTTTGATATTTCGACAGGCAACTTGGATGAGTATTTAAAATTGATACATATAAATTTAGGTGGTTTAAATGATAGTCGTATTTCAGGCAGCTTAGATTTGAAAAACAATATTCTTCAATTCATTGCAGATGTTCCGGGATTTTCATATGCAAAATATTCATTTCAAAATATCAAACTAAACGCAGCAGGAAATTTCGACCGGTTGATTGTAAACGGTGATTTGGGAAATGTGATCATCAACGACAGTATTCAATTACCCCAATCAAAATTCCGGATTGAAGCGAAAGATGATATTTCGCAGATCAATATCAATACAGGATCCAACCTGGCCATTCATAATATTGATGTTTCCGCACAAGTACAAACATTTTTTGATGGAGTAAAAATAACCTTTGAACCATCTGTTTTTGTAGTCAATGGAAAAACCTGGACCATCCAAAAAGATGGTGAATTACAGCTCAGAAAAAACACAGTTTCAACCGGCGAAGTAGTTTTAAAAGAAAGTAACCAGGAAATCAAGATCAACTCAGTTCCATCTGCTGAAGGAAACTGGAACGACTTGCAAGTCATCATCAAAAATCTGAACCTGGGTGACCTCTCTCCTTTCGTCCTGAAAAAAAATACACTCGAAGGATTATTATCTGGTATCATAACTGTAGAAGACCCAAGAGGAGATTTACATGTATTTGCAGATATAAAAACCGATCAGTTAAGACTGGATGATGATTCAATAGGGCAAATCATTGCCAAACTTTCTTATAATTATAAATCAGGAAATTTAATTGCAAATGGTTATAATCTTGACCCAATCCATAAATTAGATTTCGACATGAATATTTACCTGAATGACAGCTTGTCAAAGAACAATAAAATCAGTGCCTATTTTTCAAGTATTCAATTGAAATACCTGGAACGATTTATTGGAAATCTTTTTTCTGATATTCAGGGATATCTGACAGGAAATCTTCAATTGACCGGTTCAATGAATAAGCTAAATTTAATAGGAAAAGGCCGGCTTCAAAATGCCGGATTAAAAGTAAATTTTACGCAATGTTTTTATGAAATAGCCGATACAGAAATTGAGTTGAGACAAAACGCAATTGAATTAGGCACGTTAAAATTACTGGATCGTTATGGTAAAACGGCAACCGTTATTGGCAATATAAAACATGCGTCTTTTAATAAAATGTTTTTTGATATTCATGCAAAAATTGACGGACAACCATTTGAAGTGTTGAATACCCGCCTTGTTGATAATAAAGACTTTTATGGCAACACAAAAGGAATGGGTACATTATCTTTTACTGGCCCTGAAACAAATATGCAATTAAAAATTGATGCCAGTGCTTCTGAAACTGACAGCTCCTATATCACCATCCCATCTACTGCTAGTCGCGAAAGTGGAATCGCCAATTTTTTAGTTGAAAAAAAGTATGGCCATGAGATGTCGGAAAAAGATTTTTCATCCGGCGAATCGAATATATCTTACGATATCGATTTGAAAGCAAATCAGATGGTCAACATTAAAATTGTGATGGATGATTTGACAGGTGATGAAATTAAAGGACGAGGAGAAGGAACCTTGAAAATAAAAGCGGGTACAACCGAACCATTATCCATAAGAGGTCGGTATAATATTTTGGATGGCAACTATCTGTTTACATTTCAATCATTTTTTAAAAGAGATTTTGAAGTAGTCAAAAACGCAGACAACTTTATTGAATGGAGTGGTGACCCCTATAAGGCCCGAATAAATTTTTATGCAAAATATAAAGCCGATAATGTCAGTTTTGCCCCACTGGTAAAATCGCTGAACCTGGAAACTAATTATGCCAATCTCCGGGATGATGTATTTATTATTGCTCATTTATATAACGAACTTTTTGATCCACGTTTTGATTTCAAACTGGAATTTCCCCCATCGAGTCCGGCAAATACAGATCCCAATCTTTCATTTAATATTAAACAGCTTGAAAACAATCCGAATGAAATGAATAAGCAGGTTACTTACCTGATTGTATTCAATAGTTTTGCAAAATCAGAAAATAATAGCCTGTCTACTTCTACGTTGAGCGAATTTGCCACAACAACTATTTCCGGAATATTATCTGGGGAAATAAACAAACAATTGAATACCATATTTTCAAAACTTTTCAAGAATAATGAAGACTTCCGGCTCAATTTCAGTGGTTCTTTATACAACAGAAACCCGTTGGATGCCAATAATAAAACCGGATTGAATATGAACCAGGCAAATCTGAATTTATCTGTCGGCCAATCATTCTTCAATGACCGTTTTGTACTCACTTTTGGAAGTGGGTTTGATGTGCCATTACAAACCGGAAACTCAACGAGTACTCAACAACTGAATTTTCAATTTTTGCCGGACGTTACAGCAGAATGGTTGATTAATAAAACCGGTAGCATCAGAGCCAATTTTTTTTATCGGGAAAATATCGATTATCTCACTGCTGGTTCTGCGGGCTCTTCAGCCAGAAACAGACGATCTGGTGCTAGCCTGATTTATAGAAAAGAATTTAATTCGTTGAAAGATTTATTCCTCGGAAATAAAAAACCAGATGGCAGATTGAAAAAAGAAATTCAACAAACTTCAGATTTATAAAAATAGTTTTTCAGCCTTATTTTTTGTTGAAAAGATTGTGACCCAATTTATCTTTTTTAGTTTGCAGATATTTTTCGTTGTGTTTATTGGCATCTACTTCAAGCGGTATATTTTCAACAACTTCTAATCCATATCCGATCAATCCCACTCTTTTTTTAGGATTATTACTAATCAACTTCAATTTAGTAATGCCGATATGCCTCAACATCTGCGCACCAACCCCATAATCCCGCTGGTCCATCTGAAAACCAAGATGAAGATTTGCTTCAACAGTGTCCATTCCACCTTCCTGCAATCGATATGCTTTCAGTTTATTTAATAAGCCAATACCTCTACCCTCCTGATCCATATATAAGATGGCTCCTTTACCTTCTTCTTCCACCATTTGCATGGCCATTTGCAACTGCTCTCCGCAATCGCAACGAAGCGAACCCAAAATATCGCCGGTAACACAGGAAGAATGCACCCTTACTAAAACCGGTTCATCTTTCTCCCATTCTCCTTTTATTAAAGCCAGGTGTTCATTTTTGGAATTTTTTTCCTGAAAAGCAATTAATATAAAGTTGCCGTATTTGGTTGGCATATTAACCCGAACTATTTCTTCAATCAGCGAATCGGATTTCAATCGGAATTCAATCAGGTCTTTGATGGAAATAATTTTAAAGTCGAATTTTTTAGCTACTAATTTCAATTCGGGCAATCGGGCCATCGATCCATCATCATGCATAATTTCTACTAAAACACCCGATGGTTGAAATCCGGCTAAACGGGCAAGGTCCATGGCAGCTTCTGTATGTCCCGATCTTCGAAGTACACCTCCTTTTTTTGCGATTAACGGAAAAATATGCCCCGGTCTGCCAAGATCTTCTATTTTAGTTTTGTTATCAATGAGTGCTTGTATTGTTTTGGCCCGGTCGTGTGCCGAAATACCACTGGTACAACCATTGCCCAACAAATCAACTGAAACAGTAAAAGCCGTTTCATGCAATGCAGAATTATTATTGACCATTAACTCAAGTCCAAGTTCAGCACATCTTTCTGCTTCCAAGGCAATACAGATTAATCCACGTCCATGTTTGCTCATGAAATTGATCACTTCTGCTGTCACCATTTTTGAAGCAATAATAAAATCTCCTTCATTTTCCCGGTCTTCATCATCCACAACAATCACTATTTTCCCGAGTTTAATATCGCTAATTGCTTCTTCAATCGTATTAAGCATTTTGTATATGTTTATGTAAAGGTAATCAGTTAAAAACAGCTTGAAAAACCCTTAAAAAATTAAAATAGTATTAAAAGCAGCATTTTATATAAAATAACTTGTCTTTACTCACACAGAATCAGTTGTTTTGTGCATATTTAACTGTTTTTTATTAATCATTTTATCCCTTTCTTTGCAACCTTAAACAAACAAACATTATGCTTATTAAGAGAATTATTCAATTAATGTTAGTG
Source organism: Chitinophagaceae bacterium (assembly GCA_043779285.1). Lineage (GTDB taxonomy): Bacteria > Bacteroidota > Bacteroidia > Chitinophagales > Chitinophagaceae > MGR-bin208. Next base: position 3,389 of record JAYWEL010000200.1, on the reverse strand, counting down.
GCATTTATTTTGCCCTTGGGTATATATGCCCAGGTAACAACAAGTAACATTGTAGGTACTGTTTCACAACAAAATGGTGAAGCATTACTCGGTGCTACAATTTCTGTAACACATTTACCAACTGGTAGTAAATATGTTGGTAGATCTAAAGCTGGAGGTTCATTTACTATCCCCGGTTTACAGTCTGGTGGACCTTACAATTTAACTTTCGAATTTGTAGGATTCAAAAAAGTTGACGTAGATGGAATCAATCTTGCATTAGGTAGCGATTTCAATCTGGAAGTGGTTATGGAATCTGTAATTGCTTCTCTTTCTGCAGTTACAGTAACCGGAACCCGGTCTACGGCTGTGAAAACAGGAGTTGTAACTAACGTAGGACAACGTATGATTACAACTTTACCTTCTATTAGCCGTAGTTTATCCGATTTTACAAGATTAACTCCTCAGGCAAACGGAAATAGTTTTGCCGGACGTGATGGCAGATATAATAATGTAACGGTGGATGGAGCTAACCTGAATAATAATTTTGGATTAAGTACAGAACCCCTTCCTGGTGGTGGTAACCAACCTATTTCTTTAGACGCAATTGAAGAGGTTTCTGTTAACATTGCACCAAATGATGTAAGGCAATCTAATTTTACAGGAGCTAATATTGCTGCAATTACCAAAAGTGGTACTAATACCTTTAAAGGATCTGCTTATTCATTTTTCAGGGATCAGAAATTTATTGGGCGTGATGTAGGATCTATGACTTTGGCTCCATTTATTAATGCTAAAACACAAATAAATGGTTTTACATTAGGCGGGCCAATCATTAAGAATAAACTATTCTTTTTTGTAAATGGTGAATTAGAAAAAAATTCAAGACCATATGGTTCAACCTGGAGACCAACCGGTGGGTCGGGAGATGGCAATACTTCACTTACACATATAGATTCATTAGCAAAGTTTTCAAATTATTTAAAAAGTGCCTATGGATATGAGACCGGGGCTTATGATAAATTCCCAAATTTTGAATCTAAAAACTATAAAATACTTGCTAAATTAAACTGGAACATCAACTTAACCCATAAGCTTTCCTTAAAGTATAATGAGCTAAAAAGTGATAATGATGTAATGGTAAACGCAACTTCAACGCCAAATAATCCACATACTGGTGGTCCGAATGTTTGGACACCAGTTGCTCGTAATGGGATACAATCGATGTCTTTTGTAAATTCAAATTATCGGTTTACAGACGTTGTAAAATCAGCTGCATTAGAAGTTAATAGTAACTGGAAAGGAAAATTCTCTAACCAGTTAATAGCTACATACACTTATATTAGAGCTACACGTACAACAAACAGTGCATTATTTCCATTTATTGATATTATCGGACCAACTCCATATTCTCTTGGTGGAAGAAATAACTATATGAGTGGCGGATTAGAGCCTTTTTCTAATAATAATGATGTAAAAAATGAGGTTTATAATATTACAAATAACTTCAACTATTATGCAGGCAAACACACCATAACTGTTGGTGGTGCTTATGAGTATCAGTTTGTTGGAAATATGTTCATGCCAGGTTCTCAAAGTTATTATACCTATGGTTCATTGGCAGACTTCATGAATCCAGCTGCCCGCCCGGTTTCTTATTCAACAACTTATTCTAGAATTCCTGGAAAAGATGCAGTTTATTCTGCTGCAATGAAAATAGGCCAATTGAGTTTCTATGCACAAGACGAAGTGAATATTAATTCTAATTTGAAATTGACTTTTGGAGTACGTTTTGATAAACCAATTTATCCTGAACAACCTATAGAAAACCCGTCAATTACCGCATTATCCTTTCCCGGAAAAGATGGCAAACCCACAAATTATTCAACTGGTATGTGGCCTAAATCAACTTTTTATGTAGCTCCAAGAGCTAATTTAAAGTGGGATCTTGATGGAAATAAAAAGACAATCATCAATTTTGGTACAGGTATTTATACTGGAAGAATTCCTTTCGTTTATTTAACCAATATGCCAACCAACAGTGGAATGTTCCAGGTTGGTGCTGTTGCAAATGCAGCACAGCTTGCCCAAATCACTTTCAACAAAGATCCAAAAGCTTGGCAGTCCTTATTCACAGCTCCAGCACCAACCCCTAACTCTGGCGGATTTGTTTTAATTGATAAAAATTACAAATTCCCACAAGTTTGGAGAACAAATATTAGCATTGAAAAGAAAATGGCAAACAACTGGACCTTCTCTACCGATGTTTTATACACGGTTGATTTAAATGCAACAGTTATGCGTAATGCAAATGAAACTGTTCCAACCGGTGTTGTTAATTTAGGTGGCTCTACAAGACCTAGTTTTGCAACGAACACTACTGCAGGAAGAAGAGTTTACAATGCATATGCAAATGCAATCATTTTAGAAAACAATAAAGGAGGTGGATCATTCTCATTCACCTCTCAGGTTTCTAAAGCCTTCACTAAAGGATTTTATGCTTCATTAGCTTACACATTCAGTGAGGCTTTAGATGTAACTGCTAACCCTGGTTCAACTGCCTCACAAACTTGGAGTGGCAACCCAACCAGTTTGACACAGAATGCATTACAATTAGCTGCATCTTCTTTTGCAAATCCACACAGAATAGTTGGTACTTTCTCTTACAAAAAAGAATACCTGAAGCATTTAGCAACAACATTCTCTTTATTTTATGATGGAGCTATACAAGGAAGATATTCTTATATTTATGGTGCCGGTTCTGGTACTGCTCCAACCGGATTTTCCAATACTGCAGACATTAACTATGATGGAAACAGCCAGGATTTGATGTATATTCCAAGAAATGCATCTGAAATTACATTTACTCCATTGACTGTTGGTACTGGTGCTACAGCAGTTACTTATACTGCAAAACAGCAAAGTGATGCATTCTTCGCTTTTGTTGAACAAGACAAATACCTGAAAAGAAACATGGGAAATGTAGCTGAAAGAAATGGTGCTAAATTCCCAATGTATCACCGAGTGGATGCCAGGATTTTACAAGATATTTTTACGAATATCGGAAGCAGAAAAAATACACTTCAATTAAGCGTAGACTTTACAAACTTCCTGAACCTGTTGAATAGAAACTGGGGTATCAGAAATTTTGTTCCGAATTTTAACCCATTAAGAGCAACTAAGAATGCTGCAACGGGTGATGTTAGATACCAATTAGCTACTTATACACCAGCTGGAGAAACTACTCCAAGGTTGATGGATAAGACTTTTGTTGCAAACTTTGGTACCGGAAGTACCTGGAGTGCACAGATTGGTATTCGTTATATCTTTTAATTGATTATAATTCATCTTAATTTAAATAGAGAAAGCCCCCTCGCCTTAGGCGAGGGGGCTCGACATTCTGGCCAAGA
>JAYWEL010000199.1:0-8315 GCA_043779285.1 Chitinophagaceae bacterium | reverse complement strand
AAATAATAGCCGCTTTTTTGCCGAAACCGTTGCCCATGTTTTTGCAGCTAATGAAATCAAAGTTTTCCTGTTTGAAGATATGCGGCCAACACCCGAATTGTCATTTGCAATCCGGAACCTGAAATGTAAGGGTGGTGTTGTTTGTACCGCTTCTCATAATCCAAAAGAATATAATGGGTATAAAGCTTATTGGGATGATGGGGCACAGTTAGTACCTCCGCATGATAAAAACATTATTCAAGAAGTCGAAAAAATTGCATCTGTAGATGATGTAAAATGGACAGGTGGCGAACAGAATATTACTATCCTTGGCAAGGAAATGGACGAAGCTTATTTCGATATGGTAAAAAGTCTGAGTATATACCCGGAGATTATCGAAAAACAGGCTGATCTTAAAATTGTTTATACATCTATTCATGGTACGGGAATTTTATCGGTACCTCCTGTGTTAAAGAAATTTGGTTTTAATAATGTACATATTGTAGAAGAACAAAGTATACCGGATGGTAATTTTTCTACAGTAGTTTATCCGAATCCGGAAGAAAGCGAAGCCATGAGTATGGGCTTGAAAAAAGCAGCAATTTTGGATGCCGATATTTTATTGGGGACCGATCCGGATGCTGATCGGGTAGGCGTAGGTGTAAAAGATAATCATGGAAACTGGATATTATTGAATGGTAACCAGACTGCTGTGCTTGCTTTCAATTACATGATTGAAGCCCGTAAAGCAAAAGGTATTGCTCAACCCAACGATATGGTTGTATCAACGATTGTTACAACAGAGATGATTCATGTAATTGCAAAAGCAAATGCTGTTGCATGTTATAATGTATTGACCGGATTCAAATGGATTGCCGAATTGGTTAAACAAAAAGAAGGCAAAGAAAAATATATCATCGGTGGTGAAGAAAGTTTTGGATTGATGATTGGTGATAAAATAAGAGATAAAGACGGGGTAAGTGCTGTTGCTTTGATTTGTGAAATGGCAGCGTACGAGAAAGAAAAAGGCAGAAGCCTCTACGAAAAATTAATTGACTTGTATGTGCAGTATGGTTTTTATTATGAGAGCCTGGTTTCCATCACCAAAAAAGGAATGGACGGGCAAAAGCAGATTGCTGCCATGATGGAAGCATACCGCAATGCTCCTCCGGTTAGTATTGCAGGATCGGATGTTGTTCAAATACTGGATTATGAACTTCAATCGGGTAAGAATTTAAAAACGAATGATACCTGGCCTGTTGAATTACCCAAGAGCAATGTGTTGCAATTTATACTGGCAGATGGAAGCAAGATTTCTGCCCGGCCTTCGGGGACCGAGCCAAAGATAAAATTCTATTTCAGTGTCAATGAAAAATTAGACAGCGCAGCTGATTTTGAAATGGTCAGACTAAAACTGGAAAATAAAATTCAGTCCATCACAACTGACTTGAATTTGTAAATTAAATTGTTCATTTTTTAAGATGCAGCATCAAACGGTGCTGCATTTTTTTATCTTGCACCCTAATATGAGAAATTTTGAAGACAGTTACCGGCACAAAGGATTGCGAAGTAAATTGGTGGAAACAATCCGCAGTAAAGGTATTACCGATGAAAAAGTGTTGACAGCCATCCATTCCATTCCCCGACATTTTTTCTTAGACTCAGCTTTTGATGAAGTGGCTTACGAGGACAAGGCATTCCCGATCGGAGAAGATCAAACCATTTCACAGCCTTATACTGTGGCTTATCAAACCCAGTTGTTGGAAGTCAAGCCTTTTGAAAAAGTGTTGGAAATAGGTACAGGCAGTGCTTACCAGGCATGTGTGCTGGCAGAATTAAAAGTGATGTTATTCACCATTGAAAGGCAAAAGAAATTATACAATCTGAATAAGGAGTTTAATTTTTTAAAGAAATATAATAATATCAAATTTTTCTATGGTGATGGATATAAAGGATTGCCAACCTATGGTCCATTTGATAAAATTATCATTACCGCAGCTGCTCCAGAGATTCCACAAAAATTGATCGAGCAATTAAAGCCAGGAGGCATGATGGTTATACCAGTTGGAGCCGGTGGAATACAAACCATGATGCGTATCACTAAATTGGAAAATGGTTCATTGAAAGAAGAAGTATTCGATCGTTTTTCCTTTGTACCCATGATGGAAGGGAAAAATGATTAACCTATTCGTATATTAGAAATCAATCTTCGGTGTTTCTTCCAGAGTTTCTCTTTGTTCTGGTCCAAGATCAAATAAAACTTCGCGGCTAAAGCCAAAATTCTGCGCAAGCAGATTGGATGGAAATGATTCAACTGCATTATTGTATTCGGTTGTTGATTTATTAAAGAACCGTCGACCAGCTGCTAATTTCTCTTCTATTTCATTCAAGGTTGCTTGTAAATTCAAAAATGTTTGATCGGCTTTCAAATCTGGATATGCTTCCAAAGCAATTTTTAACCCCGCTAATGCAGAACTTAATTGTTGTTCTGAAACAATTTTTTCTGCAATAGATTTTGCATTCATAGCTGTAGAACGGGCTTCAGTAATATTTTGCAATAAACTTTTTTCATGAATTGCATACCCCTTCACGGTACTCACCAATTGCGGAATAAGATCATGCCTTTGCTTCAGCAACACATCCATATCGGCAAATGAATTTTGACGCTGATTTCGTAGTCTTACCAGGCTATTGAATAAGATTACTGCCCAAATGGCAAGTACTACAAATAATAGAATTAGAAAAAGCATGATTTAATTGTTTGAATTGAAATTAAGCAAAAAAGAGCTTGAATTTAGCAGTCAGTAAAAATTTCATTCAGAATTACCCCTTCTTTTTTATCTTTCAATCTTATTACTCCATTATGCGTTTTATAAAATTTAGCATTTCAGCTTTAATAACAATCGGATTGATCTATTTCATGAATAATTCCTGGGCTAAAATTCCACCCATCGGAAAGTTCTTAAGTCCGCAACAAGGTTTCTGGCAAAATGCCGAACCGGTAGATCAGGATTTCAATCTTGATTTGAATTTTTCCTATCTCAAAGACAAAGTGGATGTTTATCTTGATGATCGGTTGGTACCACATGTATTTGCAAACAATGAAGAGGATGCCTTTTTTGTACAGGGATTTTTACATGCAAAATTCCGCTTGTGGCAAATGGAGTTTCAAACACATGCAGCTGCAGGCAGATTGAGTGAAATACTGGGACCTGGCGACCATGATATTATCTTAAATGCCGATCGGAATATGCGTAGGTTGGGTATGGTATATGCCGCTAAAAATGCATTGATTGAAACGGAAAACAATCCGGTTTCGAAAATGGCCTGCGATTCCTACACGGCTGGCGTTAACAGTTATATTGAAAATTTAAACGAAGCTGACTTACCATTAGAATATAAATTATTGAATTATAAACCCGAAAAATGGGGCAATATTAAAACGGCACTTTTTCTAAAATACATGAGCTTGGATTTGGCAGGTGGTGAAAATGATTTTGAATATACCAACGTAAAAGCATTGCTCAGCGGTTCTGAAATTGAAAAATTGTATCCTGCATTTCAGGATTCATTAGATCCGATTGTACCTAAAGGAACCATCTTTCCATCAGCTCTAGTAAAAGTAATTAAACCTGCATCTGCAGATTCTTTATATTTTTCTTCAACCAATACAATCGCCATCAATCAGGAAAAACCAGATCCCGATAATGGAAGTAATAATTGGGCGGTTGCTGGAAGTAAAACCCTGAGTAAAAGTCCAATATTGGCAAACGATCCGCACCTGGGATTAAATATGCCTTCTCTCTGGTTCGAGATGCAGATTTCAACACCTCAATTTAATGCGTATGGCGCCAGTTTCCCCGGTGCTCCAAGTATTATCATCGGCTTTAATGATAGCTGTGCCTGGGGTTTTACCAATGCCATGCGGGATGTACGAGACTATTATAATATAGAATTTAAGGATACAACGATGCAGGAGTATATGTTTGATGGAGAATGGAAAAAAGCTGAATTAAAGATTGAAGAAATTCAGGTAAAAGGGAAAGGGTTGTTTAAAGACACTGTGGCCTATACTATTTTCGGACCGGTAATGTATGATCAATCGTACAATGGAAATGGCCGGGTAACCGATGGTAAATATTATGCGGTTCGCTGGAAAGCACATGATCCTTCCAATGAGTTGATGATTTTTTATGCACTGAATCATGCTAAAAATTATCAGGACTATACAGAAGCTATTAAATGGATGGCCTGCCCAGGACAAAACTGTTTGTTTGCAAGCAAGTCAGGCGATATTGCCATTTGGCAACAGGGAGTTTTTCCGGCTAAATGGAGAAGACAAGGTGATTTTGTAATGCCCGGAACCGATAGCAGTTATATGTGGCAGGGATTTATTCCACAAAATGAAAACCCGCATGTAGTTAATCCCGAAAGAGGTTTTGTAAGCAGTGCAAATCAATTACCGGTAGATTCTAGTTATCCGTATTATATCGGCGGGCATCACGACCTGTATCGTGGATTGCTTATTAATCGTTACCTGCATAACATGACTGACATAACTGTTGCAGCTATGCAAAAATTACAAACAGAGAATTATAATATTTTTGCAGAAACGGCAGTCCCTGTTTTATTAAAAAACATCCATGAATCTGAACTAAATGATGAAGAAAAATCTTTGCTGGAATTAGTTCGTAATTGGAACCTCAGAAATGATGCACAGGAAAAAGCTGTTGGAATTTTTACAAGTTGGTTCGATAGTTTGGAAAATAATATCTGGCTAGATGAATTATCGAACGTGGTAAAACCTTGGAAATTGCCAGAGGAATATACTTTGATTGAAGCATTGCTAAAAGATTCTGCATTTAGCTATATCGACAATATTGAAACACCCGAAAAAGAAGATCTTCCTTATATGGTTACGCTGGCTTTTAAAAAAGCTTTTCCAGAACTTTTGCAACGAGAAAAAGATGGCAAACTGGAATGGGCAAAGTTTAAAGATACAGGTATCCGGCATCTGTTAAGACAGGAAGCACTGAGCCGTTTTCATTTGAATATCGGCGGCGGAACACATGTTATCAATGCTGCCAAACAGTATCACGGACCAAGTTGGAGAATGATAGTACAATTAACGCAGGAGACAGAAGCTTATGGAATTTATCCCGGAGGGCAGAGTGGTAATCCAGGAAGTAAGTATTATGATAATTTTGTAACCGATTGGGCTGCTGGTAAATATTATACTTTATGGATGATGAAAAAAGAAGAAGCCATCGATAAGAAAGTAAAAGCAAAAATGACATTTTCACCGAAAGCCTGATCCTATTAATAATCTAAAAAAGAAATTCTTATGAAATTTTATACATCCGTTTTATTGATTGCTATATGCAGTCTTATTGCCGGAATTTATTTGCCTTGGTGGAGTATTGCAGTCGTTTCTTTGTTGGTTGCATTGTTTATAAAGCAAAAAGCTTTTATTAGTTTTTTAACCGGATTTATTGCAATATTTATTCTTTGGGGTGCTCTTGCTTTTTGGATTGACACACAAAACCAACAAATTTTATCACATCGAATTGCAGAAATATTACCCTTGAAAGGATCTTCGGTTTTGCTAATTTTATTAACTGCCTTTATTGGAGCACTTGTTGCAGGCTTCGCTTCAATGAGTGGAAGTTTATTGCGGTCGTTGGCTAAATAATAAAATAGATTGTTAAAAGAACGTATATCTTCTTTATAAAATGAATAGCTGTATTAATGGTTGTTTATTTTCACCCACTTTATGAAGAGTTTACAAAATATTATTGTTTTCCTTTTCCTTATTCTTTTATCGAATAATTTATTTGCCGGGAAAGTTTCCGGAATGGTTACAGATTCTGCCGGAAATATTCTTTCTTATTCTTCTGTAATAGTTAAAGGGAGCAGCTTTGGTACAGTTGCTAATAATGAAGGAAAATATTTCCTGAACCTGGCTCCAGGCAAATACACGATTGTTTGCATGCACGTGGGCTTTGAAAAAGAAGAAAAAACAATTACAATCAATACTGAAAATATTGAATTGAATTTTACTTTAGATATTCAGCAGTTTTCTTTAGGCGAAGTTATTGTACGGCAGGGAGCCGAAGATCCGGCATATGAAATCATCCGACAAGCCATAAAAAAACGGTCTTTTTATTTAACCCAGGTTAAAGCATTTGAATGTGAAGTGTATATAAAAGGTCAATTGAAACTCCGGGATTTTCCGAAAAAATTTATGGGCCAGGCTGTCGATTTTGAAGATGGCGATACCAGTAAGAAAAAAATGATTTTTCTTTCGGAGACCGTTGCTAAATATTCGGTTAAGCAACCCGACAAAAGAAAGATTGAAGTGCAAAGCACGAAGGTGAGTGGAAGGAGCGATGGATTTGGTTTAAGCAATCCACGTATGGTTTCTTTTTACGAAAACAATATTTTATTGGGCAATAACCTGAATCCACGAGGGTTTGTATCACCCATTGCCGATGGAGCATTGAATTTTTATACATACAAATACCTCGGAACTTTCTACGAAGATGGTGTGGCAATAAACAGTATTCTGGTATCTCCCAAAAGAAAATACGAACCACTTTTTTCCGGTACTATCAATATTATTGAAGAAGATTGGCGGTTACATTCTGTAAACCTGTTGTTGACAAAAGAATCGCAAATGCAGTTTGTGGATACACTGATTATAGAACAAATACATGTACCCGTTTCAAAAGATGTGTGGATGCTAAAAAGCCAGGTCATTTATCCATTTGTAAAATTCATGGGATTTGATGCAACCGGTAATTTCATTTCCATTTATAGTATGTATAATCTCGATCCTAAATTTCCAAAAGGCCATTTCAGCAGCACCATTTTATCGTACGATACGGCAAGTAATAAAAAGCCTGCATACTATTGGGATAACATACGGCCATTACCTTTGTTAACCGAAGAAAAAGTAGATTATGAAAAAAAGGATAGTCTGGAGTTATTGCGGAAAGACCCGGCATATCTAGATTCTTTGGACCATAGAAGAAATAAAATCAAGTTCAGTCATATTTTAATGTCGGGCAAAACATTAAACAGATCAAAAACAAAAGAAAGTATTACTATTCGTCCATTTACACAAACGCTGTTTTATAATCTTGTAGAGGGTTTAGCTGCCAATGTAAATCTGGGATACCAAAAAAACTATACAGATCGCAAATCACTGAACCTTTCAACCAATGCCAGATATGGATTCACTAACAGGCATCTCAATGCGCATGTTACCGGTCAATATCAATATGGTAAAAAATATTACTCCAGTATACAATTAAGTGCTGGTAAAAGAATTTATCAATTCAATAATGAAAATCCAGTGACCTATATGCAAAACAGCATAGCAACCTTGATATGGGAACGGAATCATTTAAAAATTTATGAAGCATGGTTTGCGAAACTTCAATTCAATCACAATTTGGATGAAGGATTAACTTTTAATGGAGGCATTCAGTTTCAGGATAGGACTCCCTTAGAAAATACAACAGACCACAAATGGATAGAATGGAAGAATAGAAATTTTACTGCGAATTATCCGGTTGAACTTCTTAGTCAAAATTTTAACCGTCATCAGGCTTTTATAGTAAATGCCGGCATCAGTTGGAGACCAAAAACAAGGTATATTCAATTCCCTGATCGGAAAGTAAGTATCGGATCGAGATATCCTTTGTTTTCATTAAACTATACTAAAGGAATCAATGGCTTATTAGGAAGTGATATTGACTATGACAAATGGCAGTTTTCAGTAACCGATAATCTGAATTTAAAATTAGCCGGATCATTCAGCTATAAATTACAAATAGGAGGCTTCCTGAACGACAGGAAAGTGGAAATACAGGATTATTATCATTTTCGGGGAAACCAGTTTACCATGGCATCGCCTTACTTAAGCAGTTTTCAGTTATTAGCTTTTTACAAACTATCCAATACCAATTCGTTTTACTCCGAAGCATATGTGGAGCATCATTTCAATGGATTGTTGACCAATAAAATTCCGGGATTTAAAAAACTGGGCTGGACTTTGGTTGCAGGTACAAATCTTTTATACCTGAACAACAAGCGTAACTACAATGAATTTTTTATTGGCCTGGAAAGGGTTTTTAAAATCATGCGCATTGATTTTGTATTTGGAAGTGGCACCAACACATTGCCAAAATCAGATATACGAATTAGTATACGTGGCTTATCAAGAGGCAACCCGGATGATTAAAATTATGACCAGGCATCGTTAGGGTGCATTCCAAATTGTTGCATGACCATTCTGTTTGTGGGCGGTGAGGACAGCTCCTCGGTTGGTA
>JAYWEL010000198.1:0-8412 GCA_043779285.1 Chitinophagaceae bacterium | reverse complement strand
CGATATTTTTTTAAAATCGGGTAATAAAATTAGTGACCCGGTAGAAATTGTAGGGACCAAACCGGGTGTTATGTATCATTTAAAACTTTCTTCCGAACTTAGTTCTGCAGCTGCTGGTACCGGTGATAATGCCTATGTTTATTTGTTGCCGTCTGTAATTAGAGGAACAATTCCGGTAAATGAAAAAAAGTTTACTATTTCAGCCTTCATGATCAACGCAAAGAATGAATTTATTTCTACCTTGGAAAATAGTTTGGCAACCAATGGAATCATCGTAGAGCATCAGGTTTTAAAAATTGCAAATGCAAACCGCCAAGTCATTTATACAGTACTTTCTCCAATATTAGATTCGGTGATTTATTGGTTCAATAAAAAAAGTATCAATCTGTATGGTGAAGCATTATTGAAAACAATGGCATTCGAAAAAACCGGGTACGGTTCTTATTCAAAAGCCATAGAACTTGTACAAAAATTCTGGCAGAAACGAGGGATCGAAAAAACAGCGTTAAATATTTATGATGGGTCGGGGTTATCACCCATGAACAGAGTAACTACCCATGCACAGGTTGATGTTTTGAACTATGCAAAAAAGCAGGCTTGGTTTTCTTCATTAATCAGTTCCTTTCCGGAATACAACGGTATTAAAATGAAAAGTGGCAGCATCCGGAATGTAAAAGGATATACGGGCTATCATATTGCTAAGGATGGCAACGAATATATTTTTTCTTTTCTGGTGAACAATTATAATGGATCCTCATCCTCATTAGTTCAAAAAATGTTTCAAGTAATTGATAATTTAAAATAAGTTGAACAATGACTTATAATCAGAAACTATCCATTAACTTTCCTTTTCATTTTTAAATAAAAATTTATGCAAGAACAAAATTTTAAAAATCATGCACTTTATGTAACAGGTTGGCATTTTATTATACCAATCATTTTATTGGCAATATTAGTAGGCAGTATTGTAAATCTGTGTGATGCTGCAGACACAAATTATTATTCTGCTTCTTTAATAGTAGCTATATCAATTCTTTTATGGCCGATATGGTTTTATGAAAGGTTATTTGCATTAAAAGCACAAGATAGAGCCATCTGTGCCGAGGAAAATTTTCGACATTATTTATTAACCGGTAAACCTTTGGATAGTCGTTTAACAAGAAGACAAATCATTGGTTTGCGATTTGCTTCTGATGCAGAATTTCCGGCATTAGCTGCAAAATCGGCAGAAGAAGGTACCAAAGAAATTGATATTAAAAAATCTATTACCAATTGGAAAGCGGATAATTACCGGGCTTAATTGAAAAAAGGAAAAGAGAAGTTGTAAATAAAAGGAATTAGAAAACAGGCAATCCAGATTAGCAGTAAAATAATCTTGTACGAGATGCCTGCATCCATGATGAAGGTTTGTTGTAAAACAGATTGCATGACTTCCACAATTTTATTTTCCTTTTCATCCAAAACAAATTCGGAAGCAGAAGGGATGTCTTTCAAATCGGGATGATGCTTTATCAATGCGGCCCTGATTTTCCAATAATCAGTATCGCTAATCGTATCATAACTGGTTTCCAGATTTATTCCTTCTGTTTCTATTTTTTCGATGATCTTTTCGTATCGAAAATTCCCCCACATTTTATAAAGCATATAAGCAGGAAAAAACAGCAATGGTAAAAAATGAAAGTGGATAGCAAACCAGGAAAATAAAATCACAGATAAAAGAAAAAATATTTTTCCTACCAGGTTGTGATCATTCATGAAAACACGGTTCAACAACTGTCCTCCATCCAACGGATAAATTGGTAAGAGGTTTAATAAATTTAAAAAAACCAGCATCCAGGATATTTGTTCAAGAAAAAAAAACTGGTTTTTTGTTGCAATAAAATATAAAAGAATTCCCAATACAATGCCTGGTAATGGGCCTGCCATTAAAATGATTGCCGATTGTTTCTGTGAGATGGTTTGCTTAGTTCCCGAAACAAACGCACCCAGCAAGGGAATAAAAAAAATTCCCAGATCTCCATAGCCGTAATATTTCATGGCCAAGAAATGGCCCATTTCATGAAATAAGACAACTACAGTAAGAACGAGTAACAATACCCAGTTCTGATTAAAAAAGAAATATCCTGCAATCAGGTAAAAAGAAAGACTACTGATTGATTGAAGCAGCAGGTTGTTTTCTTTTAGCTGAATGATCGGTTTGGGTGGATAAATAAATTCCGGAGTTTGGGTTTCCGGTTCAGTTGCAGATATGTTTGAAATGTGGTCATCCATATTAAATAAAAAATGGTTCAAGTTTACTTTTCAGATATTCAGGAATGGTAGTTATTTTTTGAGATTTTATTTCTATAAAAACCAGCACAACTTTGCCAGTAGCCAAAAGTACTTGCTGATCGTTATATACTTCGTGATGAAATTCTACTTTATGCCCTTTCGGCATTTCTTTTAAAATAGTTTTTATAGTTATCATCTCATCATATAATGCAGGTCTTAAATATTTTGCATGTACTTCCCGGATTGGCATTGAAATGCCTGATTTTTCCAGCTCATTATACGTGGCGCCTAACTGACGGATTGATTCAGTTCTGGCACATTCAAAATACTCGAAATAATTTCCGTGATACACTACACCCATTTGGTCTGTCTCTGCATATCGAACCCTTATTGTGGTATCTACTGAAAACATAATTCAAAATTATCTGCAATAATAACAAATCATTTCTATTTGATGGATGGGTTGAATAAATGAATGAAATGTTAAATCAGTATAGTAAAGAGTAGTTATGCACAACTGTTTGGAACGATGTTTGGTTAAGGAAGAAATAATAATAATATTTACAACGTTTCCAATGCATCTGAAAGAAATTTAATTATATGAAGCATCAAAGCCTCCTTTTCTTTTTCATCCTTTCTGTTTCCTTTTCTCATTCACAGGCAACTCGTTTTTATACCGATCCGCTCGAATCATTTAAATTGGCGAAAGAACAATTTCAAAAAGAACAATTCAGTTTGGCCGCACCTGTTTTCAGCAATTTGATGCATGCTTACAAAGAAACTGAACGTATTAATAACGACATCGTTTATCAGGAAATTAAATATTACCATATTGTTTGCGAGCTGAAACAACATATCCAAACTGCCGAAGATAAAGCTGTCGCTTATATTGAATTGGAAAAAAATAATCCACGAACACAGATGATGAATTTTCATCTGGGGGATTATTATTACCGACAACAAAATTTTGCCAAAGCGGTGCAGCATTTTGAAAAAACAAATATTGCCAACCTGAGTAATGAAGAGATCATTAGCATGAAATTCGAATCGGGTTATGCGTATTTCACACTGCAGCAATTTGAAAAAGCAAAACCTTTATTGAATACCATCCGGCAAATGAAGGATGATGAAAATTACCTGGATGCAAATTATTATTATGGCTTTATTGCATTCAAGGATCGGAATTATAGTGATGCATTACAAAGCTTTATGGTTGTTGAAAATCATCAAACCTATGCCAGCATTGTGCCTTATTATATTGCGCAGATATATTATGTTCAGGGACAGAAAGAAAAAGCCATCAGTTATGCAGAAAATAAAATAAAGTCCGGAAAAGCACAATACTATGATTTGGAATTAAAGCAACTTTTAGGGCATGCCTATTTTGAGAAAAAAGAATACGATAAAGCACTTCCTTTTTTGGAAGACTTTGTCGGCAAATCGAAAAAAGTTCGGAGAGAAGATATATACGAACTTTCCTATGCACACTATCAGGCAAAACATTATGCAAAAGCAATCGAAGGTTTTAAGCAATTGAGCGGCAAAGAAGATTCCCTGAGCCAGCATGCCATGTATTTGCTGGGTGATTCGTATTTAAAAACCGATCAAAAATCAAATGCCCGTAATGCATTTCTTTTTTCATCCAATAACAGCAGCAATCTTACTCAACGGGAAATTGCGAAATTCAATTATGCCAAACTTTCTTTTGAATTGGGCTATCAGGACGAAGCATTAAATGGGTTCAAATCTTTTCTGAATGAATTTCCTGCATCATCTTTAAATACCGAAGCGAAAGAATTACTGGTAACCGTTTTAACCAATACCAATAATTACCGGGATGCATTAACGCTGTTGGAAACATTGAATTCTCCATCACCCAATGCAAAAAGACTTTATCCCAGGATACTGTATGGCCGCTCAACCGAACTAATCAATGACGGAAGACTGGATGAAGCGAACAGCTTATTGGATAAAGCTTTGAAGGATGCAAACAATGGGTCGGTATTGCCCTATTTGAATTTTTGGAAAGGAGAGATTGCCTATCGTAACCAGGATCTGGATAATGCCATCCGGTATTATCAAACTTACCTAAGCCTGGGTGCTCCATCAAATGCAGAAGTAAATTCATTGAATGTTAGGTATAACCTGGGGTACAGTTATTTGCGGAAAGAAAATTATAAACTGGCTTTGAATTTTTTTGAACAGGTAATCCGTAATCCGGTTTTGAACGAAAATCCGATTTCACAGGATGCTTATTTACGAAGTGCCGATTGTTATTACATGAATAAGGATTATACCAAAGCAAGAAGCATGTATGAAACAGTGATCCGTTTTTCATGGCCATCGGAAGATTATGCAACATATCAAACAGCCATGATTGCGGGAATAAAAAACCCGACGGATAAAATTAATCTGTTAAATACATTAAACAGAAAGTTTCCAAGATCAGGTATTGTAAAAGATGCCACATTGGAAATAGCCATGACCTTTTTGTCGGAAGAAAAATTCCGGGAAGCAATTCCGCACCTAAACAGTTTAGTTAAAGATGCCGGAAATGAAAGCTATAAGCCGGGCGCCTATCTTAAACTGGGCCTGGCATATTATAATTTGGATAATAATAAAGAAGCATTAACAAGTTATAAAACAGTAGTTACCCAGTATCCCAATTCGGAAGAAGCGGATGATGCCGTGTTAAGTATCAAAAGTATTTTCATGGAAGAAGGAAAAGCGGCAGAGTATGCCGATTTCATGCGTCAATCCGGACGGGCATTAAGCGTTAGTACCGAAGATTCATTAACCTTTATATCTGCCGAATATTTATACCAGGATGGAAAATTGAATGATGCCTTGAATGGCTTTAATAATTATTTAAAAAAATTCCCGAATGGTATGTATTTGCTGGATGCAAATTTTTATTCTGCAGAGATTTATTTAAATCGAAAAGAAAATGCACATGCGTTAAAAGGATTTGAATTTGTTGCTTCTAGGGCTCCTAATAAATTTGCGGAGAGAGCTGCATTACAGGCAGCAAGATTGAATTTTTTCGAAATAAAAAATTATGTGTCGGCTGAAAAATATTATCAGCTATTGAAAGATTTAACCAACAACCAGGAAACAAAACTGGAAGCCATGCGGGGTTTGTTGCGTAGTCAATATCAATTAGCAAAATGGAATGAGGCATTGGAAAATGCAAAAGAATTGGTGAATTTAAAAGGCAGCAGTACCGATGATAAAGCATTAGCCAGTATGGCTATTGCCAAATCTTACCAGGTAAATGGACAGCATGACCTGGCGATTGGTAATTATAAATCGGTGATAACCTTGAATAAAGCAGCATTGGCAGCAGAGGCCCGACTCGAAATTTCACGAAGTTGGTTTGAATTAGCAAAATATCCGGATGCGGAGAAAGCGGCATTTGAAGTCATCAATAAATCAGGATCCTATGATTACTGGGTAACCAAAGCATATATTCTTTTGGGAGATATTTATTACAAACAAAAAGATTACTTCAATGCGAAAGCAACCTATCGGAGTGTTGTGGATAACAGTATCATTACCGAATTAAAGAACGAAGCAAAAGCAAAGCTGGATAAGGTTACAGAAGAAGAAGCGAAGTCGAGTAAACTAAGTGGGTAAATCGTAAAAACAGTAATTGAATAATAACAAATGATGAAAACAAGATCAGGAATAATAAAAATATATTTATTGGGAACCTTCCTTTTAGTGGCCGGCATTTGTGTGAAAGCCCAGGATACAACCATTAAAAGAACCGTGGATATCACGTCAACATTCAAGCCGATTTTACGTGATGCGGCAAAAATTAATTTCAATGCAACACCACCAACAACCGATGATGCAAAACCGATTTTGCAATATACTATTCCGAATCAGAATCTTTTATTCGGGTTTCAACCGGGATCATTAAAACCGCTGGCCTTAGATTTGGATTCACTCCGAGTTTGGGATAACAGTAGTTATGTAAAATTGGGGTTTGGATCTTTATCCACGCCATTTGTACAAACCGGCTTTTCTTTTGGCGATGGAAAAACGGTCGGGTTAAATTTATTTGCAAAACATGTTTCTTCAGTAGGAAAATTAAAATACCAGGATTTTAGTAATACCCGATTCGGTTTGAATGGTTTTGTAAGAACCGAAAATAACCTGGAATGGAAAGCCATACTTTCTGCCAACCAGGAAAAATTTAACCGGTATGGATATTCTCCGGCAACATTAGTATTGCCAAAAGATTCGGTGAAACAAAATTTTCAGACATACTCAGCAAAAATATCTTTACAGAATATAGTGCCCACACAGTTTTCGTTAACCTACCGGCCGGAACTAAGTATCGATGTGTTTAATGATACACGTAAAAACAGTGAGAGTAATGTAGTGCTGAATTTGCCCTTGCGTAAAACAGTTGGAAAAATATTTGCCGTTGACATGTCTGCAACTTTCGATCTGACAAATTATAAACCGGATGCAGCTGCTTCCATTAATAATACCTTGTATTATATTTCGCCTTCCCTGCATTTTAAAACCCCCAATTTTCTGATTGAAGCAGGCATACGGCCGTCCTGGGATAATAAGAATTTTACTATGTTCCCGAATGTATTGGCCGAAATAAGTTCGTCCGATCAGCGCTTTACTTTCCAGGCAGGTTGGACCGGCCATTTTCGCAAAACATCTTATCAATACCTGGCTTCACAAAATCCATGGTTGAAAGAACCTGCTTTTTTGATGAATACCGGAGTGGAAGAACGATATGCCGGATTTAAAGGTACCGTCGGAGACCATGTAAACTACAGTGCCAAAGTGGGTTTCAACAAATACACAGACCAGCCTTTATTTGTTAATAATTTCGGCGATGGAAGAACATTCCGGGTGCTGAATGAATCGGAAATGAAAGTGTTGCATTTTGACGCATCCATCGGCGTTACACAGCAGGAAAAGTTCTCCCTGATTGCCGGCCTGAAGTTTAACCAGTTTACCGATTTAAAGGACAATGCCAAAGCTTGGGGATTATTGCCACTGGAACTGAATGCTGCCTTGAATATTCAGGTCCTGAAAGATTTATGGTTCAGGTCGGATGTATTTATGTGGAGTGGACCACAGATTAAAACCTTACCAAACAATACAGCAAAGCTGAAGGGCTCAGTCGATTTGAATGCAGGACTTGAGTTTAAAGTTGCCAAAAGCCTGAATTTATGGCTGCAAACAAATAATATTCTGAATAAAGAATACCAGCGATGGAACCAATATCCTGTCTATGGGTTTAATTTTGTTGGCGGAATAGTATATTCGTTTGCGCAAAAGAATTAATTATGTTTCAGCTTCTTCACAAATATGTCATACTTCACGGAAAATTATCCTTGCCGGAAGTAGGTGTAATAGTATTAGAGAGAAACTCGGCAAGCATCGATACGGCAAATAAAACCATCATCAATCCAAGTTGGCAATTCAGGTTTTTAAATACCAGGGAAAAGACCCAAGCAGATGTATTTGCATGGTTGGCTAAAACAATGAATATCTCTGTTACGGATGCGGTAGTTGAATTGACCAATTTTTCTTTCGGTATTAAAAACAAACTGAACAATGGGGAAATAATAAACTGGAAAGGTATTGGTGTGTTTAAAAAAAGTTTGGGAGATGAAATAAAATTCGAACCGGAACATTTGGAATTGGATTTTGTACAGCCCATTGTTGCGGAAAAAGTAATTCGGGAAAAAGCACATCATTCGGTTCGGGTTGGTGACAATCAACGATCATCTGAAGAAATGGAGTCATTGTTAAATAAGAAAAAATCTAAAAAACCGGGAGCCTGGGTTTTTAGATTAATTGCATGTATGATTGCAATCAGTTTACTGGTAGTATATTTTGTAAAAAACGATATGGAATTTTCTGCATTCAGAAATCAACAGAAAATTATCCCTCAGGAGTTACCTGCCATCTTAAAATAATATGAAGGCACCACGTTCATTTTCTCAATTATTATTATTGATTTGTTCATATGGAATCATTTGTACATTATACCAATTGTCCGGTTTGTAAAAGTTCGAATCTCAAAAAAATTTTTAAAGCGGTAGATTTTACGGTCAGTAAAAAAGAATTTGAGATTTTGGAATGTGCTCAATGCAGTCTTCG
>JAYWEL010000197.1:0-19712 GCA_043779285.1 Chitinophagaceae bacterium | reverse complement strand
GATTTACTAAATAGTCCAACGGACTATGTGTAAATCTTAGATGGTATTATACCGCAGAAAAGCGCATTGGACTATTTACTGTTTATAAGCGGTATTATTTTCAATACCGGAAGGAATATGCTTCCGGTTTTTCTTTATTGATTAAAGAAACGGGATCTGTAAAACTGAATCAGGAAAAACTGAAACCGGATAGTTCATCAGAAACGTTTTGCTGATTAAATTAAAGGATCTTGATTTCACTGCTTATTTACGGGTTATTGCAACAGATTCTTCTTTCAATAGTACTGATATCAATAGGATAGATGCCGTTTATCATGGCAAACTGATTATCTCGGCTGAACGATTTAGGTATATTGTAAATGGCCCATCAGTTTCCATTTGATAAAAGAAAGAGAAAAATCATTAAAAATTCAACTTTAGCCTAAGGAAAAATAAATAGCAGCTATGGACTAAAAAGAAATTTTGTGTTGAAGTAGCTCCGTTTCGGATATTATTTTATAGAATATAATTCCAGTTTTCCCCTTCATATAATGTTGATTGTATATATAGAGTTGTTTGATGAACCTGTATTATTTTTCATAAACCATCAATCAGTCAATTTTTCAATAGTTCGATTGATTTTTACTCTGATACACTTAACTTTGCCGCCGTAAAATCAGTGGCTGATTAGTTCAAATAATCCTTGGGTTAAGAGCAGTTCAGTTTTATAGAATTAGACAGGTTGTAACATAAAAGGGTAAAACCGTTAATAAAAATCATTTATGTCAGGTCAATTAAAAGAGGTTCGTAACAGGATAACGTCAGTTCAAAGTACACAACAAATTACCAAAGCCATGAAAATGGTGAGTGCAGCAAAATTGCGCCGTGCCCAGGATGCGATAATTCAAATGCGTCCATATGCAAAGAAGTTGCAGGAAATGCTGAGTAATATTGTCAGTAACAGTGAGGGTGAAGTAGGAATGGCTTTGGCAGTTGAACGTTCGGTTGAAAATGTATTGATGATTGTGATTACCAGTGACCGTGGATTATGTGGTGCATACAATGCCAATATCATCAAGTTGGCAAAAAATACCATTCAGGATAAATATCCAAATCAGCATAAGAAAGGAAATGTAACCGTATGGGGAATCGGAAAAAAAGGGTATGAGTTTTTTACTAAAAACAAATACAAAACGGATATAACGTATAAGGATACTTTTTTGAATCTGAGTTTTGCAACAGTACAGGCTGCTTCACAAGCTGCCATGACTGCTTTTGAAGAAAAGCAATTTGATGTTGTTGAAGTTGTTTACAGCGAATTCAGGAATGCAGCGTCTCAGAACTTTGTGTTGGAGCGGTTCTTACCGATTCCAAAGGTTGAAAAACTGGAAGGGGCTGCTAAATCGGATTTTATTTTTGAACCAGCAAAAGATGAATTGATTGCTGAGCTGATGCCAAAAATTCTGAACACACAATTATTCAAAGCCGTATTGGATGCAAATGCTTCTGAGCATGGTGCACGTATGACTGCAATGGATAAAGCCAGTGAAAATGCAAACGAATTATTGCGTACATTGAAAATATCATATAACAGAGCCCGACAGGCTGCCATTACAACCGAATTAACCGAAATTGTAAGTGGCGCTGCCGCATTGAAAGGGTAAAAGACCTGATGAGTTTTCAATATTTTATCAACTATCTTTCGGCAAATAATACCTTTAACCAGGCAATGGATTTATGGAAATAACGAATCTCATACCACATATTGAATCACTGATTTTTGCCAGCGAAAAACCATTGACCGGTTTGGAGCTGACTGAATTATTGAACAATGCTTTTGGTTTTATGGAAGATAAAATATCCCTCGATCAGGTAGAAGCATCCATGGAAGGAATTATTGAAAAATATCAATCGGAGTTTTATCCGTTTGAAGTGATCATGAGTGGTGGGGGATGGCAATTTCTGACAAAAAAAGAATTTCATAAAACGGTGGCGCAATTAAATGGCGAAAAGTTTTTGAAAAGACTCTCCGCTGCAGCATTGGAAACACTGGCTATCATTGCGTATAAGCAACCGATTACCAAAGGGGAGATTGAATCTATACGTGGTGTGAACTGTGACTATACGGTGCAGAAATTATTGGAAAAAGATCTGGTCATTATCAGTGGCCGCAATGAAAAATTACCCGGTCATCCATTGATCTATGCGACCTCTAAAAATTTCATGGATTATTTTGGTATAAATTCATCCGACGATCTTCCTAAAATACAGGAAGTTCTTGCTGAACAAATGGTGATTCCAACCATGGTAAGTTCTGCATCATTGGTAAACGC
The DNA here is from genome assembly GCA_043779285.1 of Chitinophagaceae bacterium. GTDB lineage: Bacteria > Bacteroidota > Bacteroidia > Chitinophagales > Chitinophagaceae > MGR-bin208. The sequence goes on along the minus strand of JAYWEL010000197.1, from coordinate 17,400 downwards.
AGAAACGTATATACAAGTAATAGATGAAGAATTGGAGTTGCCTTTGGCTGTTACGGAAGATGGAGAGTTGATTGTAAATGATGACGAAGAAGAAACAACAGAAATGGATCATACAGAATTCAATCAGGCAGATGATGAAGAGGAAAAAGGATTGGATGATACTGGTAACCAACCTCTGAATGATGAAGAATCAGTAGATTAGTTTGATTGTAAAATAATTTGTGCCACGGTAATTGCCGTGGCATATTTGTTTAAAGAATAGTTGAATAGAAAATACCACACCGAAAATTATTTATATTCGTATAATATGTCGCAACAAATTTCAAATGCACAATACATTTCATTGGCTAACCAATATGGAACTCCTTTATATGTGTATCATATCGAAAAAATAACTGAACAGTATAACCTTTTATTGGCTGCTTTTGAAAATGTGGATACCCGTTTATTTTATGCATGTAAAGCATTAAGTAATATTAATATTCTTCGGCACATTAAAAGCCTTGGTTGTAATATCGATTGCAGTTCTATCAACGAAGTAATGCTTGCCTTGAAGGCAGGGTTTGAACCACAAAATATTTTATTTACATCCAGTAATATCGATTTCGATGAAATAGAAAGAGCCAAAGAAGCGGGGGTGCATATCAATATTGACAGTATATCCAGCTTGAAAAAGTTCGGAATTAAATACGGGCATACTTATCCGGTAGGCATCCGACTAAGGCCCAATATCATGGCAGGTGGCAACCTTAAAATATCTACCGGCCATGTAAAAAGTAAGTTTGGTATACCCTTGGAATATCTCGATGAGGTGCAGTCTTTAATTAAAGAATACGGCATATGTATTAAATGCCTGCATATACATACCGGCAGCGGAATAAAAGATGTTGATGCTTTTGCAAAAGGGATTGAGGTATTGTTTAAAGTGGCAGAAGATTTTCCCGAACTCACGGTTATAGATTTGGGTGGTGGTTTCAACGTGCCGTATGAGCCGGGTGAGGAAGGAACGGATATTGTGTTATTGGGAAAGAAAGTAAAAGAAGAGTTTGACTGGTTCGAAAAAACGCATAACCGTAAACTGCAGGTTTGGTTTGAGCCGGGGAAGTTTCTGGTATGTGAAGCAGGAAATATGCTTGCCAAAGTGAATGTATTGAAAGAATCGGGTGATATCATTTTCGCAGGAGTGAATAGTGGGCTCAATCACCTGATTAGGCCGATGTTTTATGGTGCTTATCACGAAATAGTTAATTGCAGTAATCCGGATGCCGAAAAGAAAATATATACCGTTGTTGGAAATATTTGCGAGACCGATACATTTGCCGAAGACCGTGCATTGAATGAAATAAGAGAAGGGGATATACTGGCTTTTAAAAATGCCGGTGCGTATGGTTTCGAAATGGCATCAAACTATAATGCCAGATTTAAACCAGCCGAAGTGTTGATGAAAGACGACCAATCATATTTAATCAGACGAAGAGATGAGATGGATGATCTGTTAAAAAATCAGGTTGACATAATATAAAAAAAATCCCGTCTCGTTTAAAACGAGGCGGGATTTTTAGTTGAAGAGAAAAATTATTTAATGCTAATCCTCGTTTCAGCATTTGCAGCACTTACAATGGGTAAATTTTGTCCCATCACACTTACATGTCCAGTAGCAGTAGTTGTGGCATTTTTAGTTTTCATGATACCGGTGTTTTTGTTCAACACAATTTTTCCGGTTTCCGAATTGTCAAGGTTTGTGAATGTATCCATGCCCATGATATTTCCTTTGCTTTCGGTTGGGTATTCACTTTTATAAGAAATTAAAATTTCATTTTCTGTAATATCCGCAATAGCAAAACTTGTTTTTTTCTTTTCATTTGTTTCAGCCCAAACAAATCCTTTGCGTATTTCTTGCTCAGGTAAAATTCTAAAAACACTCGACTCGCCTTTTTTAGGGGATTCAAGCGAAGCAGTAAAACCGGTTAACAGATTTTTAAAGATTTCCATTTCACTGGCATCTGATTTTTTTCCTTTCGTAACGGTTGTTTGAACTTCCAGCACATGACCCTTCAAGTCAATAAGCATGCTGTATGTATCCTGCAACGCATTTTTCATTACTTTACCCATTTCGCTATCTAAATCTTTTTTGATATCCGAATCAAAATTCATTTTTTGATTCATGCCATCCAATAAAAACGTAATGCGGTTTGTCTTATGTAAAAGTCGGATAGAATCGGGGCTCACAGATACAACTTCATAACTGTGATAAATGGTTCCATTTATCAGCACTTCAATTTTGCGTCCCATGGCTTCCTGTTCAAACCCTGAGCTGATCTTAGAAATTATTTCATAAATCTGGCCGTTTTCAAAAGTTAATTTGTTGCTACTTGTTTGACCAAATGCAAAGCTAAGAGCCATCAGCAATGCAGCTAGTAGTGTAAACTTCGTATTCATTTTTTTGGAATTATATATTCGTTGATTTTCGGGAACAGACAAATATATTGCAGACAGGATTGAAGGAATGAAAAAAACTGTAAATTTTTGGTTAACTTTCTTTAAATAAAAGTGGTTTATAAAAAGGTAAACTACAATGTCAATAAAAAAATAATCCTGGAAATGGAACAAACATTAATACATCCGGTTAGCGAAGCGAAGTCGCAAGAGTTTTTTGATTTGGTTCGAAGTAGCATGAAGTTTCCGCTTTATCTTTTTTTAAAAATACCATCTGCCTTTTTTTCTGGGTTAAGAATAAAAAGTGTGAATGAAGAAACCAGTGTTGTAACCATTCCGTATAAATGGTTTTCACAAAACCCATTCAAGTCAACATATTTTGCCTGTTTAAGTATGGCTGCCGAAATGAGTACGGGTGTTTTAGGTTTGGCACATACACATAAATTGAATCCTTCGGTTTCCATGCTGGTAGTAAGTATTGAAGGCGACTTTTATAAAAAAGCAACGGGCCTCAGTAGTTTTGTTTGTAAAGAGGGAGTGAGAATAAAAGAAACCATTGCCGATGCCATTCATTCTGGAGAAGGGGAATCAATACAAGTGACATCCATTGGAACAAATGAAAGCGGAGAAAAAGTTGCCGAATTCCGTGTCACATGGTCATTCAAGGCAAGAAAATAAATATAAAATCTTTTTTTAACGATAGAGTACTGTTTGAAAATTTCATTAAATAATTCAAAATGAAAATAGCATTCCACGGAGCTTCCAGATGTGTAACTGGTTCGAAGCATTTACTTACATTAAGTAATGGCAAAAAAATATTATTGGATTGTGGGCTTTTTCAGGGCATGGGAAAAGAAACGAATGTATTAAACCGGCAATTTGGTTTTGAGCCGGATGAAGTGGATGTGATGATTCTTTCTCATGCGCATATTGATCATAGTGGATTAATTCCCCGTTTGGTAAAAGAAGGGTTTAATGGAAAAATATTTTGCACACATGGCACAAAAGATTTGACAGAAGTACTGCTGGAGGACTCTGCCTTCATTCAGGAAGATGAAGTGAAATACCAGAATAAACGAAGAGCTATGGAAGGAGCTCCTCATTTACATCCAATCTATACTAGAGAAGATGCCTTGGCTTCGTTTGATCACTTCCATCCGGTTGATTATGGCAAATGGATCTATGTATTAGATGATGTACAGGTCTTTTTTTCAGAGGCCGGTCATATTATTGGCAGTGCTTGTGTTCATCTGAAAATAATTGAAAATGGGAAAGAGATACAATTAACATTCAGCGGAGATGTGGGTAGATACCGAGATGTGATTTTACGATCACCCGAAACTTTTTCGCAGGCCGATTATATTATTCTGGAATCTACTTATGGTAATAGTTTACACGACATCAATGTAACCACACCAGATCTTTTACTCCATTGGATTGAAAAAACCTGTATCCAGAAAAAAGGCAAACTGATTGTGCCGGCTTTCAGTGTTGGAAGAACGCAGGAATTGATTTATGCGTTGAATCAATTGGAACTGGAGAACAGATTACCCAATGTTGATTACTTTGTAGATAGTCCACTGAGCATGGAAGCAACAGAAGTGGTAAAAAAATATCCTTCCTATTTTAATAAAACAATTCAAAAATTGATGACAATGGATGATGATCCATTTATGTTCAAGGGATTAAAATTCATTCAGAATGTGGATGAGTCGAAGTTGTTGAATTTCCGTAGTCAACCGTGTGTAATTATTTCTGCAAGTGGTATGGCCGATGCAGGCAGGGTAAAGCACCATATAAGCAATAGTATTGAAAACAGCCGGAATTCCATTTTGATGACAGGATATTGCGAGCCCCATTCATTGGGTGCCCGTTTATTATCGGGTGCAAAGGAAGTGGGCATTTTTGGCATTCCACATGAAGTACATGCAGAAATCGGTTCTATCCGAAGCATGAGTGCTCATGGCGATTATGAAGACCTTTGTCAATGGCTGGCTTGCCAGGATCCGAGGCAGGTGAAGAAATTATTTCTGGTACATGGGGAATATGAAGTTCAACTGGATTTTAAAAGCCGCCTGGTAAAAAAAGGGTTTTTAGATGTGGAGATTCCTGCTATGCATCAGGAAACAGGATTGACCTGATGAAAAAATCACCAACTATTTTTCAGTACATTACCTAAAACTGTATCACTTCCCAATATGCTTTTTTTGGTTTCAGATCTTTGTCAAATAATAAAGGATAGTCTTTTCTTCCGCTCACCGGGAAATTATCCAGCCAGCTATGCCGGTCAGAAATATTCCAGAAAGTAATCCCCGAAATATTTTTCCTGTACTTTCTAAAAAGGTCAATAATTTTTTTACTCATGTTAGTTTGTTAGGGTCATAATCAAAACCAGGGAGGATGGAAACATCCTCCCTGGTTTTAAAAATGTAAAACGTATTTTTGACTATGCTGTTATTGGGAATCGACATTGGAACTTCTTCTGTTAAGGTAACGGTAGTTGATGCGGCTACACAAGCTTGTATTGCTTCTGCTCAATTCCCTGAAATTGAAATGGAAATTGACTCGATTCATCCGGGTTGGGCAGAACAAAGTCCCGACCAATGGTGGGAAAACGTAAAACAGGCCATATTAAAATGCAATTCATTAAATCTTTATAATCCTGCTGATATCAATGCCATTGGTATAGCGTACCAGATGCACGGATTGGTTTTAATAGACAAAGAACAACATGTGCTTCGAAATGCTATTATATGGTGCGATAGCCGTACTGTAGAAATAGGTGCAATGGCCTTTCAGCAAATAGGGAAAGAAAAATGCTTATCAACATTGTTGAATTCTCCCGGAAATTTTACTGCATCTAAACTTGGCTGGGTAAAGCAACATGAGCCTTCCGTTTACGAAAAAATTGATAAGGTACTGCTGCCGGGTGATTTTATTGCCATGAAAATGACAGGGGATTGTACAACTACAATCTCTGCACTTTCGGAAGGCATTTTTTGGGATTTTAAGAAAAATAAACTCTCTTCGGATGTGTTGGATTATTATGGATTTGATGATGCATTGTTTCCCCCCATTCAACCTTTATTTGCCGCACATGGGTATTTAAAAAATATCGTTGCTGAAAGGTTGTCTCTCAAACCGGGTATTCCTGTTTCTTACAAGGCCGGCGACCAGCCCAATAATGCATTATCGCTGAATGTACTTAATCCGGGCGAAGTGGCTGCCACCGCCGGAACCAGCGGAGTCATTTATGCGGTTAGTGATAAACTAACATTTGATAAACAGTCCAGGGTAAACAGTTTTGCGCATGTAAACTATGATCCTGATAAAATAAGTATTGGCGTTTTATTGTGCATCAATGGTACCGGTATTTTTAACCGGTGGATAAAAAATATAACCGGTGCAAACATCAACTATGATGGAATGAATGAGGCTGCTGCAGAAGTAAACATAGGATCAAACGGACTTTTTGCATTACCATTTGGTAATGGTGCAGAAAGAATATTAGACAACAGAATAATTGGCGGACATTTTCATTTTCTTGATTTCAATGTGCATACTGCCGTACACATGGTTAGGGCAGTTCAGGAAGGTATTGCCTTTTCTTTTCGGTATGGGTTGGATATTATGCGGGAAAATGGCTTGAACCCCACCGTTATACGGGCCAGTAAAACCAATCTTTTCAAAAGCAAGGTTTTCGCTCAGGCTTTTGCAAATGTCAATAACGTAAATATTGAGTTTTATGATGGCGATGGAAGTTTCGGCGCTGCAGTTGGGGCAGGAATCGGGGCAGGTATTTATACCGATGCATCTTCAGCATTTTCCAGCCGGAAACCAGTGAGTGTTTTGGAACCTGATAATACAGTACCTTATTTTGTATTATATGAAAAATGGAAACAACTACTCAAAATTCAATTAAAAAATAATAACGGTTTATCCTGATCAGTTGGACAAGGTTTTTTTAAAATTATAAAAATTACAATATGGCTATTATAATTGGGCAAAAAGAATTTTTTAGTGGGATTGGTAAAATTAATTATGAGGGGTCACAAACAAAAAACCCCATGGCATTTCGCTGGTACGATGAAAATAAATTGATTGCAGGGAAAACCATGAAAGAATACCTGCGTTTTGCCTGTGCTTACTGGCATAGCTTCTGTGGAAATGGTGCAGATCCTTTTGGTGAACCAACGCATTTATTTGCCTGGAATGAAAAAGGCGATGCCGTTGAAAGAGCTAAGGATAAAGCAGATGCTGCATTCGAATTTATGTCAAAATTGGGCTTGCCCTATTATTGTTTTCATGATGTGGATGCTGTAGACTTTACCAATGATATTCATGAAAATGAAAGCAGGCTACAGGCAATTACAGCCTACTTTAATGAAAAACAAAAAATAAGCGGTATTAAATTGTTATGGGGAACAGCCAATCTGTTCTCCAACCGCAGGTATATGAATGGTGCTGCAACAAATCCCGACTTTCATGTTTTGGCTCATGCAGGCGCACAGGTAAAAGCTGCGCTGGATGCTACTATCAGCCTGGGTGGTGAAAATTATGTGTTCTGGGGAGGAAGAGAAGGCTACATGAGTTTGCTGAATACAAATATGAAAAGAGAGAAAGAACATTTGGCTAAATTTCTTCATACTGCAAAAGATTATGCACGGCGCAATGGATTCAAAGGTAAATTCTTTATTGAACCCAAACCCTGTGAACCATCCAAACATCAATATGATTATGACTGTGAAACGGTGATTGGTTTTTTACGACAATATGATCTGCTTAATGATTTTAGTTTAAACATCGAAGTAAATCATGCAACACTTGCAGGCCATACGATGCAGCATGAATTACAGGTGGCTGCTGATGCAGGCTTACTGGGAAGCATAGACGCCAACCGGGGCGATTATCAAAATGGCTGGGATACGGATCAATTTCCAAATAATGTATATGAACTAACAGAAGCTATGCTGATAATACTTGAAGCCGGTGGATTTAAATACGGGGGAATAAATTTTGATGCAAAAATTCGCCGGAATTCAACAGATCCTGCAGATCTTTTCTATGCACATATTGGTGGAATGGATGCTTTTGCCAGGGCATTGATAACGGCTGATAATATTTTGCAAAAATCAGAATATAAAAAATTCAGATCAGATCGATACGCTTCATTTGACAGTGGCAAAGGAAGAGAGTTTGAAGATGGAAAACTTTCGTTCGAAGATTTAAGATCATATGCCATTGAAAATGGCGAACCAGCTGTGAGAAGTGGCCGCCAGGAATTTTTAGAGAATATCATTAATCAGTATATCTGATGCCGGTAAAAACAATTGTTACTTATTTTGGAAGCTTCGAAAACAGGGATGTAAATCAATATACGATTACTCAGGCAGATGGTATTGAAGTTAGTATAATAAATTATGGCGCTACTATTACCAGTATTCTTGTACCAGGATTAAATGCTGAACCCGTTGATGTGGTTTTAGGCTTTGAAACACTGGATGGTTTCCTACAGGCAGGTGATTATTATTTTAACGGTATTTGTGGCCGTTATGCAAACAGAATAGCCGATGGGAAATTTAATTTGGCAGGGAAAGAATTTCAATTAAATCCGAATGATGGATTGAATAGTTTGCATGGTGGTAAAAGGGGGTTTGATAAGGTATTTTGGGATGCGGAAATTTTACCTGCTGATGATGGAATTAAACTAAGCTATTTCAGCCGCGATGGGGAAGAAGGATTTCCCGGTAATCTAAAAGTAAATGTAATATACCGGGTAACGGATAATGAATTACACATTGATTTTACAGCTATCACCGATAAACCAACACCAGTAAACCTCACCAGTCATTGTTATTTTAATTTATCTGGTATGAATGAAGAGAATATACTGAATCATGAACTCATCATTTATGCAGATCAATTTGTAGAAGTGCAAAATGAATTGATTCCAACCGGTAAATTGATGGATGTAAAAAACACAGCTTTCGATTTTTCAAATCTCGCTGAAATAAATAAGTTAATGGAAGAGAATCAGGATTTTGATAATACTTGGGTCATAAAAATTCAAGATCAAACATTAAAAAAGGCTGCTACACTTTTATGTAGAAAAACAAATATAGAAATGAATGTTTTTACTACCCAGCCAGGTATTCATTTTTATAGCGGTCATTTTTTAGAAAATAATCTTACCGATACAAAATACGAAAGGAACTATGGAAAATATGCAGGGCTATGTCTCGAAACACAACATTTTCCGGATAGTCCAAATCATGAAAATTTTCCCGATACCATTCTTCAACCCGGCGAAACTTATCATCAGCAAACTATTTATAGCTTTAAACAACATCCGATTATTTAAATACAACAAAATCAACACTCATGAATTTTCTTGGAACACTGGACTGGATATTTCTTATTCTTTATATGTTGGTCATTGCGGGTATTTCTATCTGGTCCATCCGAAAGAGTAAAAGTTCACCCACAGATTATTTTTTGGCAAACCGGAATCTTGGTTGGTGGGTCATTGGCGCCTCCATTCTTGCATCCAATGTTGGTTCCGAACATATTGTTGGTCTTGCAGGATCAGCCGGTGTGTCCGGAACTGTTTTGGGGCACTATGAATTGCACTCATGGATAGTTTTAATATTAGGCTGGGTGTTTGTTCCTTTTTATATGCGCAGCATGGTTTATACAATGCCTGAGTTTCTGGAAAGAAGATTCAATGCAAAGGCACGCCGGTTGTTGTCCATTATTCAATTGCTCAGTTATGTTATTGCCAAAGCATCAGTTACCATCTTTGCCGGGGCATTGGTGTTTAACCAGTTTTTGGGTGTGGGTTTTTGGGAAGGAGCTATCATACTTGTAATTATTACCGGTGTATATACCATATTTGGCGGATTGCATGCTGTTATGTACACAGAAGCTATACAGGCCTTTGTTTTATTAATAGGTTCAGGCGTATTGTTGTTTGTGGGTTTGGATAAAGTTGGCGGTTGGAATGAATTAATTGCAGCGGTGCCTCCCGAAAAATTGAATATGTTCCGTCCACTTAGCGATCCTGATTTTCCATGGCTGGGAATTTTATTTGCCTCGCCGATAGTGGGTGTCTGGTATTGGTGTACCGACCAGCACATTGTTCAGCGTTGTCTTGCCGGGCGCAATGAAAGAGAAGCAAGACGGGGAACGATCTTTGCCGCTTACCTGAAATTACTCCCGTTTTTTATTTTCCTTATTCCCGGTTTGGTTGCTTACGTTTTACACCAACGTGGTGAATTAATATTACCATTGAATGCCGAAGGCCAAACAGATTTCAATGCAGCTTTTCCGGCAATGGTTCAGCAGATCATGCCCGTGGGCTTAAGAGGATTGCTGGCAGGAGGATTGTTAGCTGCATTGATGGCTTCATTGGCATCTGTATATAATGCATGTTCTACATTATTCACTATGGATATCTATCAGAAAATGAAACCACATGCAAGTGGGAAAGAACTGGTAAGAGTAGGACGCATTGCAACAGGTGTAGTGGTAATACTTGGTATGGTTTGGATTCCGATGATGGGAAGAATTTCCACAACATTATATACCTATTTGCAAAGTGTACAGTCTTACCTGGCGCCACCTATAGCTGCCGTGTTTTTATTTGGGGTATTTTTTAAACGAATAAATGCTGCCGGAGCTTTTACGTCAATGGTTGTCGGGTTTGGGATTGGTCTTGTAAAACTTACCCTGGAATTGTTCCAGCATAATTTAACCGGAGTTCTGCATGACTTTGCAACTATTAACTTCCTTTATTTCTGTATTTATTTATTCCTTTTTTCTATTGTTGTTATGGTAGTAGTCAGTCTGCTGACACCAAAACCCGACGACGATCATATAAGAGGATTAACATTTTCCACTACAGTTGCAGAGGACAAAGCTGCCAGCAGGGCAAGTTGGACTAAGCTGGATGTGATTCTCTCCGTGATAGTTGTTGTAATCATTATTGCAATATTTGTTTATTTCTCACCATTGGGAGTGGCTGGATAAATTATTATCATGAAAAAAATAAAATATATTTTAAGTGTTTTTTGTTTTTTCTGTGCAACAATATCTTTTGCACAGCAACCTGTTTACAAAAACAAAAATCTTTCTCCCGAGGTTAGGGCAAAGAATTTATTAAGCCTGATGACAATGGATGAAAAATTGATGCAGATGCAATGCCTGTGGATTCAAAAGTCCAGAATCCTGAATGAGCAGGGAGATTTTGATGAAGCAAAAGCAGCGGAGGTATTAAAACATGGCCTTGGCGAATTGGGAAGATTGAATGAAAATGCAGGCCCCAATAGTTATGGCTATCATCCAAAACAAGCCGCTGAGTTATATAACAAGATCCAGAAATTTTTTGTAGAAAAAACAAGGTTGGGTATTCCTGTTATGACGCATGAAGAATCATTACATGGTCAGCAAACACAGGATGCTACCAACTTTCCGATTCCAATTAGTTTAGCCAGCACATGGAATGAAAACCTGATGACAGAAATTTTTACCAACGTTGCAGAAGAAGTAAGGGCAAGAGGTGGGCATCATGTATTGGCGCCGGTAGTGGATATCACCCGTGATCCGCGTTGGGGAAGAACCGAGGAAACAATGGGAGAAGATCCTTTCCTTGTTTCAAGACTGGCAGTGGCACAGATCAAAGCTTACCAGGGTAATAGAGTTTATCTGGGAAAAAACAATGTAGCCGCAACGCTGAAACATTTCGGCATACACGGACAAAGTGAAGGAGGTATAAATGTAGCGCCAAGTAACCTGGATGAAAGAACTGCAAGAGAAGTTTTCTTTCCTCCATTTAAAGCAGCCATTCAGGAAGCCAAAGCCATGAACGTAATGGCTACTTACAACGAAATATTTGGCATTCCGGCACACATCAATGCCTATTTGTTAAAAGATATTTTACGGAAGGAATGGGGCTTTAAGGGAATCCTTGTCTCCGATTATTTTGCTATCAAGGATGTGAGTACCCTGCATAAAATAACACATAGCATCGATGAAGCTGGCTTACTGGCTTTTAAAGCTGGCGTGGATATGGAAACACCGGATCCAGATGGTTTTGCCAATCTTAAACAATATGTCACACAAGGTAGAATTACTGTCAGCGAAATTGATAAAGCTGTGATGAGGATTCTGATTGCCAAATTTCGACTGAGGTTATTCGAAGATCCGTATGTAGATGCTGACAAAGCAGAAGAAATTGTTGGCAGTACACAGAAAAGAGCAGTTGCCTATAAGGCAGCACAGGAAGGCATGGTTTTGTTGAAGAACGACAATAATTTTTTACCACTCGATAAAAACAAGATAAAAACAATTGCATTGATCGGGCCTAATGCTGATAAATGTTTATTGGGTGGTTATTCAAGTAAACCCCGTGTTTGTATTTCTCCTTTGGATGCTATCAAAGAAAAATATGGCCACAATATAAAAATATTATATGCAGAAGGTGTAAAACTCACTGATAAAAATAACTGGTTTGCAGATTCGATAAATCTGGCAGACATGGCGGAGAACAAAAAGAAAATTGCAGAGGCGGTGGCCGTAGCAAGGCAGGCTGATGTGGTGGTTTTATTTGTTGGCGGCAATGAAAGTATGAGCCGTGAAGGATGGGCATCAAATCATTTGGGCGATTTGCCAACACTGGAATTGCTCAACGGGCAAAATGAATTGATTAAGGAAATTGTCGCTTTAGGTAAACCAACCTGTGCATTTGTAAATAGTGGTCCGCCATTGAGTATTGGCAATCTTGTAGAATCAGTATCTGCAGTTATGCAATGCTGGTATCTTGGTCAGGAAGGTGGCTATGCTATGATTGATGCCTTGTTTGGAGAAATAAATCCCAACGGTAAGTTGCCGATAACCTTTCCCAGAACTGTTGGTCATATTCCAGCTTACTACAATTACAAACCATCAGCTCGCAGAGGATATAATCTTGGGTTTGATGTGTCGCCTTTATTTGTATTCGGACATGGGTTGAGTTACACAACATTTGCATACAGCAATCTGAAATTATCCGATATAACTATGAAAATGAAGGGCACTGTTACAATGAGTGTAGAAGTAAAAAATACAGGCAGCAGAAAAGGTGCAGAAGTAGTACAGATGTACATACGTGACGAATACTCATCTGTTACAAGGCCTGTAAAAGAATTAAAAGGGTTTAAAAAAATATGGCTCTCTCCCGGGCAATCTCAAACGGTAAGTATTGAGATCAATCCTGAGTTGTTATCATTTTATGATACGAATATGAAGTGGGTGATTGAGCCGGGTGATTTTACAATCATGGTTGGAACTGCATCTGATAAAACAGAAAGCATTAAACTGACAGTAATAAAGTAATAACATAGTATTATGATGATGATGGAGCAAACAATGAGATGGTTCGGGCCCAAAGATCCGGTGAGCTTGTGGAATATCAGGCAGGCAGGTTGCACAGGAGTTGTTACTGCGCTGCATCAAATTCCGGTAGGCGAGGTTTGGCCAATAGAAGAAATCACCAAAAGAAAAGCAGAAGTAGAAGCTGCCGGAATGACCTGGACAGTGATAGAAAGTTTGCCCGTAAGTGAGGATATAAAAAAACAAACCGGTAATTATTTATTACACATTGAAAATTATAAACAGAGTCTCCGGCATGTTGCAGCATGCGGGTTAAAAGTGGTTACTTACAACTTCATGCCAATTCTGGATTGGATGCGTACAGATATTTCTTTTGAGATGCCTGATAAAAGCAAAGCATTGTTTTTTGAAAGAGCAGCATTTATTGCTTTCGATCTTTTTTTATTGAATCGTCCGGGAGCTGAGAAGGATTATACAAAAGAAGAAATACAAAAAGCCAAAGAAAGATTTAATGGAATGCCGGAACAGGAAAAACAAAAACTCTATCACAACTGCCTGTTGGGATTGCCGGGCAGCGATGTGCCCTTTACTCCGGAAGAAATTTTAAGTGCATTAAAAACCTATGAGCATATTGATGCAAAAAAATTAAAGCAACATCTTTTTTATTTTTTAAAAGAGGTTGTTCCGGTTGCAGAAGAAGCTGGTTTGAAAATGGCCATTCATCCCGATGACCCGCCTTATTCTTTATTAGGGCTTCCCAGAATTGTAAGTACAGAAAAAGATGCACAGGAATTATTGAATGCAGCTCCATCTATCGCCAATGGATTGTGTTATTGTACGGGATCTTTTGGCGTCAGACCGGATAATGATTTGCCGGGCATCATAAAAAGATTGGGTGATCATATTCATTTCATTCATTTGCGCAGCACAAAAAGAGATGTAGAAGGAAATTTCTTTGAAGCAGATCACCTGGATGGCGATGTAGATATGTATGCAGTAATTAAAGAAATTGTGCTGATGATGAAAAGAAGAAATATTTCCATTCCCATGCGGCCCGATCATGGTCACCAGATGCTGGATGACTTAAATAAAGTAACCTATCCGGGTTATTCAGCCATTGGAAGGTTAAGAGGATTGGCAGAGTTGAGGGGTGTTGAATATGCAATCAGCAGAAGTATATCTGAATAAAAATAAATTAGCATGACCAGATTGAAAAACTTGTTTCTACCTCTTTTAGTCGTTTGTTTGTTCACTAACCTGAATGCACAATCATTTACCAATTCGATCCTGTCAGGTTTTTACCCCAATCCTTCAATCTGCCGGGCGGGAGATGATTTTTATATTGTCAACTCTTCTTTTTCCTACTATCCCGGATTGCCAATCTTTCATAGTAAGGATCTTTTGAACTGGCAGCAGATCGGTTATGCATTGAACAGGCCGGAACAGCTAAACCTTGATGGGGCAGGGGTTTCAAGGGGCTTGTTTGCCCCGGCTATCAGCTATCACAACGGATTTTTTTATATTGTATGTACACTGATTGATAAGTTGGGAAATTTTGTTATCACGGCCAGTGATTCTAAAGGACCCTGGAGTAATCCGGTTGCATTGCCACAGGTTAATGGAATTGATCCCTCCCTTTTTTTTGACGACAATGGCAGGTCATATATTATTTATAACAGTATTCCACCAGACAATATTTCCCTTCATGACGGACACCGCACTATCCGGATGTTTGAATTTGATAAGCAACAGTTAAAAGTAATCGGGGAAGAAATACTGTTGATTAATGGTGGAACGGACATGGCAAAAAAACCAGTCTGGATCGAAGCTCCTCATATCATTAAAAAAGATTCTTGGTATTATCTGATTTGTGCAGAAGGTGGTACTGGATATAATCATTCAGAAGTAGTGTTCAGGAGTCATTCTCTTACAGATCCTTTTGTTTCGTATGATAAAAATCCAATTCTTACCCAGCGTCAGCTTGACCGGCAAAGAAAAAATCCTGTTACTATTGCCGGACATGCCGATTTTGTAGAAGACAAGGAGGGTAATTGGTGGGCCGTGTTCCTTGCCTGCCGGCCTTATGATGGCGATTTTTATAACACGGGCAGGGAAACTTTTATGGCACCGGTAGAGTGGAAGGATGGCTGGCCACTGATTAATCCCGGTTTTGAAGAAATACAATACCGCTACCCGATAAATGCAATTGTTAATACGAGTGTTGAAAAATTTAACGGCAACTATTTTTTTCGAGATGATTTTTATGCAGATCAATTAAATACACGTTACAGTTTTCTAAGAACAACAAGAGAGAATTGGTACAGTCTTTCTGAAAAAAGGGAAACTTATCAATCAAAGTAAGACCAGAAACAATCAGTGGTACAGGAAATCCTTCCTTTGTTAGATTCCGTCAACCGCATCTTAAAGGATATGCTGCAACAGTTGTAAGCTTTAACGCTAAGGAAGAAAATGAAAAAGCCGGGCTGCTGATTTTTCAGAGTGAATACCATTATTATTATTTATGCAAATCCATCCGGGATGGGAAACCTGTGGTACAATTATTAAAAGGACCCGGGAATGAAAATAAAAAAGCTGAACCTGAATTAATTGCAGAACATAGTATCAATAAAAAAAACAAAAAGGCGATATTGTTTAAAATTGAAGTACTTGATGATAAGTACCATTTCTACTATGCTTTGAATAAGAAAGAATGGATTTTATTAAAGGCGGATGTAGATGCAAAGTTTCTAAGTACAAAAACAGCCGGTGGCTTTGTGGGTTGTTTTTATGCATTGTATGCAACATCCGAGGGTAAATCATCAACGAATACGGCCCAATATCAATGGTTTGAAAGCAGAAGCAATGATGATGTATATAAACCTAAATGAAAAAAGCAACCCACCTATGGCGGATTGCTTTTTGTACCACGTACGGGAACAATACAACCTTACTGCTATTGAGTTTCAGCGGTTCGTGTAACAACAGCGTAACAAATAGTTGAGATATTGAGTATTAGGGGATAGTTACTGTTATAGAAAATAACACTTTTAAGACTGTACCAGCACCCTGCTACCTGCTAAAAATCTGTTCATCTCTGCAAGCAATTCGCCATTATCGGCTAAAGTTGAATAAGTGTAAATAATTTTAGCTCCATAATTTATGAAAGCACAATACAATGCTGTTATATTATTTTTTGATAAAAATGAGTTTTTCATGCTTAAGCGTTTTACCGAACGTATGATCCGGCGTTTATATCTATAGAGGTTCCTGTTGCATGGTCTGCCAATCCAGAACAAAGCAAGGCAACCATTGGGGCAATATCTTCTGGAGTTGTAAGTTCATTCAGCGCAATGTCTTTTAAAGCAAAGTCCTCGCCGTATTCTTCTAAGATAGCTTTAGCCATGTCTGTCCTAGTAAATCCCGGAGCGATCAAAAAGGCTTTAATCCCCTGTTTTCCGTAATATCTGGCAATTGATCGTGTGAGACTTACAATGGCCCCTTTGGAAGCGGCGTAGGCTATGTAATCTGTTGTATCTCCGCGAAAAGCTGCACGTGAGGAAATATTTACGATTCGACCATTCTGCTGATTTTTAGCCTGATCGACAAATTCTTTGCATAAAATTCCAACAGCTGTTGTGTTTACCGAGAAGGTTTGTTCCCAAATCTTCAACCATTCATCTGTTGGCAATGAATCTGCTGCACTTGGCGAAATTCCTGCATTATTTACCAACGCGGATAACGGTCCATACTTTTCAACAAGTCGGGGAATGAAACCTTTTACCTGTTCAACATCTGAAAGATCACAGGTTTCTGTAAAACTTGGATTTTGAAGCTCATTTTTTAATTTATCAGCCTCTGACTTATTAGAATTGTAGTGGATGATTACTTCAGCACCAGATTCGGAAAGTTGCTTTGCAATGGCTCTGCCAATTCCTCGGGAAGCTCCTGTAATAAGAATTCTTTGATTTTTAAGGGAAATATTCATTAGGTAAAAATAGTTTTAAATTGACTTCAATAAATCCAAATAGCATAAAATTTAAGACTGCTAAAAGGGATAATCTCTATGCTCAGGGGTAATAAACCAAAAACAGAAAGACCAATATTATTGACAGATCCATTGAGTGAATAATTAGACTGCAAAAATTCATAATACCATTTTAAAAACAACCTTAACTCCCACTTTTTTACGGGTTGAAAAACTGGTCAAGTGGGAGCTTTCAACAGTTTTTTAAAAAGTGATTTATAATCAGTATTATGTTAAGTAATGAAAAATGAAAAGTGGTAATTAAGCATTACTAAAGGTGGCTATTTATACCTGTAGTGGGAACCAGAGTAAATGGTTGCTTATTCATCTTTTTTATGTTTATACATTAACGTAAAAGAAACAATTGCTACCGCTATAGAAATTAAAAGGGCATTAGAATTAAATAGTTTTACTCTTTTAATTTCTGCCAATCTATACTCATAATTATCAATACTTGCATTCTTGCTAATCCGGCGGCTATCTATTTTTTCATTTCGGTCTTTAATATCATAATAAGCGTCTTGAGTTATTATATCCCAATGGGTAGTTCTGTATATGCTATCATTTCTACG
>JAYWEL010000196.1:0-3561 GCA_043779285.1 Chitinophagaceae bacterium | reverse complement strand
TAACGTCTTTGCTTCCTAACTTGCAGTATGAAGCAGATGGATAATAATTTTGGTTTAAAAAACGTATGTAATATGAAAAAGGGAATTTTGTTCTTGTTTATTATAAGTAATGTTACGACAAATGCACAATCATTGAAAGATGCACTCTATGGCGGAAAGCTGAAAACAGATACAGGAACTGTAATCAGGAAAAGTGATGACCTGAGTAAAAAAATTGATACCAGCACAAAGAAACCGGCCGATTCTGTAAAAACAAAGATGACATCAGCAGTCAAAGATTCATCATTTAAAGGAATGACTGCCCATGCAATTACCGATGCAATCTCTGTGGCTGAAAGCAAGGATAACAAAGTTGAATTGAAAGACAATAATGCGCTATTGAAAGAATATATGGATTCTCTTATCAGCACTTTGAAAACAGAGGTACTGCCTGATAAAAAAATCAAAAACGGAACCTATTTTATATTGGTTGATTATGAGATCGGTCTCGATGGACAGGTAGCTATAAATAATGTAACTCCTTCACCAGAAAATTCATTCCTCCGGGATCAGATAAAAGAAAGACTTAACCTGACTGTTCCCAGGATGAACCCCGTATTATCGAATGGCAAACCACGCAAGGTGGTTAGAAAATTTAATTTTTCTTTGAACAAGATGTAATACTCTTATTATAGTTGGAAGGCAAAGCACAAATGCTACATCTTATATAAACAGTAACAGTTCATCACTACAAACAGCTATCAAAAAAGTAAAGATTACATGTTTGTGATTTTAAAAACAGCTTTCCGCAATTCAGTTAGCGGTTTGGGTGTATTACAAAGAATAACATAATATAATTTTTTCTCAGGCAACAAGACATAATCTGATCTGAATCCTCCCTGTGAACCGGTATGCCCTATCATTTTTTCTTTTTCAAATTCAGTGATGAACCAGCTTAATCCTAAAAAAGCCGGGATACTGTCATTCCAGTTCTCATAATTATAAACTGTTCTTGATTTCTTTATCCATGTACTATCCAGGAAAACATAATCCTGTATTGACCTTTCATATTTCCATAATTCCTCAACAGAACTCCACACGCC
Source organism: Chitinophagaceae bacterium (assembly GCA_043779285.1). Lineage (GTDB taxonomy): Bacteria > Bacteroidota > Bacteroidia > Chitinophagales > Chitinophagaceae > MGR-bin208. Next base: position 2,479 of record JAYWEL010000196.1, on the reverse strand, counting down.
TCCATTACCAGAAGCGGCAAAAGTTGGCTCTTCACCATAATCCTTTTCGGAAAAATTTGTTCCATCAAACAAATAACCATGTGCAACTCCTTTGTCAGGATGTGCCCCATCGGTGATGGTAGATGTTATCATACCGGCAGGCTCCATAATTTTTTTCTGAATATAATCCTGCCATTTCATACCACTTACTTTTTCAATGATCAGCGCAAGGCCATTGAAAGCCGGATTGGAATAATTGAATCGTTCACCCGGTTGAAACTCCAGTTGTGTTGTTTTTTTCTCAGGTGCCCAGTTCTCTTCATCTTTCGCTGTCAGGTAAAAAATGCTGTCTGCCGCTACATTCCTTATATCGGGCAGGCCCGAAGTATGTGTAAGCAGGTGATGAAGTTTTATGCTCTTTGCAATAACAGGATCGGTGAAATCCGGAAAATATTTATGAAGCTCGTCATCCAGTGAAAGTTTATTTTCTTTTGCCAATTGTAAAATCCCATAAGCGACAAAGGTCTTACTGATGGAACCCAGATTAAATAATGTATGTGCGTTGATGGTTTCTTTGGTATTCATATCTGCGAGCCCAAAACCCTGTTGATAGATGACCTTCCCGTCTCTTGCAATGAGAACAGCAGCTCCAGGTTCATTTTTTTTGAAAACAGTTTCAAACAACGAGTCTAACCGGGCAGTAATATCAATATTGCTTTTTTTATTTCCCTGATCACAAGAAATCAGCAATGCCAAAATGCAAACCAGGTAAAATGTAAAATAAAAAACTTCTTTCTTATACTGCATAAAAACCGTTGTTAATAGATTTACTAAGTTAAAGGTTTTGAACAACGGACACAAAGATGAAAAAATGTTATTTCTCATATTTACTACTACTGTTACAAACAATTCAAACTGATACCAATAACGGCAATGAACTGTTTATTCATATTTGACTATATTTAATTTTCCATCGTTAAAATATTTACACATGTTCAAAAGCGTTTTTGTACAATTGACAATTGTTTTTTCTTTATTTGGCTTTACTGGTTCTGAAAAAACGGTTTCCCTAAAAGATAATTCTTCACGAAAGGTTATTTCCTGTGGTCCCGGTACATCCCTTTCAATTAATGAACTTAAGCGAATAGAACATCCACGGTTTATTAATCCAGGGGATAAATCAAGTAATCCTAAAATTGTTCCTAATAACAATACGGTTGCTGCCGGTGAACTTAAAAATAATATGCTTAAATTATCATTAGAAGTTGTATGGAGCGATTTTTTTATGGAATCTGATAACCGGCCCGGGTTAAGGTTGGCAGCAATCGCTGAAAAAGGAAAAGCCCCAACCATTCCGGCTCCATTAATACGAATTAAAACAGGTACTAAAATTCATGCTGTCATTCACAATACACTTAAAGACTCAACTATAACTGTGTATGGCCTTCAGCAACGACCATCAACAACAAATGAAAGTTTCCTGATTAAACCGGGAGAAACAAAAGACATAATTTTTGAAAGTGGCGACCCGGGTACCTACATGTACCGTATAAAATTAGGAAATGAAAAAACTGAAGAATTTACAGAAGAAGATCAATTAAGCGGAGCATTTATCATTGATCCCAAAGAAGGGTCACCGCCGGATCGAATTATGGTAATAAATATTTTTAGTACCCAGATCGATACAGCACTTTATGCGAATGGTTGGTTGGAATCATTAACTATTAATGGCAAATCATGGCCCTTTACAGAATTATTTACTCCTTCAGTTGGAGATACTATCCGTTGGCGCATAATCAATAGTTCAAACCGGGAGCACCCAATGCACCTGCACGGATTTAATTATAAAGTTTTATCAAAAGGTTCCATACTATCCGATCTTATTTATACTAAGGACATGGCGCCTTTTGTTGTAACCGAAACCATGTTACCACGTTCAACTATGAATATGAAATGGGTAGCATCCCGTCCGGGAAAATGGTTATTCCATTGTCATCTTTCCTTTCACGTTCATTCAGGAATAAGGCTACCAGGTGCAGCTGCTGTGGATGATCCCGGCCATGAAGAACATATGGCCGGCCTTGTTTTAGGCATTAATATAAAACCCGGAGCCAGCGATTTGATTTCAAAAGGAGATGATAGAACTATTAATATTTATTCAAATGAATACACTGCTGACGGGTTACCACGCATGGGTTTTTCCTTTTTGCCTGACATAAAATCAAACGGTCGAACAACTACAAGTCCCGGACCTGTACTGATATTGAAACAATATCAAACCACGTTCGTTACAGTTAACAACCAAATGTCATCCTCTACAAGTATCCATTGGCATGGGTTGGATTTAGATAGCTGGGCCGATGGTGTTCCCGGTTGGAGTGCATCTGATGGTAAAAGTTCACCAACTATTCAACCGGGTGAAAAATTTACTTATAAATTATCTCTTATGCGTCCGGGCAGTTATATGTATCACAGCCATCATGACGATATAAAACAACTT
>JAYWEL010000195.1:0-8490 GCA_043779285.1 Chitinophagaceae bacterium | reverse complement strand
TTCTTCCAAATAATATTGTAGTTTAAACCATTTGTTGCCTGAAATTATGGGATGAATTTTATCAAGCCTTAATACGGAAAATGAAACATCATAGATGTCTTCATCCGAGTAATGAACTTTGTCAATAGTGATTGATTGAAAATCGATAGATTGCATGTATTTAATTTCAAATGAATTGGAATGCAAATTAAATTAATTTAGTACCCCAATTAAAACAAATACATGAAACCAACATTAGTGATTCTTGCTGCTGGTATGGCTTCCCGATATGGAAGTATGAAACAGATTCAGGGCTTTGGACCTTCAGGAGAAACAATTATGGATTATTCGATCTATGATGCCATCCGTGCTGGTTTCGGGAAAGTGGTCTTCATCATTCGTGAAGATTTTGCCGATCATTTCAAAGCCATTTTTGAGCCCAAATTAAAAGATCGTATTGCTGTAGATTATGTTTATCAGGAATTAAATTCATTTACAAACGGCTTTAATATTCCCACCGAAAGAACAAAACCATGGGGTACGGCGCATGCTGTACTTTGTGCAAAAAATGCGGTAAAAGAACCATTTGCAGTAATCAATGCCGATGACTTTTATGGACGGGATGCTTTTCAGAAAGCACATGATTTTTTGGCTAAACAATGCAGTCAAAAGCTTTATGCTATTGTGGGTTATGAGTTGGTGAAAACCTTGTCAGAAAATGGATCGGTGAGCAGGGGTGTTTGCGAAGTGGACCCAAATGATTCGTTAATATCAATTACCGAAAGAACAAAAATTTATACAGTACAGGAAGACATCGTTTTTGAAGAAAATGAAATACTAAATAAACTTGATCCGACTACAAAAGTTTCCATGAATTTCTGGTGTTTCGATGTTTCCGTGTTTGACCTGAGTGAAAAATTATTTGAGTCGTTTCTTGAAACATCCATGGAAAATCCCAAGTCGGAGTTTTTTATTCCTATTGTAGCAGATAATTTTATTAAAAATGAAAATGGCCAGATAAAAGTTATTCCAACTTCTTCTCAATGGTTCGGTGTCACATACAAAGAAGATGCAGATGGCGTGCAGGAATGTTTAAATAAATTGATTGAAAGTAATGAGTACCCGCAAAATTTATGGGTATAAAATAAAAAGCTACCATCGGTAGCTTTTTATTTTTAATCAACCTTAACCATATAAATATAATCTTCGATTTTTTTAACTTGTTGCACTTTGTCTAACCCCTTTAAAGTTGTTCGATAGGGTAGTTTTATATTATCAAGAATTGTGGAGTCGTTTTTAATATCATCCATTGCTTGGTATATATATTTACCCAAGGTTGCAAACACAACGCCGTCAGCAGTTGTTTGTTTCGTACTAAGAATCCCGATGATTTCTCCATGAAGATTAAGTACTGGACCACCGCTATTTCCTGGGTTTGCAGCAACAGCTATTTGGCAAGTTAATGTATCGCCATTGTAGCCTGATTTTGCACTCAGATAACCTTCGCCATAAACAATCTCATTTTTGGGAAATCCTAAAGTATAGATAGGTTCTGATAAATCAGATGAAGTTTTTTTGATGGTATAAGGAATTGAAGGAAGTGGTTTGTAATTATCATCTTCAATTTTAAGAATGGCAATATCTCTGTCCTTATCAACAAAGATTATTTTAGCGGCATATTCCAACCCATTATTATTTTGAACGACAATATGTTTAGCATTTGCAATGACGTGAGCATTTGTAACCAGGTAACCTTTTACATCAATAATGAAACTGGTACCGCCAGATTTGTAAACAACATTAGAATTGATCTTCGTTTTTACATTCTTGATTTCTCTATCCTGAATGCGATACTTGTTTTCCAATTCATTATACTTTCCTTTCAATTGCGCAATTTCCCTGGTTGGTGCAACGGGGCTCAATAACCAGATAAATGAACTAATGGTCAAAGTAGTGATTCCGGCAATCGCCGCAGCAATAGAAGCAACTCTTTTATATTTATTAAAAAGGTATACAACTTTTGCCTTTCCCTTTAATTTGGATGATTCGATCACACCTTTTTCTGAAAGATCAGTATGTGTATCCTGCAAAAGCGATTTGAATTTCTTCCATTCACCAAAGCGGTTGAGTTGTTGCAAAAACAAGGTATGCTCTACAACCATTTGATCCACTTCCGGATTTGATTTGCGCAGGTTTTCAAAATATAATCGCTCATCCGGAGTCATCTCTCCCCGGATATATTTTTCAACAGCCTCTAATAAAACAGTGTCACTCATCATCATTGTTATAATGGTCAAAGAATATTTTTTTCAATCGCATCAGGCATTTGTATTTCTGATTTTTTGCATTATCAGCATTGGTATAACCAAATGAACTCGAAATTTCTTGCATGTTCTTCTTCTTAAAATAAAAAGCTTCCAATAAACTCTTGCAGGGTTCTCCTAAACTTGAAATGGCTTTGTCCAATAATTCAAATTCCCTGTTTCTGTCATCATGTTCTTCTAAATCAGTTTCAACCTGAATGGTTTCCTGGAGCAAATCCGTATTTGATACAAACCTATTTGTCTGATTCAGTCTTTTTAACCAAAGACGACGACTGACAGCATATATATAAGTCTTAATCTGACAGTTTAGTTCTAAATTTCCTGAACGAGCCTTTTCGTAAAGAATGATCATTGCTTCCTGAAAGATGTCTTTAGCATCATCTGCAGAACCGCTGTTATGAATAATCATCGACTGAATCATATTATAATTATTCTTATAAATTGATTCGATGATCTTTTTATCATTCCTTGCCAGGCCCTTTAATAATTGCTCCTCGTTGAGTTCTGATTTCAATACTTCTGATTTTAATACTTTTTTTTAAAAATAGTAACCCCTTAGCTCTAAAAAAAAAAATTTACTGAAACGGGTTACCTTTTTTTTCTTTTAGTATTAACACGTAATTGATCAATTAAAAAAACTAATCATGAAAAAATTATTATTTGTTTTCGCTATCGCAGCTTTCGCTTCTTGTAACAATGCTGCTGAAACTCCAGCTGTAACTGTAGATTCTCCAGTTATTGAGGCGCCAGTTGTAGATACTGCTGCTGCTGTTGTTGTTGATACAACTGCTGTTGCTGCTCCAGCACCTGCTGCTCAGTAAGATTTTATTGTTGATAAGCAAAAATAAAAGCCACTTTTAACCGGGTGGCTTTTATTTTTAAAAAAATAATTGAGTTTAATAATTTGTCATTACTTTTATTCCATGATCATAACAAAAGCATATTATTGGTTTTATTTTAGTTTCTATTTTAAGAAGCCGGGATTGCTTTTGTTACACAGTAATTAATTTTATAAATAACAATACAACATCCCGGCACTAAAGCCGGGATTTTTTTATGCAAAAAAAAATCGCCATACAAGGATTTGAAGGGTGTTTTCACCAACAAGCTGCCCGAAATTTTTTCGGAAAAAAAATAGAAGTACTGCCCTGCGCTACATTCAAAGAAGTCATTCATTCAGCAGAGTCGGATAAAAATTGCACTGGAGCTGTGATGGCCATTGAGAATAGTATTGCCGGAAGTATTTTACCCAATTACAATTTGTTGAAAAAAAGTAAACTCTCCATCATTGGAGAAATTTATCTGAAAATAGATCAACATCTGATGGTGAATCCGAATGTAAATCTGGAAGATATCCGTGAAGTGCATTCTCACCCTATGGCTCTTCAGCAATGTTATGATTTTCTGGAAAAATACAACTGGAAATTAGTTGAAACAGAGGATACGGCATTAAGTGCCCGTCATGTGCATCAACATCGGAGCAAGCATATAGCGGCCATTGCAGGAAAACTGGCTGCCGAATTATATCAATTAAAAATCATTGCTCCGGCGATTCATTCAGAAAAAAATAACCTGACCCGATTTTTGGTTTTGCAAAAATCGCTGGAAGCGGAAGTTGTTGAAAATGCCAATAAGGCTTCTGTCAATTTTCAGACGGATCATACCAAAGGAAGCCTGGCGAAAGTGCTTACTGTCATTGCAAAAGAAGGCATAAACCTGAGTAAATTGCAAAGTTTCCCCATTCCGGGAACCGATTTCAAATATAGTTTTCATGCAGATTTGGAGTTTGAAAATTTAAAGAAATTCAACACCGTATTGGATAAAATGAAATCACAGACCATGGCTTTAAAAGTATTTGGAATTTATAAAAATGGAAAAAAATAACTGCATGATAAAACCTTCAAACAGATTGAATGGAATAGGGGAATATTATTTCTCACAGAAATTAAGAGAAATTGATTTGTTGAATAAGTCGGGTAAGAATGTCATCAATTTGGGAATCGGTAGTCCCGATATGCCTCCTCATCCCGATGTAATAAAAACCCTGCATGAAGAGTCCTCTAAGTCAGGTAATCATGGATATCAATCGTATAAGGGTTCTGCCATTTTACGAAATGCAATATCCAACTGGTATAAAACCTGGTATGATGTGGAATTGGATAGTGATACAGAAATTTTACCGTTGATGGGCAGCAAAGAAGGCATCATGCATATATGCATGACTTATCTGAATGAAGGAGACCAGGTATTAGTGCCAAACCCCGGTTATCCAACATACAGCAGTGCAGTGCGTTTGGCCGGAGGTTCTGTTCTCGAATATCGTTTAACAGAATCAACTAACTGGAAACCTGATTTTGAAGAATTGGAAAAAATGGATCTGCAAAAAGTAAAATTGATGTTTGTCAATTATCCACATATGCCAACCGGAAAATTACCAGATGAAAATTTATTTAAACAGTTCATCAGCTTCGCAAAAAAGAATGAAATTTTAATTATTCATGATAACCCATACAGTTTTATTTTAAATGATAACCCAAAAAGTATGCTCAGCGTCGAATGGGCCAGGGAGGTTGTTATAGAATTAAATTCTTTGAGTAAATCCTTGAATATGGCGGGTTGGCGGGTTGGAATGATGTGTGCTGCGAAAGAACGGATAGATGAAGTTCTACGATTTAAAAGCAATATGGACAGTGGTATGTTTTTGCCGGTGCAACTGGCCGCAGCAAAGGCTTTAACCTTGTCTGCCGATTGGTATAAACAATTAAATGAAACGTATTTTAAGCGAAGGGAAATAGTATTTGAAATACTGAACGAGTTGAACTGTAGTTTTGAAACCAACCAGTCCGGCTTATTTGTTTGGGCAAAAATTCCGGGAACTTCTAAAGATGGTTTTGAATTAAGTGATGAAGTGCTGCTGCAGGCAAACGTGTTTATCACTCCCGGCGGAATTTTTGGCTCCGAAGGAAACCAATATGTCCGGGTGAGTTTATGCAGTACAGAAGAAAAATTAAAAGAATCTATTCAACGCATTAAAAACGCTAATTAAGATGGAAAGAAAAAAAATAGCCATAATCGGAGTCGGACTTATTGGCGGTTCATTGGCATTACAACTGATTGAAAAAGGATTTACGTCCCGAATTATTGGTGTTGATTCAAATGCTGAAAATGCAAAAAAGGCATTAGAACTGGGACTTGTTGATGAAATACAAAGTTTAGAAGATGCTGTAGATAATTCAGATGTAATTATTCTTTCCATACCAGTAGATAAGGTGGTGGAGTTAATTCCCCAAATCATGGACCGAATAACAAATCAGATTCTGCTGGATGTTGGTTCTACCAAGCAAGCTTTGTTTAATGTTATAAAAAATCATCCAAAAAAGGGAAGACTGGTAGCCACACACCCCATGTGGGGAACAGAATATAGTGGACCAGAAGCAGCGGTTAGTTCAGCATTCGAAAACAAGGCCGTTGTATTTTGTAATGAGGATGAAGCAGATAAAGATGCATTGGAATGGGTAAAACAAGTTTACCTGAAAATCGGAATGCATATAATCCAAATGAATTCAACAGACCATGATTTGCATACGGCATACATTAGTCATATTTCGCATATCACTTCATTTGCTTTGGCAAATACAGTTTTAGAGAAGGAGAAAGAAGATAATACCATTTTCGAATTGGCCAGTGGTGGTTTCGAAAGTACTGTACGTCTGGCAAAAAGTAATCCGGCCATGTGGGTACCTGTTTTTCGTCAAAACAGGGAAAATGTGTTGGATGTTTTAAATGAACATATTTCGCAATTAAAGAAATTTAAAAGCTGCCTGGAAAAGGAAAACTATGATTATTTATACGAACTCATCGAAAGAGCAAATACAATTAGTAAGATCATAAAGTAAACTAAAAGGGAGCAATAGCCTTTAGAATAGTAACTTTGCACAAAATTTTTTTAGAATGACAACATTTCGAGATTTAGGATTGAACGAGAACTTAGCTAAAGCAACCGACGCTTTAGGATTTATTAATCCAACTTCAATTCAGGAACAGGCAATTCCTGTTTTATTAAGTGGAACAAAGGATTTTGTGGGATTGGCACAAACGGGAACAGGTAAAACTGCAGCATTTGGTTTACCATTAATTCAGATAATAAATACTGATACAAAATATCCTCAGGCATTAATTGTATGCCCTACCAGGGAGCTTTGTATGCAGATTGTAAATGAGATGGAACTTTTTGCAAAGTTCACAAAAGGGGTAAAAGTTGTTGCAGTATATGGTGGAGCATCCATCGTAATGCAGATAAAAGATATCAAACGTGGAGTGCAGATTGTAGTAGCAACTCCCGGAAGATTGATTGACCTAATTGAACGAAAAGCCATTAACCTGGAGATGATCGAGTATTTGGTTTTGGATGAAGCAGATGAAATGCTGAATATGGGTTTTAAAGATGATATTGAATTCATCCTGCAAAATACGCCAAAACGTGAAAGCACCTGGTTATTCAGTGCTACAATGCCTGCCGAAATTAAAAAGGTGAGCAAGAAGTACATGAAAGATCCGGTGGAAATTACGGTAGGTAAAACAAATACTGGAAACAAAAATATTGACCATCAGTTTTTTGTAGCATCGGGACATAGCCGTTATGAAACATTAAAAAGACTGATTGATTTCAATCCGGGAATTTATGGTTTGATTTTTACCAGAACCAAGCTGGATGCTCAGAATATAACAGAGAAATTAACTCGCGAAGGATATGATATTGATGCCTTACACGGTGACTTAACTCAGGCACAACGTGACCGTGTTATGGGATTGTTCAGAGATAAGACTTTACAATTACTGATTGCAACCGATGTAGCAGCAAGAGGAATTGATGTTTCTGGTATTACGCATGTAATCAATTACGAATTACCGGATGAGTTGGAAGTGTATACACATAGAAGCGGACGTACAGGCCGTGCAGGAAACACGGGAATCTGTATGAGTATTGTTACATCAAAAGACAACTATAAGATCAAGCATATCGAACGGATGGTACAGGCAACTTTCCATAAGCAGGAAATTCCAACCGGAAATGATGTATGCAGAAAGCAGTTTTATCATTTCATGGATAAGTTATTGAAAACGGATATCAGTCATGGTAGCTATGGATCTTATATGCCGATGCTGGAAGAAAAATTCGCTGACGTAAGTAAGGAAGATGTGTTGAAGATGGTTGCTGCTACAGAGTTTGACCGTTTCTTGAAGTATTATGAAAATGCCGCAGATCTGAATCTTCGGGATAATCGTAGAGATTCAGGTGATAGAAGAGAACGTGTAGGATCAGACAGAGAGCCCCGTCAAAGAGATCCTGGTGGAAGGGCAGCAAGGACATCAGCAGGGGATGGTAATTCTATGCGTTTATTCATTAATCTTGGAACCAAGGATGGTTTTTACAAGGCCAACTTCCTTCAGTTTATTTTAGATATGAGCGATTTGAGTAAAGAGTCATTAGGTAGAATTGACATGAAAGAAATGAACAGTTGGGTAGAAGTGGAGAAAAAATCAGCCGAGCAAATGATTAAAGCATTGGATGGTAAAAAATATAAGGGAAGAAGAATCCGGATGAACGACGCCAATAGCAGATAAATTATTATTGAATAAATGCCCATCAAAATGCAACAGACCGAAACAAAAAAAACAATAACTGAAACATTACAAAAAAGACCTTTAATAATTTCCGGACCCTGCAGTGCAGAAACGGAAGAGCAGGTAATTGAAACAGCCCAGCAATTAGCAGCAACCGGAAAGGTTGATATATTAAGAGCAGGAATCTGGAAACCCCGCACAAGACCTGGAAGTTTTGAAGGAGTTGGTACCAAAGGCCTTCCTTGGTTATTGCAGGCAAAAAAACTAACCGGCTTACCAACAGCTGTTGAAGTGGCAACGCCAAAACAGGTAGAAGATGCATTGACTTTTGAAGTAGATGTATTATGGTTAGGTGCAAGAACTACCGTTAACCCTTTCAGTGTACAGGATATTGCCGATGCTTTAAGAGGAGTGGATGTCCCGGTGCTGATTAAAAACCCGATCAATCCCGATCTTGAACTTTGGATAGGCGCCGTTGAACGGATAGCAAAAGCAGGTATTAAAAATATTGGATTGATACATCGTGGTTTCTCATCGTATGGTAATACAGAATTCCGGAATG
>JAYWEL010000194.1:0-19941 GCA_043779285.1 Chitinophagaceae bacterium | reverse complement strand
CGACTTATAACTGATTAATCCGGGATAACGCAAGCTTCGCACATCCACTCCAAACCGATGATAATAATAATTGCACCAGAATTCGCCGGCATATTTACTGATACCATAAACCGTTGAAGGTTCTATAATAGTTTGTTGCGGACTGTTATGTTTTGGCGTAGTGGGTCCAAATACGGCAATACTGCTTGGCCAATATACTTTGTGCAAGTTTTCTTCTCTTGCAATTTCTAATACATTCAATAATCCCTGCATATTCAAATGCCAGGCTAGGTTGGGATTTTTTTCACCAGTGGCAGAAAGGATTGCTGCCAATAGATATATCTGCGTTACATGCTGTCGGATAACCTGCACATGTAACATTTCTTTATTCATCACATCCAGACTTACATACGGACCGGTTCCTTTCAATAAATCATTCTCTTCCCGAAGGTCTGAAGCGATTACATTATCATTTCCATATATCTTTCTTAACGCTAACGTAAGTTCTACACCTATTTGCCCCGATGCGCCAATAACTAAAATTTTATCCTTTGCCATTGTTTCTGATTTTCTGAAGTTGCAAACCTAAAATAAATTGCTAACACCTGAACGCAAATTTCTGTAATCTGAATTAGTTGACAAAGGATTCAAAAAACTTTAGAACTAAAATCTATCTTTGCCGCATGGAAAAATTTCTTAAAGATCTGTTTAAAGATCAGGTTTATGACGAAACTAATTTCTTTCTGATTGCCGGACCATGTGTTGCAGAAAGCCAGGATATGGTATTGGAGATTGCTAATAAGGTTTCGGGTATTTGTAAAAAACTAGGCATCCCATATGTTTTTAAAGCATCCTATCGAAAAGCAAACCGTACCAGTGCCAGTTCTTTCACTGGTCTTGGTGATGAAACTGCATTGAATATGATTTCGGAAGTAAAAAGAAAATACAATCTGCCTACTACCACAGATATTCATACTAATGAAGAAGCAGCCATGGCGGCAAAGCATGTCGACATTTTACAGATACCTGCATTCCTTTGCCGGCAGACAGAGTTATTGCTTGCAGCAGCAGAAACGGGAAAAATTGTGAATGTAAAGAAAGGCCAATTCTTAAGTGGCCCTTCGATGAAGTTTGCTGTAGAAAAAATCAGAACCCATAAAGAAGGTTTTATCAATGAAAAAATTTTACTGACCGAAAGAGGCAATACGTTTGGCTACCAGGATATGGTTGTAGACTACCGTAATATTGTCTGGATGAAAGAACATGATGTGCCGGTTATCATGGATTGTACACATTCGTTACAACAACCCAATCAAACATCCGGAGTAACCGGTGGTAACCCTGCATTGATAGCAACTATTGCCAAAGCTGCTATTGCAACTGGTGCAGATGGATTATTCATTGAGACTCATCCAAATCCATCTTTAGCAAAAAGTGACGGAGCCAATATGTTGCATTTGGACAACCTGGAAAGTTTATTGGTACAGTTACTGAAAATCAGAAAAGCTTTAACATAAAAATAGCCCCTGTCTTAAACAGGACTTGTCACGGCATTATTTTACTCAACGAAGATCAACTACTTCCACCTTCGGATATTTCGTTTTATCAAAAACAAACATCGCATCTGCCATGACAACATCTGTTTTCATATTCTTCATGGTGTAACTGTATCGGCTGCCAGAGCTCTCCAACACTTTTGTACTGTAAATAGATTTAGCAATCTTATCTACCAATACATATATTTTATGAAAGGGTTTCGATTTGTCTTTAGGAGTTAATTCTATTTCCTGAAAAAATTTGCCTACAACTTTTTTATCGCCATTTAATTTGTATAAAAAATCTTTGTCGTAAAAATTAGAAAACAGTTTTTGTGGCGTTAAGGATCCGGAAGATACATCCAGTTTATTAATGGTTACTTCATTGGCATTTTTATCGTAAGTCCAGATATTTGACCCATCACAGAATATTTCCTGATCACCAAAACTCACTCTATACTTTGTCGATTTCATAGAAACTTTTCCGTTTCTTGTAGACAATTTTTTACCTCCGTTATTTTCCACTTCATACACAAAATTTGCTTGTACGGTTTTAAAGGTTTTAAATTTAGCACTCACTCCATCTAAAACCTTTTTCGCATCTGCATCTGATGTAGTCTGTGCAAAAGCCAGATGTCCAAAACTCACAAAACTAAACAATAAACAAATTTTTCTCATGTGTAATAGATTAAACAAAAACAAAACCTTTAGGTTTTAGTCGGCAAATATAGGTCAATTAAGAAAACCTTAAATACAACGAACATGCCTAACGAAAAAATTCAAGCCATCTTAACAGGCTTCTAACTTTAATTATCTAAATAATTTTCTAGATCAGCTTCTGTTCTTACCAAAACATCCCTTGCCTTAGATCCCTGGCTTGGCCCCACAATTCCGGCAGCCTCCAGTTGATCCATCAGTCTTCCGGCACGGTTATATCCCAGTTTTAACCTACGCTGAATTAAAGAAGTTGAACCGGACTGATTCAAAACAATCAAACGGGCAGCATCTTCAAACAAAGAATCCCGGTCGCCCATATCCAATTCTCTTGCATCCATATCTTTTTCATCTACATACTCGGGCAATAAAAATGCATTCGAATAGCCTCGTTGTTTACCAATAAAATCAACTACTTTTTCTACTTCAGGTGTATCTACAAAAGCACATTGCAATCGGGTCAATTCCCCATGATGCGAAATCAACATATCTCCTTTCCCAATCAATTGCTCTGCCCCACCTATATCCAGGATGGTTCTGGAATCTATTTTAGAAGAAACTTTAAATGCAATCCGGGATGGGAAATTGGCTTTTATGGTACCGGTAATAATATTTACCGAAGGACGTTGCGTTGCAATAATTAAATGTATACCAACTGCTCTGGCCAATTGAGCCAATCGGGCAATCGGTATTTCCACTTCTTTACCTGCGGTCATAATCAGATCGGCAAACTCATCTATGACCAATACAATAAACGGAAGGAACTGATGGCCTTTCTGTGGATTCAATTTTCGTTTTACAAATTTTTCGTTGTATTCTTTAATATTACGAGCTCCGGCTTCTTTTAACAAATCGTAGCGGTTATCCATTTCAATACATAATGCATTGAGTGTATAAACCACCTTTTTGGTATCGGTAATGATGGCTTCTTCCTCGCCAGGCAATTTGGCTAAAAAATGCCGTTCAATCAAACGGTATACACTCAGCTCTACTTTTTTAGGATCGATTAAAACAAACTTCAGTTGCGAAGGATGTTTTTTATATAATAATGAAACAAGGATGGCATTCAATCCAACCGACTTACCCTGACCCGTAGCACCAGCCATTAATAAGTGTGGCATAGATGTAAGATCCACAATGAAGTTTTCATTATCAATTTTTTTACCAATAGCAATGGGAAGGCTGTAATTATTATTCTGGAATTTTTCGGAAGCCAATAAAGTCTTCATACTTACAATACTCTTCTTCACATTAGGCACTTCTATACCAATGGTTCCTTTACCGGGTATGGGAGCAATGATACGGATACCTAAAGCTGCTAAACTTAATGCGATATCATCTTCCAGATTTTTTATTCTTGAAATGCGTACCCCGGCTGCCGGTACTATTTCATATAAGGTTACAGTGGGTCCAACTGTGGCACTGATCTTTTTAATGGCAATATCATAATTCAACAACGTGTTGATGATCTGATTTTTATTTTTTTCAAGTTCTTCTACATCCTGTACAATCTTATCGCCCCCATATGCTTCTAATAAATTAAGGCCCGGATATTTATAATCTCGTAAATCAAGAGTTGGTTCATAATTTGGTAATTGATCTGTTTCATTTAATTCTTCATCAATCAAGGATTCTTCCGGAACAGTTTTCAATTCCAGTTCAAGGTCTGCCAATGCTTCGGCATCCTGTTTTTTTGCAGAAGGTATAAGTTCAATTTGATCGTCTTCTTCCATTGCTTCATCCTCATTATCTAATTCCTCCCGTACAACCACTTTAAAATCATTCATTGGATTTTGAAAATTTTCTGCTGGTGGTATAACAACAATTCCTGAGCCCGGCTTTAATTTATTTCCATTTGAATGTAAATCAGTTATTTCCTCATTAACTAATATAGGTAACATAACTGATGCTGATTCGCTATCGTTTAGTAAATCTGTTAGTGGCTTAGTTCTTCTTTTAGGCATACTAAACACCGGATTAAACTGCCATATTATATAAGACAGACCTAATACAAATAATAAACTGGCTGTACCCAGGTTACCAACCATTTTGATAAGCCAATCGCTTATTAAAAAACCCACAGCACCGCCATAAGAAAATTCGTTGTCGTTTAAAAAGAAAGCCAGCGAAACAGAGAAAATCAAAAGGCCCAATGCTACATAACGAAGATTTCTCCAAACAGAAAAAACTTTTCGGTTGAAAAGCAAATTGATTCCGGCAATGAAAAAGAAACTACATATTAAAAAGGATGCCAATCCGAATCCCTTGTAAATAAAAAAATGAGCGACAAATGCACCTAATCCACCCATTAAATTGGTAACCTTCACTTCATTTGTAATGAGTATAGAATACATTCCCTGAAATATTTTATCCTGATCCTCCTTCCAGGTAAAAAAATATGATACAAAGGAAACAAACAAAAAAATGGAGACAAACATTGAAATCGTTCCTAAAATTTTCCAGGTACGCTCATCTCTTGCCAGGTGCTTTATTTCAACCTTCTCTTCCTTTTCAGGTTTCAATTTATCCGGATCAGGAATTTCGGTCTTGGGTGTTTTAAGCTTATTAGCCATAAGAACAAAGATAGTAAGAAGACAAACCGAAATTTCAATCTGTCATTTGTGTTAATAATGGCTTATTTTACTTTAGTTTTAAGCATAGAACTATGCTGAAAAGTAATATTAAAAAGAACATGAACCTGAAATAGAAATGTTATTTTTGATATAAGAACCATTGCCAATTGCTAAGTTGATTTTTCATGAAAATTCTCAAACATTCATTTCCTTATTTATTTCAATACAATGCGAAAGCTATTCTTTCATTGGCTTTAACCTGCTTTTTTTTTATTGAAGGAAAAAGTCAGCAAAACCTTCCATACATTGATATAAGTAAAGTTATTTTTTCTGACTCAATTTTCAACAAAGTAAATTTTGCTTTTTCAAAAAAAGAAAAAGATTTAGAAACGCAATATGCAGGATTACAATTCCAGGAAGGCATTACTGACAAAAAAAGAATTTCTCCTGAAAATGTAGATAAAAACATAGTCTTGCAATTCAAGGTTTTTAATACGGGTGATATCAAGCATGGTCTTTTTTTATATCCCGGTAATTTTTCAACACATATCAGGTTATTTAAACTGGAGAATAATAACCTGAAGCCGGTAGAGCGTATGCTGGCAAAAAATCAGGACAGCATAAGTTTCCATTATTTTTCTCTTAACAGTGGCGATACTGCAACGATGGTTGCTGAAATAAGTTTCCTGAATACGTATACCAATGTATTAAACCCTTCCCTGCTAAATGAAAACTATATCACAGCATTTATCAATGAGCGACATGCACACTTTAATTCCCTCAATATTTTTACCTACATCCTTTGTGGATTATTGCTGATGATGTTTTTATACTCCTTAGCCATTTATTTTCAGGGTGCCGATCATGATTTTCTTTTTTATGCCGGATATGTGTTATTCTCTGGATTATTACTTTTCACAAAATCTTTTTATGGGATAGAGAGTTCCCGGATTAATTATTTTATAGAGTCTTATTTCGATTTGATTTTACAGGCAGTGGGTTTTATTTTTTATATGTTGTTTATGGTTCGTTTTTTGAACACCAAACAACATTATCCATTTATCAATACGCTTTACAGATACAGTACGCTGTTGATTATTGCTACAATGGCCGCATATTCAATTTTTCATTTTATATCCAGTAACTATCTTGTTGAATATAAAATTGAAAATTTTACAAAATTTTACCTGCTTGGCATTAACCTCATCTTCATTATTTACAGTTTTAATAAATTGAAGAATCATTTGCTGCGTTTCATTTTTTGGGGCAATCTTTGTCTTTTTGTCTTTGCTATGATTTCTTTTATTTTTATATTGACCAATGCATTATTTGAAAGTATTCCCCAATTATTCAATTATTCATTATTTTATTACGAGTTTGGATTGTTTTTAGAATTGGGTTTCTTTCTGTTGGGGCTAACCTATAAGAACAAGATGATTATCATTAAAGAAACAAGAGAAAAAGAACAACTGAATATTGAATACCACAAATTAGAGTTCAACAAAGAATTGGATATATATAAAGCTCAACTAGCAGAAAGACATCGGATTTCGGCTGATATCCACGATGAATTGGGTTCGGGAATGACTGCCATCCGCCTATACAGCGAAATAGCTCGAAAAAAATTAAAAGAAAACAGTCCTATTGAAATTGATAAGATTTCCAATTCGGCAAATAATTTATTGAGTAACTTAAATGCAATTATCTGGAGCATGAATAGCACCAATGATTCGATTGATAATTTTATATCCTACATCCGTAATTATGCTGTTGAATATTTGGACGGAACTTCGATCCATTGTAAAGTTGTGATTCCTGAAATGTTGCCGCACATCCTCATCACGGGAGATAAAAGAAGAAATTTATTTCTCTGTATTAAGGAGACGCTGCATAATGCATTAAAGTATTCGGAAGCAAATGAAATTAGTATACAATTCAATCTCAACCACAAATTAACTATTACTATTGTGGATAATGGTATTGGAATTGATTTAGAAAAACTGCGACAGTTTGGGAATGGCTTAAAGAATATCAAATACCGGATGGAACATATTAATGGCAGTTTTGAAATAAAAAACAATAATGGTACCGTTACTATACTTGAAACAGCCTTCGACTAATTTTTTTTCAAAACCCCGATACTAAGTAAAATCCAACCGGTAATAAAGAATAATCCACCAACCGGTGTAATCATTCCAATGCCAACCAAACCCACTGTTTCCGTTGCTTTCAGGAAAGTTAACAGGTAAAGAGAACCGGAGAAAAAAAGTATTCCTGCAAGAAAAGAAAAGGCTGCCCAATTAATCCATCTGCTTTTATTTTTTTCAAATAACAAAGATGTAATCATTAATGCAAACGCATGATACATCTGATACTGTACACCCGTTTGAAAACTTGCAACAGTTTCTGCAGGCACCATTTTTTTTAACGCATGTGCGCCAAATGCACCCAGCATAATTGCTAATGCAGCAAGTATTGAACCAATAAATAGATAGGTTTTATGCATGGAATATTTTTTCAACTAAGCTTTCCAGACTGGTAGATTCATCATCAATGATCAGCTCGGCTTGCTGATAATAAATTTTCCGGTCTGAATATTTTTTAACAATAAAATCTTTTAACTGCCGATCTGTTAAGTTTTTTATTAATGGTCGTTTTCCACCATCTTTCAAAAGTCGGGCAAATAAAACGTCCACGGAAGTATTGATCCATATTGGCATTCCATTCTTTTTCAAATAATCGATATTATTGAAAAAGCAGGGTGTTCCGCCGCCGGTTGCCATGATAAAACTCTCGTGGCTTTCGGTAATAATATGCAACACGTCTTTTTCCAATAACCTGAAATATTCTTCCCCGTAAATTGTAAAAATTTCTTCAATCGATTTTTCTTCATTTGAAACAATCTGTTCATCCAGGTCGAAAAAAGGAATATTCAGTTTTTGGCTGAGCAAATTACCCCAGTGTGATTTCCCGGAACCCATAAATCCCAACAGAAAAATTTTCATATCATTTTCTCTAAACCCTTTTGAAAGATGTATTTATTTAAATGCATTGAAACCTGTAATATCCATACCGGTTATCAGCAAATGAATATCATGTGTCCCTTCGTATGTTATCACACTTTCCAAATTCATCATATGCCGCATAACACTATACTCTCCGGTAATACCCATACCGCCTAAAAGCTGTCTTGCATCCCGGCAAATATTGGCCGCAATTTCACAGGCATTTCTCTTGGCCATGGAAACCTGCTGTGGCGTGGCTTTCCCCTGACCCATCAATACACCTAAACGCCAGTTCAACAGTTGAGCTTTGGTTATTTCCGTAACCATTTCAGCGAGTTTTTTTTGCTGTAATTGAAATGCCCCGATGGGCTTATCGAACTGAATTCTTTCTTTACTGTATCGAAGTGCCGTATCATAACAATCCATCGCAGCACCTACCGCACCCCATGCTATACCGTATCGGGCTTTGGATAAACAACCCAATGGTCCTTTTAGACCAGATACATTAGGTAATATATTTTCTTTAGGCACTTTTACATTGTCAAATACTAGTTCGCCGGTTGCCGATGCCCGTAAGCTCCATTTACCATGTGTAGTTGGTGTTGAAAATCCTTCCATACCTCTTTCCAGAATCAACCCATGCACAACGCCTTCTTCATTCTTTGCCCACACAACGGCCACCTGAGAAAACGGCGCATTGCTAATCCACATTTTTGATCCATTTAAAATTACATGATCACCGGCATCTTTGAAAGAAGATAACATACCGGAAGGATCACTGCCATGATCGGCTTCGGTTAAACCAAAACAACCCAACCATTCGCCGCTAGCCAATTTGGGTAAATATTTATTTCGTTGTGCTTCGTTTCCATATTGATAAATGGGATACATTACCAAAGAACCTTGCACAGAAGCTGTAGACCGGACACCACTATCTCCTCTTTCCAATTCCTGCATCATCAATCCATAGCTTATATAATCCAACCCACCACCACCATACTGCTCAGGGACTGTAGGGCCAAAACAACCCAGATCACCTAACTGCTTTACAATTTGTTGTGGAAATTCTGCCTTCTGTGCATACTCCTCAATAATCGGACTTATTTCTTTTTTTACATAACTGCGCACCGTGTCGCGGATAAGCTTATGCTCATCGGTTAGTAGCTCATCTAATTGAAAATAATCCGGACTTACAAAATGATCTGTCTTAGCAGCCATAAAAATGATGATTTATTGGAATTTCAAAGGTAAGGTTTTGTACTGAGCCGATTTGATGTTGATTTTAAGAATGAATATAAAAAGCTGCATTGAAGCGAATTCAATGCAGCTTTTTATTCAGCAAAATAATTACGGACTATTATTTCTTTTTATTGCCCGATTGTTCAATCTCCCGGTTCATCTCAACAATATCAACCGGTTGAGAGAAATCGCCCATCAGCCACTTGGCGTAATAATCTGAAAGTGCCCAGAAAAAATATTCTGACATATCTCCATACCCGTGACGTTGACCTGGCATAAGCATAAAATCAAATCGCTTGTTTGCCTTTATCAACGCATTAGCCATTCGTATTGTATTTGCAGGGCTCACATTATTATCAATATCTCCGGTGACTAATAATAAATGTCCTTTCAGGTTTTTTGCCAGATCCGGGTTTTTTTCAATGTTATAAATAAATGATGTATCTCCCTTTTCACTGATCTGCTCTTTTACACCATGGTGTTTTTCACTCCACCATCTGTTGTAAACCGCATTGTCATGATTGCCGGAAGAAGAAACGGCTACTTTAAATAAATCGGGATAAACCAGCATGGCAGCAGTACTCATAAATCCACCACCCGAATGACCGTGAATACCCACCCGATCGATATCGATATATGAAAACCGGTCAGCTAATTGTTCCAATGCTGCTTTTTTATCAGCCAAGCCATAATCTCTTAAATTACCATACCCATAATTGTGGTACCATTTTGAACGACTAGGATGACCTCCGCGGTTTCCTACAGTAACTACAATGATTCCTATTTGAGCCAACCTATCTGTTCTTGCATTCGGCAAACTAAATGATTTGTTTACGGCTTCTGTTTGTGGGCCCGGATATACATATTCTGCGACAGCATATTTTTTAGTACTATCGAAATTAAATGGTTTATACATCACACCATAAAGATCTGTGATACCGTCATCCGCTTTTACTTTAAATATTTCCGGGAATTTATATCCGGCGGCAAACAAAGAAGAAAAATCAGCCGTTTCCAGATCCAGTATTTTTTTGCCTTCACTATTATATAAAATAGATTTAGGAATTGTATTTACCCTGGAAAAATTATCTACATAAAACAGGTTGTTATCATTCATACTCATGGAATGCTCAAACTCACCGGGATTCAATAAACGTAATCCGGTACCATCAAAATTAACCCGATATAAATGCAAATAGTAGGGATCTTCTCCCTGCTCTTTACCGTTTGCGGAGAAATATAAAACTCTTTTCTTTTCATCGATGCCTACAATGTCTTCACAATGGTAAGCTCCTGAAGTGATTTGATTTTTCAGACTCCCTTTTCCATCATATAAATAAAAATGTGCCCAACCATCTCTTTCGCTCCATTGAATCAATTCTTCCCCACCATTAACTAAACCGACTCTTTTAATTTCTACATAAGTATTCATCCGTTCTTCAATCAAGGGCTTCACTGTGCCTGATTGAATATCTACTTCACATACATCAATTCTTTTCAGGTCTCTGCTGGTTCGGCTAAAATAAAGTTTAGTTGCTGTACCCAACCATTTCAATGGCCTCCAGTCATCATCACGGGTATTAACCATATTGGGAGCCGTCCATACAGCCACATCCTGATCTTTGAATTGTTTAATATCCAATTCTTTTTTTGTTTTTGTAACCATGTCGAACACTAGAAAATAATCAATCGGAGATTCCTTTTCTCCCGGCATCATATATTTATACGTTTCCAGCGTTGGCCTTGGTTCTGCAATACTATTGATGACCCAAAGATCTTTTACAGAACGTGAATCGGTTTTTATTTTTACAAAGTTTTTTGAGTCTGGTGACCAGTAAACAAATGCTGACTTCCGTTTATTTTTATTTTTTTCTTTATCAACATTGGTTTCGTTTTGTGTATTGCCGTATTCGAAATTCTCCACACCATCTGTTGTAAGTTTATGCTCAACAATAGTACTGTCCTCTTCGTTCTTTAATGCTTTTTCGTAATTCGCTTTGTCCATCCAGTACAAATTGTAATTCTTTGCAAAAACAATGGTTTCCCCATCTGGCGAAATAGAGGCCCAACGGGCATTTCGCTTAGGTTTAGTGAAATCGGTTAATTCAACCAATTGACCGGTTGTAAGATTATACTCGAAATAAAATGTTTTCTTCTCTTTAACGGCTGGGGCAGTCGGTTTTTTTGTTACAGAATCCTTTTTAACAGTGGTATCCTTTTTTTCCACTTCCAATGTACTCTTCACTTCAAACTGGATCCAGTTTTCATCTTTTACAAACCGAAGGCTGTCGATGGCTAAATGTTCGGCATCAAAAGGATCTTTCACAATCTTTGTGATTTCTGCTGCTAATTTTGTTTTATCAAATAGTTGCTTTTTCTCGCCTTTTACCGGATCTACTATATACCAATTTTTCCCTTCGGTGGTTTCGTAAACATACCAGAATCGATCTGATTTTTTTAACCAATGTGGGTCAACAGATGCACTGAAAACCATTTTCTCTAATTTTTTAGTAGAAAAACGGGCAGCCAGTTGATAGTTTGCTTTTTCTGCTGATTGTTGCGCATTAACTGTAGAAACAAATCCCAGAATAAATAGGGGAATGAAGAATTTTCTCATTGAATTAATTTTTGGAAAATGAAAATAACCAATAAAAGGAGTTGGTTTAAAATAATTTGATGATTGGTAAGGGGCTAAAGGTTTCCAACCTTTAAAGATAAAAGTACCCTACTGTCTTTAGGTAAGGTTGGAAAACTTACAATTAAGCCTGGAAACATTAAATCCAACCGGCCATCTCTTGCTGGTAAGCAGAAGCTACACTCCTGGCAGCTACTGCAAAATCTTTTCCATCAGAGGCATAGATAATTGCCCGGCTGGCATTGACTAATATTCCACAAATGTTTTTACCCGTATTGTCTTTTATCATGGCTTTTTCTGAAATATCTTTCAGACTCCCACCTTGTGCACCAACACCAGGAACCAGGTAAAAATGATGAGGGGTTATTTGTCTTATTTTTTCAAACTCGGCGGCCTGGGTTGCTCCAATTACAAACATTAAGTTATCTAGGTTACCCCATGTTGAAGCTGTTTTTAAAACTTTTTCAAATAGATAATCCTCTCCGCATTTTTGCAACTCAAAATCCTTCGATCCCGAATTAGAAGTAAGTCCAAGAACAATGGTCCATTTATTTTTAAATTCTAAAAATGGTAAAATACTATCGGCACCCATGTAAGGTGCAACCGTAATTGCATCAAAATTTAATGTCTCAAAAAATGCTTTGGCATATTGAGAAGATGTGTTTCCAATGTCTCCCCGTTTTGCATCAGCAATGGTAAAATGTGTTTTTGGAATATAGTTCACTGTTTTTTCCATCGACTCCCAACCCTTGACCCCATTGGCTTCATAAAAAGCCGTATTGATTTTATAACTGACACAAAGATCTTTGGTAGCATCAATGATCTGTTTATTGAATTCGAAAACGGGATCTTTTTCTTTCAGTAAATGCTTGGGGATCTTTGTTAAGTCGGTATCTAAACCAACACACAAATATGTTTTTTTAAAAAAAATCTGATCGATCAGTTGCTGGCGGGTCATGTTGCAAAGTTATGCTTCCTGAATTTTAGAATAAATCATTTCTATTATTTCATCGGTTTCCCATAATTTTTCAATGTGGGGATGAATCATGATTTCTTTCATGATAGCTTCCTGTTTTCGGCTATTTTTAAAAGCTTCTGAATAACGGATATCGGGACGAAATGTAACCTGTGCATAGGATGGAATCCAAAGTTCCGGATATTTAGCTTGCATTTTGGCTTCGATTTTTTTCTGCAATAGGAATTTCGGATCGGCTGTTTTAGCCCTCATTTCAATAAAATTATCAATGGCCATATCTGCAATAGCATCGGCATCCGGTTTTCTCAAGTACTGAAATTTCTCCAGAATTAAATTCCAGTCATGATCAAATTCATCGATCAGATTGTTTAAAACCAAACAGTCCTCAAATCCACAGTTCATACCCTGGCCATAAAATGGAACAACCGCATGAGCCGCATCACCAATCAACGAAAACTTATCTTCCCTGATCCAGGGAAAGCATTTTACAGTTACCAAAGATGCTATCGGGTTTTTGAAAAACTGTTCGACAAGGTCGGGTATAAGTGATATTGCTTCTGCAAATTCTTTTTCGAAAAATAACTGTACGTTCTCCGGGTTATCCAATTTATCGAAAGACTTTTCGCCTTCAAAAGGAAAAAATAAAGTACAAGTAAAACTGCCATCCATATTCGGCAGTGCAATTAACATATATTCTTTACGTGGCCAGATATGCAATGCATTTTTCTCTAATAAAAAAGAACCATGGGTTCCCGAGGGTATAGTCAGTTCTTTATACCCACAATCGATATAATATTGGTTGTAATCAAATTTATCATGCCGAAGCATATGTTGCAACCGGGTTGCGGCAAAAGCCCCATCGGCACCAAATAATAATTCAAATGGAATAATTTCTGATGCTGTACTCTCCTCATTTTCAAATTTTACTTCACTTTTATCCCAATCAATATGAGTACACTTCTTATTAAAAATAATATTCACACCATATTGTTCTGCCAGATCCATCAATTTACAATTCAATTCAGCTCTTGAAACAGAATGAATTGCTTGTCCTTCGTTTCCATAAGGCTGAAAAACGGTAGACCCATCCAGATTATGAATTAACCGCCCAGGCATTGGAATGGCTATAGTTCTTATCTCCTCCATAATACCCACCTCATTCAAAGCCTTTATTCCACGGTCACTCAATGCCAGATTAATGGATCGGCCAGCAGACATTTCTTCCTGCCGCATGTCAGACCTTCTTTCATAAATATGTACAGTATATCCTTTTTTTGCAAGAAAAATAGAAAGTAAAGAGCCGACTAATCCAGCACCTATAATGATTATTTTATCCTTTTTCATTTTCATTTTCCATCTTAATTGCACAAAATATTTTCAATGATGTTCCCAAATTTCCATACTTCTTCATAACGGTTATACATAGGCACCGGTGCCACCCGAATCACATTCGGTTCACGCCAATCGGCTATCACTCCCTGTGAAGTCAACTCTTCAAATACTTCTTTTCCTTTTTGCAACATGAATATAGAAACCTGACAACCTCTTTCCTCTTCATTAGCAGGTGTTATTATTTCAATGATTTTTTCAGATTGTCGGCTATTGATATCATGCAAAACAAAATGAAGATAACCGGATAAAAGTTTCGACTTATCCAACAGGTTTTTCATATCCGCTTCTTCAAAAAGATCGAGAGACGCTTTATGAGCAGCCATTGATAAAACCGGCGCATTACTGAGTTGCCATCCTTCTGCAGTTGGAATTGCTTCAAAACCTTTCTCCATATTAAAACGGGTTTTTTTTATGTATCCCCACCAACCGGCAAATCGTGGAAGCTCCGGATTAGTTGCATGCTTATAGTTTATGAAAACCCCGGCAACTCCACCCGGTCCGGAATTCAAATATTTATAAGAACACCAGCAAGCAAAATCCACATCCCACTCATGCAATTGAAGTGGAACATTACCGATAGCATGAGCCAGATCGAAACCAGCATATGCACCAACTTCATGTGCTGCGGCTGTTATCGTTTTCATGTCAAAAACCTGACCGGTATAATAGTTTACTCCACCAAATAAAACTAAAGCAACAGAATCTTTATTTTCATTAATTAGTTTTAAAATATCTTCTGTACGGATAGTGTATTCTCCTTCTCTCGGATTTACTTCAATGATGGCATCATCCGGATTGAAACCTGCAATCTTTACCTGCGACTCCATAGCATATTGATCGGAAGGAAACGCTTTTGCTTCGCAAATTATTTTATAACGTTGTGCTGTTGGTCGGTAAAAACTAACCATTAATAAATGCAAATTTACAGTCAGTTGATTCATAACAACAACCTCTTCTGGCAAAGAACCTACCATTTTTGAAATCTGTTGCGGGAATAATTCATGATAAGGTAACCATGGTTTTCTGGCATGTATATGCCCCTCAACACCCATCCTGGCCCAGTCTTCAAGTTCCTGATCAACATATTCTTTAACAGCTTTTGGCTGCAATCCCAATGAATTGCCGGTAAAATAAATACATTCTTTTCCTTGAATTAAGGGGATGTAGAATTTTTCTCTGAAAGTCCTTAGTGGATCCTGCAGATCAAGTTGCTGAGCAAAACCAAGTGTATTTTTAAATTCCATTGTTACAAATATAGTTGTCTGAAGTTTTCATAAAATGACATTATTTGTTGATTGTAGCAATAACTTTTAATTCGATGGCAATGGGTGTTGGTAAACTTTTAACTTCAACGGTTGTTCTACACGCCTGTATGTTTTTAAAATACTCCCCATATATTTTATTGTAAACCGGAAAATCAGTTTTCATGTTGGTTAAAAAAACAGTTACATCAACCATATTTTCACAACTGCTGCCACTCGCTTCCAATACAGCTTTTACATTGGCAAAAACGGCATGGGTTTCCATTTCTATGCTATAAGAAATAATATTTCCTTCCTCATCTAATTTCAATCCGGGGATCGTATTATCAATTGCACTTCTGGGGCCAATACCTGAAAGAAATACTATATCCCCTACTCTTCTTGCGTGTGGATAAGCACCTAATGGAGTTGCGGCATTTGCAGTATTAAATATTTCAGCCATTTTAAAAATATGATTTTGCTTGAAAGTTATTACAGATAGGTGAGAAAACAGCAATCCATGCATGTATTTCAACATTAATAATTATGATAACAGACATAAAGAATTATTTAATTACATTTAATGTTATTTCTATAAATTTTGCAAAACAAGAGAACGATATCCCAATTTTTAAAGATCCGGGAATCTGAAAAACAACTGGTCACTAAACTATTTGTATTTCAATTTTTTCAGGGAGCAGCAATAGCCTTGTTTT
Organism: Chitinophagaceae bacterium; assembly: GCA_043779285.1. Classification (GTDB taxonomy): domain Bacteria; phylum Bacteroidota; class Bacteroidia; order Chitinophagales; family Chitinophagaceae; genus MGR-bin208. The sequence continues at coordinate 3,936 of JAYWEL010000194.1, read as the reverse complement.
TTACAGCCTCCATCACTCTTTTTTTAACAAACAATCCTGCCAACGAATTACCCCATGTTTATATTCTTACGGCTTTGATACTTTGGGGCTTCAGTTTTTTATACAATAAACTGGAACATCTTCTTTCTACAAAAAAATTGATTTTTACTGTTCTTATTTTTATAACACTTGTTATTTTATTTTTCCGGCTTTTCCTCACTTCAGAGGTTAATTGGATTTTGTATCTGATGCTGGCTTTTTACTATTTATTGTATTTACTGAACAATCTTGAATTCTGGGGATTGGTAGCTTTACTATTTGATGTGCGGCAAAGTAAACGGTTATTTGCAATAGTTAGTGGAGGAGATCTTCCGGCAAAAATGATGGGTTACCTGATTGCTGCAATATTAGTTCCGGTATTTGGCACAGAAAATCTACTTTGGATTTCTTTTGCCTGCTTACTTGTTTCATTTGTCGTTTTCTATTCCATTTCCAAATCAAGAGAATTTATAAAAATCAGTCATTCCAACCACGACATACATCAGCCAGTAAAACAACCACATCATTTTGCAACAGAAAAAATCAAAACACTGATTGCTGCCATTTCAAAAAACAAACTCATTCGTACACTTTCCTTTCTGTCGTTCTTTTCCTTTTGTTTTTACCTAATTATCAGTTTTGTTTTTTATGGATTTGTAAAAAAACAGTTTAATTCTGATAAAAACATGGCTGGATTTTTTGCCATTTTTTTAGCCATCAGTCGTGGATTGACCTTAGTTGTAAAACTTGTTTTTACCAGTCGGTTATTGGACAGATTAGGTTTGAAAACTGCCATGTTGATTACACCTGTATTTTTATTAATGCTTAGCCTTATTTCCTATTATTATTCAGGCAGTTCATCCAATTTGATCATATTTTATTTATTCGGCATCATGGCTATCTCTATTGATGCATTGCTATCTTCTATCCAATCGCCGGTGATGCTTGCCACGTTGCAACCACTTCCTGCACATCAACGCCTGAAAGGTCATACATTGATTAAAGGCTTAATGGATCCTTTTGCTTTTTTAATAACCGGCTTCGTTCTTTTATTTTTAACAGATAATCAAAAAGAAATCAAATTTGAAACACTGAGTATTCTACTGATTATATTAACTGTTTTATGGATTTTGTTTTCTTTTTTTGTTGATAAACATTATGCACATTTACTAACCGAATCCATTCACAAACGGATTCTTCATGAAAGAGATATTACAATTACCGATAAAAAATCTATTCAGATTCTTTTACATAAAATGGAAACTAGTAATGAAAAGGAAGCATTAACCATTTTACATTTAGCTGAAACACAAGACATCGATCATTCTTTATTTTTCGAATCTGCATTAAAGCATACTTCACATGTAGTACGCCAACAGGCTATACAAAGCATTAAACAAAAAGGACATCAAGTCTTATTACCGGCATTAAAAGAAATGATGTTGTCAGAAAAAGAACCTTTACAATTAGCTAATATTATCAGTGCGGTATCCACCCTTGATTTGAAAGAGGATATATCTTCTTTTTTTAAACACCGTGACCAAATTGTAATTAATGCTGCAGTCATTGCCATAATAAATAACGCAGAAAATAATCAAAAACATCATGCGAATGACTATCTGTTATCCCTTTTAAACAGTGATGAAATAGAGAAGAGAATTAACGCATTAAACATATTAAAAAGATTACACACTACAAATGACTTTAAAGATTTTATCCTTACGTTCCTGAATGACAGCAATCCAAAACTGAATAATATGGCTTTGGAATTAGTTTCTTTTTCAAAAAACAGGGAATTGATCAACGCTGTATTATTAAAATTCTTAGCAACAAAAAATGACAGTATTTATCTGAATGCTCTTTTCAAATCGGAGAAAACCTGTTTACCCATTTTAGAAGACTATTTCACATCTAAAAAAACAATCGACACGAAAAGAAGAAAATTGTTCAGGCTATTACGAAAAATAGGTGGCGAAGAATCTATTCAAATTTTAGAAAAAACAATTGTACAATTTCCTCAGGATTCAGGCTTGATCTTATCATCCCTTTATCATCTTAATTTTCATTGCAAGGGCAATAATGAATTTTTCATTCCCTTATTGAAAAATTATTTGCACATTTCAACAAACCTGACTTTTCAACTTAAATTTTTCAGGAACCAGCCTGAAGTTTATTCATTACTGATTCGGGCACTTGAAATTGAATTAGATAACTTAAAAGAAAAATGTCTTTACATTTTTTCCTTCATGTACGATAAAACAAAAATTCGTAAAGCCATGGCCGGATTTGAATTAGGTACAAAAGAGTCCACCGCAAATGCCTTCGAATTGATTGAAGTAAGCGTTTATAAAGAATTTGCCATGCATTTCTGTATTATTCATGAACCTACTGATTTGATTTTTAAAACTTCCTCGTTAATTAAATATCAGGCAGAATTACCATTAGTAGAATCAGATGTTTTAACTTTAATAATAGAAGATCCGGAGCATAATTACAATGATTGGACTAAGGCCTGCTTGCTATACTCATTAAAGAATAAGCCATCCATCATTACCGAAAAACTTTATTCTTATTACATGAATTCAGAAAATAAATTATTATCCGAAACAAGCAACCATCTTGCTTCTTTTTATAAAGAAAAGGAACATTTGAATTAATTAACTTAACAATTCCATGAAATGCAAAATCCAGATCATCACAATCTCCTGATTATAGAACGGGTCGTTTTATTAAAATCACTTTCTATTTTTAAAGAAACCCCTGAAACTATTTTGGCTGAAATTGCACACCTGATGCAGGAACATGATGTTCAAAGAGACGTAGTAATAGTTAAAGAAGGCGATCCGGGAAACTGTATGTATGTGATTTTGGAAGGCATTGTTGAAGTTTTTAAAGAAAAACATTTACTGGCCACATTAGGCGAAAATAATTTTTTCGGCGAATTGGCATTGTTGGATACAGAGACCAGATCGGCTAGTGTAATTTCAAAAACGGATTGCCGATTATTCCGTATTGACCAGGAACCATTTTATGACCTGATGGAATTAAGACCGGAAGTAAGCAAAGGAATGATAAAAATACTTTGTAAAAGAATCCGGGAAGGAAATAAAGCATTACATGAGATGAAGAGATCGAATGCCAGTTAGATTTCATCCGGATGCAACTTCATTAACTTATTCAGATATTTAAGTTTTTCGGGCTCTCTTATTATTTTTGAAGAAGCGGTATGATAATGATGAATACGTAGAAAATCAATTTGTATTTCGTTCCATAAATCCTTATCCATTATTTTTTTCTGAATCTTTAATTCCTCGTACAGCAGTTGCGAAACTTCTTCTACGTCTTCTCTTCCCAAATAATCAAGATCTGCATCACAGATTATCTTCTCCAATAAAGTTTCGGGTCTTTGTGGAACTTTAGTTGCTCTAATCATTCCACAAATGGTCTGTATCTGTACCGCAGAAAATCCAAATCCGGGTAAATATTCATTGACAAGATCACAACCAATTTCTTCATGGTTATCATATACCCGCAAAAAGCCTGAGTCGTGAAAAAGAACAGCAATCCGGAGGAGTTTTCTGTCATCGTCACTGATCATTTCAAAATCGGCTATACGCATTGACGCATCAAGCACATCTATTGTATGATGATAACCATGATAAGATAAATTGGATGAAAGTCCATTCTGTAATTCGGAAAGGATAAATTTTTCCGCTTTCAAAAAATCAGTCTTTTTATTGCTTTTAAAGTTCTTCATGAACATCCTTTGGTTATTGTTTCCTATCCCAATTATAATATGCAATTCGTCAAAAAAAAATATGTTATACCATCTTGATTTACTAAATAGTCCAACGGACTATGTGTAAATCTTAGATGGTATTATACCGCAGAAAAGCGCATTGGACTATTTACTGTTTA
>JAYWEL010000193.1:0-20048 GCA_043779285.1 Chitinophagaceae bacterium | reverse complement strand
GAAATTGACGAAAGAACGAAATATCTACATCTTTAAAATTGGCGTCTGCGTTGATGCGTTTATTGATTTCTTTTTTTGCTATAACAAGTATTTTGTCGTGAAACAAAAATGGGGTTACAATGGCTGCACTAATTAGAATCAGGATAATGATGCCAATAATTTTCAAAACTTTTTTCATGTATTCATTTTAATTTCAAATATCATGCTACAATTTAACTAATAACTAACGGCTGATTTGGTTTTAGTATTTTTGATCTTGTTAAAACAAATAAATGACACCTGAACGTCTGGAAAAATTTAAACGGGTACTTGGAAAAAGGCAACCGGATATTACCGTTGTACTGGAAAATGTTTTTGATCCACATAATGTTTTTGCAGTTTTACGTACCTGTGATGCCGTAGGTATTCAGGATGTATTTGTATTAAATACGATTGTTCAATGGAAAGAAAAGCTGGGTTATAAAAGCAGCAGCAGTGCTAAAAAATGGATAACTATTCATGAATTTGATAATACGGCAGCATGTGTTGTTGCACTGCGTAAACGAGATGCACGTATTTTAACAACCCATTTAAGTGCACAATCAGTAAGTTTACACGCACTGGATTTAACCGGTAAAATTGCCCTGGTGTTTGGAAATGAACACAGTGGTGTTACAGATGAATTGAATTCCCATGCCGACGGGAATTTTACTATTCCACAGGTTGGCATGATCAGTTCGCTAAATATAAGTGTTGCTTGTGCCGTTACCTTATACGAAGCATTTAGGCAAAAAACTTTGGCAGGTCACTATGAGCAGCAACAATTAGTTGAACCAGTTTATACGGATCTTTTGAATCAATGGTGTACTAAAAATGAAGAACTATGAAACAAGTTTTAATAAGTTTGTTATTTGTTTTTTCAACCGGACTGCTTCAGTCACAGGAAGTAAAACGAATTAAAATAACAGAACTAGAAGCAACCATTAAGAAAGCAGAGAATCCGTTGATCGTAAATTTTTGGGCAACATTTTGTGTGCCTTGCCTCGAAGAGCTTCCGTATTTTCAATCACTCACAAAAAAATATGTGGCAGACTCCGTGCAGTTAATCTTGGTTAGTCTTGATTTTAAAGAAGCAGTACCAAAGCGATTATTAGCCACAGCTAAAAAATTCAGGATTGAAGGCCCATTGCTTTGGTTGGATGAAACGGATGCAGATTATTTCTGTACTAAAATTGACAGCAGTTGGTCGGGAGGTATTCCGGGAACTTTGTTCATCAACAATAAAACCGGGTACCGGCAATTTTTTGAAGAACAGTTAAGTCAGGAAAAACTACAAAAAGAAATTCTTCATTTGATTTCAACCATAACAGCAAAAACGGATTAAAATAAAAACCCCGAATTAATCGGGGCCTTTTCAAAATACTGTAATTTTTATTTGATTCGTTTAATCGTACAACCAACCGATTTGGTTTCCTTGATGGTTACATCTTTAGCTTGCAGCATTTCATCCATGGCAATTTTTAAGTGTTTACGATTTACCTCATCGGCACTGCTCGGATTATCGTCGATTGCACCGTGATAGACCAAAGTACCTGCATTATTGAACAAATAAATTTCCGGTGTTTTATTGGCACCAAACGCATCGGCCATTATTGAATTTTTATCTATTGCATAATTCCATTCGTAACCCTGAGCATTTGCATATTTTTTCATGGCGTCGTAAGAGTCATCGCTTGATCTTTGCGCTTCATTTGGATTCAACAACATGACGCCGATATGATTATCCAACGCATATTTGCTGATTTCATTTGTTCTGGATTGGTTTTTAATAACCCATGGACAGGTATTGCAACTAAACATGACCATGATTCCATTTTTTAGAGTGGCATCCTGAAATGAAATATTTTTTCCATCAATATTCTTCATTTGTAGTGTCGGATTTGGAATTTTGGATCCAATTGGTAATACTTCACTATATGAAGAAAATGACATGATAGCAATACATGCTGCCGGAATAAGAAATAGAATTATTTTTTTCATAATAGAATTATTTTATTGAGTATAAATATCCTGAAATATTATCAGACTTTATCAGCATCCATGTTAATATTTTTCCTTCTATCTACTTCATGTTTCAGGGAATGGATGCTGTTATTGAGCTCGAATCCAATTAATAATACAAGCGAATTAAAATATATCATCAGCATGACTACAAGTATCGTTCCGATAGATCCATAGAGTTTATTATAAGTGGCAAAGTTGGTTACCCAAAAAGTAAAAACAATCAAAAAAGAAAGCATTAAAAAAGTTGCCAGTATTGACCCGGGATTCAGTAATTTCCATTTTTTATGTGTAGCCGGAGCATTTCTGTAAATAAAAGAGATGGAGTAAAAAAATAATAAAATAAAAATAACCCATCTGGCAATACTGATTAAAATTTTGATATAATAGTTTTCGATACCGATCCAATTCAACACCTGACCCTGCATGACAAGCAATAAAGTTGAAATAAGAATGATAATGAATAGTATAATAGTCAGTTCGATGGCAATTATTCGTTCCCGGAAAGTGGTTCTCTTTTTTAATCCCGGAAAATCTTTATTGAACGAACGCATAATGCCCATCATGGCATTTGACGAGTAAAACAGAGCCAGTAATATACCCACAGATAATAAATCTGTTCTTGGATTCAATAAAAAATCCTTAATGAAGTTTATGATCAGTGAATTGTTTTTTTCTCCGGGAATTACTTCCCTGATTAATTTATACATCTCCTGTATAAACTGATCGGAGATGGGGAAATAGGGAACAAGTGTTAAAAAGAAAATTAATGCAGGAGGTATGGCCAATAAAAAGTTGAATGCAATTGCTGAAGCCCTGTCATCAAGTCCGGGTTGACCTAATTTCTGGAAAAAAAATTTCAACACATCGTATAGAGGAATTCCCCTGAAGCCGGGAAGGATTATATTTTTGCTGGCACGAATAAGAAATTTAACCGGTGCTGAGGTAAAGAAAATCCTGGAAATACGTGTTAAGAAATGCATCAGGGATTATTTTGCTTTTTATTCATTAGTATCGTCAGGGCTTTTTGAAATTCCCTGGCATATTTTAAATGATCTGCATAATTTGTTGTGAATATATGTGTGCCGGAGAAATCACTGTTTGCTACAAAATATAAATAATCTGTTTTAGTTGAATTCAGCACTTCTTCTATCGTGTTTAATGAAGGTGTGCAAATAGGACCGGGGGGTAATCCCTTGTAACGATAGGTGTTATAAGGCGATTCGGCAAGCAAGTGTTTTTGCATGACTCTTTTAATTCCAAAATCTTTTAAGGCAAATTTCACGGTTGGATCTGCTTGCAATAACATGCCTGACTGAATACGGTTTAAATACACACTGGCTATTTTAGCCTTATCCGAAATAGCATTGGTTTCTTCCTCAACAATGGATGCAAGAATATAAACTTGTTTTTCAGTTAATCCTAGTTTGGTTGCTTTTTGTTTTCTTTGCTCGTTCCAGAATTTTTCAGATTCTTTATGCAAGGATTTGAAAATTATTTCCGGGCTACTTGTCCAATAAAAAGTATAGGTATTAGGAAAGACGATTGTAAAAACGGTTTGTGGATTCACGCCAAACTTATTCAACTTTTTTTCATTGTTTAAGAATTGAATCATTTGCATAGAATCGCATTCAAATTTTTTACCAACTAATCTAGCCAAATCTTCACTGGTTCTTAATTTAGTAATAATCAGATTTACGGAAGCCTGATCATTGTTTCTGAATTTCTGTATGATTGAAAAAAGACTTGCTCTCTTTTTAACAATATACTTACCCGGCTTAAATTTATTCTCTGCTTTTATTTGTTTAACCAAATATTGAAACAAGTTTTCGTTGCGAATAATTGAATCAGTTGCAAGCATCTTTACCACTTCACGCATTGAATTATGACCTGTATGAATATAGACTGTCTTAGATTTTTCCTGAAAAGTAGTTGTCGATCCAAACAATTGCCAGGCCAGTAATGAGAGTAGGAATAAACCTAGAAGAAGGATTGCTATTAAAAGTTTTTTCATTCGTATATCTACTGTTTTTCTAAAGTAAATAAAAAACCCTTCTGCAGGCAGAAGGGTTTAAAAATATTGAAATTAAATTATTTCGAAGTATCAATCTTAGCAGGTGCTGCAGGTAATGTGGTTGTATTTGACTGATTAGGACTTGCTTGTATTGGAGCAGTTCCAATTTTCTCGGTTTTATCTTCTCCACTTGTGCCAGTCTTAGAAATGAATACGGTAGAGGTAAGACATAAAATAGCAATGATTCCGGTAAAAACCCAGGTACCCTTTTCCAATACATCATTTGTTTGTTTAACACCCATAAATTGGTTTCCAATTCCACTTAAAGTGCCGGCCAAACCACCACCTTTTGGATTTTGAATTAAAATGATAAATCCAAGTACTGCTGCTGCTAAAATGATAAGGATTACAAATAATAAAGTCATGTCTGTTTATTTCTTTAAATTTTCGATTTTCGATGCAAAATAAGCTGATTTGGAGGGATCTAGCAAACTTAATTTTTGATAGGTTTCTATGGCTTTTTCATAAATTCCCTGCTTTACCCAAACTTCTGCCATGGATTCAGTTAATATTTCTCTGTCAGAAATAGAATGTTCGGCAAGTGTTATGACTTTCAGTTCAGAACCAGTATCCATTGAATTTAACTTTTCCAATTCAGGTAGTTTTTTCATAACCTTTAACCAGTCGGTAAAACTTTTTAATTTCTGACTTAGTTTATCATCTTTTAAAACTTCGGCTTCCAGCTTGATTCCCTGCGATGCGAAATAGTCAACCCGATGATAAGGCTCGAAACTAAGCGGCAATTCATCATCTGCAGAAACTGTTTTATTTAATTCCGGTAAAGTGAATTTGAAAATACTTGATTCGGACTCTGCAACTTCTGTTGGTTCTACTAATTCAATCGTCTCTTCAATTATATGTTCAGTTTCTAAGACAGTTGTTTTCATGTTCCCCTCATCATGCAAATATTTTTCGGGATTAATCAGGCCATCCAGCCAAAAAGGATTTGTAATAAATAAAGAAGTTTTCTGAAGTTGTGACTTAAAACCGGCTTCTTTGTTTTCTTTAAATTTGGCTGAAAGCAAAACTTGTATTGCAGCAAAATATGGATATTTATCAGCCAGCGTTTTAATCTCAACCAAACTGCAAGATTCTATAGAAGATTTATTAAAAACAGCCTTAGATAATGGAGAAATAGCATTGTTCATAAACACAAAATAAATGAAACTACCAATTTGAAAAAATACGGTTAAAGATTTCGTCAGTCAAATTACGAATGATCTCATCGGTTAAGCTTGCTTCAGCAGCTTGAAGTGATAAACTTGCTGAAAAATCAAAATTGCGGGTTAAATCGAATTCGGTTCTCTTATTACTTAAACGGTCGAACAAAACTATGTGTACACCAACAATCAATCGGTTAGAAGCTACTTGTTGGTTTGAAATAGCCGAAGTTGTTACAGAATATTCATTTATATATCCGCTGATTTCATAATGTGCATCATCTTTATTGGTCTGATTCAGGCGGGTTTGATTGACAATTTTTTGTCTCAGTTTATCAGTCAGTTTCGGACTTAGTTGAAGGTTTACATACCTGGCCCTGTTTTCCAGAAAATTTACTTTAACTGTTTTGATACTGTCCGGTATGGAGACATCAATAAATTTATAGACATTGCAACTGCTCATGGATGGAATTGCAAAAACTGCAAATGCTGCAAGTATAACAACAAAGGGCAATACAAATCGTTTCCTGCCGGAAAAACTATTTATAGTAATATTTTTTTTACTCATTGATATCATATTCTTTTAATTTCCGGTATAATGTTCTTTCACTGATTCCCAAATCCAAAGCTGCATCTTTTCTTTTATTCTTATGTTTTTTTAATGCTTTAATGATCAATTCTTTTTCCTTATCCATGATATTCAGACTTTCTTCTATCTCCACATGTTCATGGATGTTATTATTTAGAATAACCGGCTGATTGGATTGAGCAACAGGTTGCATATAGGTAGGCGGTTGTATTTCTTTACTTTTAAAATCTTTTAATTCATTGATAAAAGAATGATCTTTTGATGCCATTTCCGGATTTTGTAAAACTTCCAGAAACATTTTCTTTAATTCGGTTACATCTTTTTTCATATCGAAAAAAAGTTTGTATAAAATCTCCCGTTCATTCGAAAAATCAGTACTGGAAGAACCTGCATGTGGTATAACCATCGGCAATCTGGTATTATTATAAGCAGGTAAATATTTTAATAATTCTTTCCCACTAACCAATTTGTCTTTGGCAAGAACAGAAATTTGTTCAGCAATATTTTTCAATTCTCTTACATTACCCGGCCATTGATAAGTAACTAAGATGTTTTTTGCTTCTTCATCTAATTGAACAGGTGCGGTCTTGTACTTTTCTGCAAAGTCAACTGCAAATTTCCTGAAAAGGATATTGATATCCTCTTGGCGGTCTTTTAAAGATGGAACACGGATAGGAACCGTATTTAAACGATAGTATAAATCTTCTCTGAATTTCCCCAGATTAACGAGGTCTAACAGGTCTTTGTTGCTGGCAGCAATAACCCGTACATCTGTTTTCATCACTTTAGAAGAACCAACTCGCAAATATTCCCCTGCTTCCAATACACGAAGCAAACGGGCTTGTGTTCCTAAAGGAAGTTCACCTATTTCATCCAGAAATATGGTACCACCATTAACGGTTTCAAAATATCCTTTGCGGGCATCCACAGCTCCGGTAAAGGATCCTTTTTCGTGTCCGAATAATTCAGAATCTATAGTGCCTTCAGGTATTGCACCGCAGTTAACCGCAATAAACGGATTGTGTTTACGGGAAGAAAGGGCATGTATAATTTGAGAAAACACTTCTTTTCCAACCCCGCTTTCTCCCATGATCAATACGGTCAGGTCGGTATTGGATACTTGAGTTGCTACCTGTAAAGAATAATTAAGCAGGGGAGAGTTCCCTATTATTTCAAACCTGTTTTTAATACTTTGAATTTCCATCAATCATTTTCCGTTTTATATCTGCCAATCATTCTTTAATTATCAATTACAATTTCTCCCAATAATGTTCCTTGGGTATAACTGGTAATTTTTACATTCACATAGTCCGCTTTTTTCAATTCGTTTTTGTTTTTTGGAAAAACGACTACTTTACTTTCCGAACTTCTTCCCATCCAATCGTTTTTACTTTTTTTACTATCCCCTTCAATTAGAACCTGTACAATTTTGCCAATGTCCTTCCGATTACTTTCCTGTGAAATTTTGGATTGAAGAGCAATTACTTCGGCCAGTCTTCTTTTTTTTACTTCCAAGGATATATCATCTTCATACCTTCTTTCCGCAAGAGTTCCGGGCCTTTCGCTGTAGTAAAACATATAACTGAAATCGTAATTGCTGTATTCCATAATACTTAAAGTCTCTTGATGGTCTTCTTCTGTTTCTGTACAGAAACCACAAATAAAATCGGAAGTAATTCCACAACCTGGAATAATTTCTTTTATCCGGTCTATCTTGGCCATATACCATTCCCTTGTATAGGTACGGTTCATCAATTGTAAGATTCTAGTAGAACCACTTTGTACTGGCAAATGAATGTAATTACAAATATTTTCATGGTTTGCAATGGCATATAACACTTCATCAGTAATATCTTTCGGATGTGAAGTAGAAAATCGGACTCGCAGTAATGGAGATATTTTTGCCACCATTACAAGTAGCTTTGCAAATGTTACTTCGTCTTCATAATCCTGAAGATTAGAATCATTATTGTTTTCAGATGACTGCGCTGCCTGGTAATAACTGTCTACGTTCTGACCTAACAGACAAACTTCCCGATAACCATTTTCAAAAAGTTCTCTACACTCATTCACAATACTTCTGGCATCACGGCTTCTTTCTCTACCCCTGGTAAATGGAACCACACAAAATGAACACATATTATTGCACCCACGCATAATACTTACAAAAGCATTTACCCCATTGCTATTTAATCTTACCGGAGAAATGTCGGCATATGTTTCATCACGACTTAGTAAAACATTGATGGCTTTATGTCCCGATTCGGCTTCGGTAACTAAGGCAGGTAGTGAACGGTAGGCATCCGGTCCAACCACAAGGTCAACCAGTTTTTCCTCTTCCATGAATTTCGATTTCAACCGTTCCGCCATACAGCCCAAAACCCCAACCAGCATGCCTGGTTTTTGTTTTTTCAGTTTACGGAATTCCGTTAAACGTTTCCGGACAGTCAATTCCGCTTTTTCACGAATCGAACAGGTGTTAACAAATATCAGGTCTGCTTCTTCCAGATTGCGGGTGGCCCCAAAACCTTCGGCTTGCAGAATGGATGCTACAATTTCACTGTCGGCAAAATTCATCGAGCAACCATAACTTTCTATATAAAATTTCTTGCTATAGATATTAGGGTCATGTTCAAAAGCAGCAAATGCCTCACCTTGCCTTTCCTCTTCATGCAATTTTGTAATCATTAACTCCGACATCAAATTCAGTTTTAAAAGAAAAATAAGCCTTTTTCAAGGTGTGCAAAGATAAATAAAATCACAAGACTTATGACATAATGACACAAATTTCAAGTCTATTTATCAATTTTCAGTCTTAAACTAAAGAAATGAAAGAAATTCGATTTTCTTAACTAATTGAATTTGAAAATGAAACTTTTTTAGACAACCAGCTATTGCTGACAGGAATGATCCAATTGTCTTCCAGTTCTTTTTTTGTAAGCACCAAATTGTTGAAGTATAATGTATCGGGAGTTATGAATTGGTTTTCTGCTGCATATTGTAGTTGCGAAAGTGGAAGAACCTGAACTTTTTCTTTTACAACAAAAGCCAGACTCATCCGGTCGAATAAATGTACGTTGTACCTGGTCTCAAGATCTTTTATAAACCTAACTGAACTATCGGTACTGCAACCACCCACATTAGTTGAAGATTCATCGGCCATCAAAATGATAAACTGACCAAAAAATAAATAACCGGCTGCTTTTACAGGTGCTCCATGATTTAGCCAGGAAGCTGTGAAGGACTTAATGGAGTCTTCTATTTCAAAAGCTTCACCCATTAAAAACAATCGGCTGCTTTGATATATCCACACACGGGAATTGTCAGCAAAACTTTCATCTAATAGTTCTTTGTAATTCAAATTCATTGTGCAAAAATACAAAGCATCTGCGAAAGTGCATTTATAGATGGGTTGAAAAACAATAATATGACGATAATAAATTAGTCAGCCAAACTTTCGGCAATCATTTCAGCAATGTCCAATACCTGTACAGAATCTTCCTTTTCTTCACTTTTTACTCCATCGGTCATCATGGTATTACAAAAAGGACAGGCCGATGCTATGATGGATGCACCAGTTGCTATGGCTTCGTGTGATCTTTCAATATTTATCCTTGTAATACCGTTTTCTTCTTCTTTAAACATTTGTGCACCTCCGGCTCCACAACAAAGGCCATTCGTTTTGCACCGTTTCATTTCAACCAATTCGACGTCTAAAGCTTCCAGTACTTTACGGGGAGCTTCATATATATTATTAGACCGGCCCAGGTAACAACTATCGTGGTACGTTATTTTTTTTCCTTTAAAACTACCGTCTTCTTTCATTTTTATTTTTCCTTCATCAATCAGCATCTGTAAATAACTGCTGTGATGTATCACTTCATAATCCCCTCCCAATTCCGGGTATTCATTTTTCAGTGTATTGAAGCAATGTGGACAGGTTGTTACAATTTTTTTTATTGCATAATTATTCAAAATCTGAATATTCTGATAGGCCATCATCTGAAACATGAATTCATTACCAGCTCTTCGTACAGGATCTCCGGTGCACATTTCCTCCTTGCCCAGAATAGCATAATTAATTTCCAACTTATTTAGGATTGTTGCAAAGGCTCGGGTAATTTTTTGTGCCCTTTGATCGAAACTACCGGCACATCCTACCCAAAAAAGAATTTCAGGCGTTTTCTCCTCTGCAAAAAGCGATGCAACGGTTGGAACATTCATGCATGTTAAATTTGATTCAAAACTAAAGAATCTAAATCATTAAGAAAATTTTTGTAAATCATTCAACTCAGTGCATTTGTGAATTCAAATGAAAATGAATTTTTATGGAGAGTGGTTTATTTTTGCGAACTTGTTTGTATACATGAAAAAATTTATCCATACTATTTCTAAATGGGAGCAATGGCCTTTTGAGGTAATATACTTTCCGATTTCATTTATTTGGTTTTGGTATTGTATAAAGGCAAGATCCTTTTGGTTTTTCAGTTCGTCAAACCCCACCATAACTTTTGGAGGATTTGAAGGAGAGAGTAAAAAAGAAATGTATGATCAGCTTCCACCGGATTCATATCCTAAAACAATTTATATACTGCACAGTCTTTCATTTGAAGAAGTAAAGAAAAAAATTATAGTGCATGGATTTACTTATCCATTTGTGGTAAAGCCAGACGTGGGAATGCAGGGAATTCTTTTTCGAAAAATTGAAGATGAGGAACAATTACAAAAATACCACGAACGGATTCCGGTAGAATATATCATACAACATATGATTGAATTCCCGATTGAGTTGAGTGTATTTTATTATCGATTGCCAAATGAAAAGAAAGGAACAATCAGCGGGTTTATACAAAAAGAATTATTAGAGGTAACAGGGGATGGAGAAAATACTTTATACCAATTGATTTTAAATCATCCCAGGGCAAAATTAAGAATGCAGGAAATGATGGAAAGGCATGCGCATCGAATGGAACGAATTCTGGACGCCGGCTATTCATTCATTCTTTCGTATGCAGGAAATCACAATCGGGGAGCTCGGTTTATTAATTTAATAAATGAAGTGGATGAACAGTTGTTGAAGCGGTTTGATGAATTAAGTCATTACACGGAGAAATTTTATTACGGACGATATGATTTAAAGTGTCGAAGTATTGAAGAACTTAAACAAGGCAAAAATTATTCTATTATTGAATTCAATGGTTGTGGTGCTGAACCCAATCATATTTATGATGCCGGCATCAGTTTGGGAAAGGCTTATGCCGAAATATTAAAACATTGGAAAGTATTATTTGCCATCAGTAAGTATAACAACGAAAACGGAACACCTTATTGGTCTTTTTCGAAAGGATATCATTTTTTAAAACAAGCCCGTAAACATTTCACATTGTTAAAACAATTTGATTAAAAACTAAATCAATACGTAACAGCATATCTTCAAGTCATGAATAGAATTTTGGTAATTTTATATAAATAATTTCATCATGACTAACTTCAAACTTATCATCAGTTGGACAGCACGTTTATTGGCAGCTTTCATTTTACTGCAAACCTTGTATTTTAAATTTTCAGGGGTAGAAGAATCTGTTTACATTTTTTCGAAATTGGGTATTGAGCCATGGGGAAGGTATGCCAGTGGTATCGTTGAGCTCATGGCTGCTGTTTTAATATTAATACCGGCATATACCGGATTAGGTGCACTTATAGCTGGAGGAGTAATGACTGGTGCTATTTTTTCACATTTCAGCATTTTGGGTATTGAAATTCACCAGGACGGGGGACTTTTATTTTTATATGCAGTCATTGTATTTACTTGTTCTGTTTATCTGGTAGTTGAAAAAAGAAATACGATTCCGATTATTGGGAAATATTTTATTTAGCAAGTACAATAAAGTAATAGAATTTCTAATGCATACATGTTGAAGCAACCGTTTCTATATTTAATTCGTTTGTATATCAGTACGGTTAAAAATTGACATTTAGTTCGGCATTTTCGATTATTTATTGATTTAACATATTTTGTTTTACTATGAAGCACCTGACAATTTTATTATTATTCCTTTTAGGATTTTCAACTATTCAAGCCCAAATGTATTCCCCAGTCGATGAAGGTTCTAAAGTTAAAATTGTCATTAAAAATTTTGGCATCAATACAGACGGGATTTTAACTGGCTTGAAAGGAGATATTACTTTTGACCGGAATAGTCTTTCATCATCTTCGTTTAATGTAAGTGTAGATGCCGGTTCTATTAATACTGATATAAATGCACGCGATAATCATGTCAAAAAAGAAGAATATCTTTTTGTTGAAAAATACCCTGTAATCAATTTTGTTTCTACTAAGATAAATAAAACGAATACCGATGATTGGTTATATGTTTTTGGAAAACTTACTATCCGCGGAGTGACAAAAGTTGTTAAATTTCCGTTTAAGGCTATTGAAAAAGATGGTGGAGTTTTATTTGAAGCTGAGTTTACAATTAACCGAAGGGATTATAAAGTAGGCGGAAAAAGTATTTCTCTTTCAGACGAATTAAATGTCAGACTTTCTGTTTTTGCAAAAACCAAATAATCGTATTATTTTTCATCATGCTTCATGCATCTATTCAAAATATTATTTATCAATTAACAGAGGTTCTCAATTTATTAAGTCTTGAACAGTATGTAATGCCCAGTCAACGTTTAAATCAATCCAATATCGGGCAACATGTGCGGCATATTATTGAAATGTTTCAAGGACTTGAAAATGGATATGAAAAAGGTTTTATTAATTATGAAAACAGACGAAGAGACAAAATAATCGAAATAAATAAAGACCTTGCCATCAAGTTATTAAATGATATTCCATTATCTATTGGGAAAGCAGAAAAGGATTTGATTTTGGAAACTTGTCCGGATGAAGTCAATACCAGTTTTATTCAGATAAAAACAAATTACAAAAGAGAATTGGCCTACAATTTGGATCATGCTATACATCATATGGCCATGATTCGTGTAGTTATCAAAGAAGTAACTGATCTGGAATTACCAGATAATTTCGGAATGGCTTTCTCAACTATAAAGCATAAAATTACATGTGCACCATAACATTCATACCTTCTGGAAATACTGCAATCATCACATCAAACCGGGACGAGAAATATTCCCGGCCAGATGCCATTGAACCTGAAGCATATCAATTTCCCGAAGGAATCATCTATTATCCGAAAGACACTCAGGCAGGAGGAACCTGGTTTGCGGTTCATGAAAATGGCAATGTAGTTGTATTAATGAATGGTGCATTTGCAAATCATTCATTTACTCCACCATATAAATATAGCCGTGGATTAGTGGTGCTTAAACTGATTCAACAAAAGAGGCCCTTTGAAGAATTTAAGCTGATTGACCTGATGCAAATTGAACCATTTACCGTTATAATCTGGGAGGAGGAAAAATTATATGAATGCAGGTGGGATGGAAATAAAAAACATTTGCTTTCTTTAAATGTATTGCAGCCATATATATGGTCTTCTGCAACATTATACAGTAATGAAGCTATCGAAAAAAGGCAGGAGTGGTTTTCTGATTGGTTGATACAAAATTCAAATCCGGAGCAGGAAGGAATTCTAAAGTTTCATCAATTTACTGGAGATGATGACGTAAGGAATGCAATATTAATGAATAGGGATAATGAATATTGCACTGTCAGTATAATCAGCATTTTACTCCATGATTCGTTTGGTAGAATCAACTATTTCGACACAAAAAATACTAGAACTTCAACGTTAAATTTTGATCTGAAAAAAGAATGTGCCCACCGATGAGTTTTAAAAAATTTCTCAAAAAACCTTTTATCATTCGATTACTTCATTGGGAATATTGGAACTCCAATATTGTTTATGCATTGATTTATCCTGTCATAACCCTGTATTGTATATTAAGTGGTTTCCGATATTTTTTCTCTGCTTCAAACCCCCGAATAAAAAATGGGGGATTTTTAATGGAATCTAAAAAAGATATTTATCCCTTACTTCCTAAAAACTACACACCCAAAACAATCTTTCTTGAAGAAGGCGTTTTGCTAGAAGAAGTCATTGAGTTACTTCAAAAAAATACTTTTCAATATCCCCTGATCATCAAGCCCAATATAGGTTTAAAGGGTTATGCTGTAAAAAAAATAGATACAGAACATGAGCTAAATAAATTCATTCAATTCTATTCACTCGATTTTCACATTCAGGAATTTGTGCCGTATTCAAATGAAGTCGGTTTATTTTATTACCGGTTTCCCGATAGAGAGAATGGTCAACTCTCGGGTATAGTATCAAAAGAATTTCTGACTATTACCGGTGATGGAAACAGTACGATGTTGGAATTACTTTTTCAAGATGATAGAAATATTATTCAACTCGAATCCTTAAAAAAAGAATTTGCAGAAAAAATAAATGACATTATCCCAGATCAGAAAAGGATAGTTTTGGTTCCTTATGGTAATCATGTCAGAGGATCAAAATTCTTGGATGCCTCGCATTTGATTGATGAAACCCTGACCAACAGTTTTGATTCAATTTGTAAACAAATACCGGATTTTTATTTTGGCAGACTCGATATACGTTATGCTAATTGGGAAGATCTCCGGCATGGGAAAAATTTTTCCATTATAGAATTAAATGGGGCAGGGAGTGAACCAACCCATATCTATGATCCGAAGCATTCTGTGTTTTTTGCATGGTATGAGATTGTAAGGCATTGGACTATCCTTTGGCAGATAAGCCGTCGAAATCATAAAAAAGGATATTCTTATTTATCTGTTTCTCAAGGGACAAAAATGTTTATGGATAATGAGGTACATACAAAAAAATTGAAACGAATTCATGAAGCGATTTTATTAAATAGTTAAGTTCATATTTCTAAATATTATTTTTGCAGAATGTCAACATTGATTAAGGTTTTATTGGTTGGTTTATTAGTTAGTTTTCTGGGAACTCTGCCATTAGGAACTTTGAATATTGCAGCCATGCAAATTTCTATTTCGGATGGTGTTTTTCAAGCTGTACTTTTTTCATTGGGTTCTCTCACTGCAGAAGTAATTTATGTACGGATCTCATTAGTGGCAATGGATTGGGTCAGTAAGCAGGAAAAAATCTTCAGGATTCTAGAATGGGTGACATTATTTATCATACTGGCCTTAGCTTTCTTTAGTTTTTATGCCGCATTAAATCCTGTTGTAAATAAAAATGTAATATTAAGCAGTTCCTTGCATCGGTATTGGTTAGGTCTCTTCATGAGTGCGTTGAACCCTATTCAAATTCCTTTCTGGTTCGGATGGAGTACCGTTTTATTCAGCAAAAAAATATTATTACCCCGAAACGATCATTACAATGTGTATATCATTGGTATCGGCATTGGAACCCTCATCGGAAATATGGTATTTATTTTAGGTGGAAAGTTTGTTGGCGAACTTTTAAAAAACAATCAACATATATTAAGCTGGATAATTGGCGGCATTTTTTTCATAACTGCTTTATTACAAATCTGGAAAATGAGTCGAAAAAAAGATTCTGTATATCTGTTGAAACACCCCGAAGAATTTACACAGTCATTGGAAAAAAGAATTCATTAAAAAAGCCTCTATCGTCATTGGATAAAGGCTTTCGGCATGCAAGGTCATTTTACTTGGTAAATGCCCTACCGACAGTAAGTGTGTCAAAAATGTCTCTAAAATGAGTCACTTTCCCTGAATTACTAAATTCAAAGGTCATAGCCCAAATAGAAGAAACCAGTTTTTTGTTTTTCAAAACAGTTCCTTTAAAGTGGCCGGTAACTGTTACCAGGTTATCAACTTCTGTGAAATGTTCAGGTTCCATTTCAGTGAAATTGATATGATTGGTAAGTTTTGTGAAGAACGATTTTACATCAGCCGGACCATGATAAATTCCTGCATAAGGAATGTCGGGCTGACCCATAGATTCCCAGATGCAATCTTTGTCCATTTTGGAAATAATGGAAGGAATGTCTCCTTTGTTAAAGGATTCGTACATGCCTTTTACTTTTTCGATTTGCCTTGTTAGAACTTCCATAATTAAAATTTTAAGATGAATAATAAATTACACACTTTCACACGTTACGGGTTTTAATTTTTTTTATTAAAATTGAAAATAATACCAGGAATTTAAAAGAACTAAGAGAAGCAGTTTTGATAATTTATTCAGCCTAAATGCTGGCTGTAGTTTTGGTTTATTAAGTTACCGAATTTTAATATATTGATAAAAAATATACAGTATTTTTTATGCACATATTCAATAAAATAGTTAACCATTTTAATAAGTAGCAGAAAATCAGTCAATAATCAGCAGTTTGCATCTAATGACGGAACTTGTTTTATGTGCATCACTTTCATTTCCAACAATACAAGTCATTCCTTTTTTTAGTAGTATGGTTTGTCCAGTTTTTGAAAAGATATTAATTTCTCCTTCCAAACATTGAATCAAATGTCCTTTTGAACACCAATGATCGGATAAATAGTTTGCTGAAAATTCCACCATTCGTATTCTGATATCAGCAATATTCAATGTTTTCCAACTTGCAGTACCGGTTTCCCCGGCATGATCTTCTGCTAGGATTGATGACCAGTCCATGTGGCTTAAAGGAAAATCAGGAATATGCATTTTATAAAAATTGAATTGCTTATTTCATTTCTTCTACCCATTTATCCCGGTCATCGGGAGAGAATTTCCAGGGGGCAAAATTATTCTCCACATTGCTGAACATGGTGTTCCATTCCTGCGGAGCATTACTGTCTTCCATCACAAGTGAACGTCTTAATTCAAGTATGATATCCAGCGGACTGATACTTACCGGGCATTCTTCCACACAGGCGTTACAGGTAGTACATGCCCGGAGTTCTTCAACTGTGATGTGGTCGAAAAGGTTTCGGCCATCATCTTTCCATATACCATTTGCTTGAATATTTTTTCCTACAACATCCACCCGGTCACGTGTATCCATCATAATCTTTCGGGGCGAAAGTAATTTGCCAGTTTTATTCGCAGGACATGCATCACTACATCGGCCACATTCTGTACAGGTATATGCATCCAAGAGGTTTTTCCAGCTCAAATCAAAAACATCTTTAGCACCAAATTTTTCCGGAGCTGCCGCTTCAGTAGGTATTAATTCCGGTTGCATAGCATACAAAACTTCGTTTTGAATGGAAGGCATATTGCTCATTTTACCTTGTGGAACCAATTTGGCATAATAGGCATTGGGAAATGCGAATAAAATATGCAGATGCTTGGAATAAGGTAGGTAATTTAAAAATGCAAAAATTCCAAAAATGTGCATCCACCATGCAATTCGTTCAATGCCTATTAATGTAGCACTGCTCATCTTGCTAAACGAGGGAACAATAATACCGGAAATTAAAAAATCACCCGTGTCTTTGTACAATGCATGTCCCTGCAATTGCAACGATCTATCGGTAGTATTCATTAGTAGAAACAATGACATCAACACAATTTCTGTTATTAGAATATAGTTGGCATCAGACCTTGGCCATCCATCCAGATCCTTGCTGATAAAACGTTTCAGTTTGATAATGTTTCTGCGTATCAGAAAAATAACACAGGATATAAGAACCAATAATGCCAATACTTCAAATGAATTTATTAATAGGGAATAAAATTCGCCTAAAGGTTCGGCAAACAAACGATGGGTTCCCAACAAACCATCCAAAACTATTTCGAGAACCTCCAGGTTGATAATTACAAATCCAACATATACAAACAGGTGGAGTATGGCCACTAAAGGATTTTTAAACATTTTTTTCTGCCCAAATGCCAATAAAAAAACATTTTTCCATCGGGTAGATGGGTTGTCATGGATGTTTTCCTCTTTGCCCAAATTGATGTTCTTTCTGATCTGATTTATATTTTTTGAAAATAACCAGATAGAAAAACCACTTAGAAGTACAAATAATATTTGCTGTATGATATGCATGGAGGTTTAATTACTTTCGCTAAATTAAGGCTTACCGATAAATAAGATAAAAAATATTGAATACCATGTCAAAAGATAAAACGCAGATACTTTCGAAGGCAGTTGTAGAAAAAAAAATGATTCGGATGGCCTATGAGATTTTGGAGAACAACCTGGATGAAGAATCGATTGTTTTGGCAGGGATAAAAGAAAATGGCGTTGTAATGGCCCAATCCATTTTTCATCAGTTAAATAAAATCTGTGATAAAAAAATTGAACTGATCATCGTTTCATTGAATAAAAAATTACCAGCTGAAGTGGTCATCGATAGTCCGATTGATTTTAATGATAAAGTGATTATCCTTATTGACGATGTAGCAAACAGTGGCAAAACTTTACTTTATGCGTTAAAACCATTTATTCAATTTCATCCTAAAAAAATTCAAACCCTTGTATTGGTAGAACGAAGCCATAAAAAATTTCCGGTGAGTCCCGATTATGTGGGTCTTTCAATTGCCACAACCATTGCTGAACATATTTATGTAAAAGTTGAGGGAAAAGAAATTACGGGAGCCTGGCTTGAGTAATTAATACTTATACTAAAAATAAATTCCATATAGTTTCATTTTTCCTTTTGAATCCAGCATCAGTGCCGGAGTAGGGAACTTAAATGTATTCAATAAAGAAAAAACTGTTTTCAGCCATTGCTTATTTGTTTTTATTCCCGAAAAATTGATATCAGGAGCTATATAATATTGTCTCACTCTAGGAATATCAGGCCGGTTAAAAATGATGGTTCCATTTTTGTCTTTCCCAATATTGTCGAAACCACCAAACATCCCGTCGGCACCATAACCTACTGCAAGGTTAAGCCACTTTGGAATTTTTGTTTCAGGCAAAAAGGAGTGAATGTTTGCACTCAACCAATATGTTTGACCATTATAATCTTTCAACATTCGTTCATACCATTTTTGGCCAAATAAATAATCCGCACGGTCATGCAATTCTTTAGTTTTATAATCGACTGTATGAAATGAAAATTTTAAAAGTACCCGTTGATCTTTCCACAATAATTCCTGAGCCGTAAATAAACCAGTGCCGATCATGTTGGCTGAAATGTCTGACCAGCTCCAGCCCCATTCAGCCGAATGGGCATCCAGAAATTCAATCACTGTTAAATACGCCATACCATTGATGCCACCAAGTATTGTTGATTTATTGTGCGGCAAACCTGTCCATTTCCATAAGCCAAATGATTCTTTTGCGATATTGTATGCGGTCATTGTATGGCCAATTTTATCTAACTGCAACCATTCTTTTCCGTCGTTAAAAACATGAAAATTTGTTTTCGGATAATCGTTGTACCAGGCTTCATTCAGTAATATTAATGAAGTGGAATAGAAAGCAACATTAGCTGCAGTCATCCATTGAACCCTTTTTTTATTGCGTATTTGATTTTTATAAATGGCTGTAGAAAAAGAGCTGTCGATTGGTTGTTTAATGAGGCTTGAATCCTGCGACAGACAGACTGCAGTGGAAGTAAGTAAAATTAAAAAAGAAAATAAAACTCTTTTTCTGGGTGCATTTATAATTGTCGCCGGTTGGTGGGGACACCAACCGGGGCAGTTCGCCGTGGGCGGTGTCCTCACCGCCCACAAACTGTACGGCCATGCGACAATTATAAATGCACCCCTTTTTCTCAATGGACGAATGGTTTGTTTAAATTCGGACAGATTGATTAATCCAGCCAAAACAAAAATACAGTTCATTTATCTCGTAAATTCACATTTCTTATTTTCGCATCATATTGCAGAAACAGGTTCAAAAAAAATACACAAGGAAAATAATATGGACAGTTTAATAAAAGTGAAGATCGATAGCTGGTTGAATGGAAATTTTGATGAACAGACAAAAGAAGAAGTTCGGAAACTGCTGATAGAAAACCCTGCCGAACTGGAAGAAGCATTTTATAAAAATCTCGAATTTGGCACTGGGGGTCTGCGTGGAATTATGGGCATTGGAACCAACCGAATGAACAAATATACGATTGGAATGGCCACTCAGGGTTATGCCAATTATTTGAAACAAAATTTTCCGGATGAAGAAATTAGAGTAGCAATAGCACATGATTGCAGAAATAATAGCCGCTTTTTTGCCGAAACCGTTGCCCATGTTTTTGCAGCTAATGAAATCAAAGTTTTCCTGTTTGAAGATATGCGGCCAACACCCGAAT
>JAYWEL010000192.1:0-20050 GCA_043779285.1 Chitinophagaceae bacterium | reverse complement strand
ATGATTACTTTTTTATTTATTTTACTTTCAGGCATCCACTTTTTTAATCCTATATAAAACCCCGACTGTATTGGCCGGGATTAATTTATTTTATTGTTATGTATATTAAAACTCTTCCCTTTCTTCGGTTTCTTCGGTTTCTTTTTCATCCATATTAAGATCACTATCCGGATCTTCCTCATCCCCTTCTTCGCCAAAACCATCTGCATTCAGGCTTAGATCATATTTCTCTTCAATGTCTGCAAATTTCTCACCCAGTAAACCTTTGGTTCCATATTGACTTGGAGCTATTCCTTCCACTCTTGCAATACACGGATAATTAGTTTTTGCATCTTCTTCTTTCGAAACCGAAATCAATTCAATCAGATAAGTCCAGTATTTATTAAAGTCGTAATGATAAACAAATTTCTGATTCGGATCTTTGATCTCTGACCCGACCAATGTTTCAGACATCAGTAATGGCTCAACTACATATTCTTTATCATATTTTTCCAGTGTAATTTCTTTTCCCTTTTGCCAATGATCATTACTGCGATAAAAAGTTGCCTTGTGTTTTGAATCAAAATCGAAAGACTTAAGAATCGTCAGATGCAAATCGGAAAAATTGTGCGAATGCCTTATCAATATATCCCGATAAACACTTTCGTCATCTTCTAAATAAATTCTGAATTTTAATATAGCCATATCTATTGGTTATCTGTTTTCTATTCAAAAATAACAAAAATTATATTGCTATCTTTTTCTTACATGTAGATTTAACTGTTTTGCCTTTAAGAGCATGTAATCATATGCTGCATCATACGAGTTTTGAATAACCCCGTCCAGAATTGCATCTTTAATTGCATTTTTTAAATCACCTACAACCCGGGAAGGTTTAATTTCAAAAACATCCATAATTATTTCTCCGGTAATGGGTGGCTGCCATGTGCGTAGCATATCTTTTTCTTCCACTTCCTGACATCGTTCTCTTACCATTTTGAAATTTTCCAGATACCGTTTTACTTTTAATTTATTTTTTGAAGTAATATCCGCTTCGCATAAAATCATCAGGTCATCAATATCCTCACCGGCATCAAATAATAAACGCCTGATAGCAGAATCTGTGATATTTTCTTTCGTCAAACTGATGGGTCTCAAATGCAATTCCACCATCTTTTTTACAAACCGCATCCGATCATTCAATGGCAATTTTAGTTTGGTAAAAATTTTAGGTACCATTCTTCCACCCACAACTTCATGCCCATGAAATGTCCAACCATGCCCTTCTTCAAATTTTTTAGTCGGCGGTTTTCCAATATCATGCAAAATAGCCGCCCATCGCAACCACAGATCATTGGTATTATTGCAAATATTATCCAACACCTGCAGGGTATGATAGAAATTATCCTTATGCCCTTTGCCATCAATATTCTCGGCTCCTTCCAAATCTACCATCTGTGGAAAAATAATATGTAATAAGCCTGTATTGTAAAGTAATTCGAAACCAATGGATGGCTTTTTACAAAGTATGATTTTGTTCAATTCATCACTGATTCTTTCCTGAGTAATAATATTTATCCGATATGCATTATCGGTAATAGCCTGCAATGTTTTTTCTTCAATTACAAAATTCAATTGGGTTGCAAAACGTATTGCTCTCAGCATCCGTAAAGGATCATCACTGAAAGTAGTTCCCGGTTCTAACGGTGTTCGGATAATCTTTTGATGAATATCTTCCACTCCGCCAAAGGGGTCAAGCAATTTTCCAAAATCTTTTTCATTTAAACTGATGGCTAAGGCATTGATCGTAAAATCACGCCTGTTCTGATCATCTTCCAGTGTGCCTGGTATAACCGATGGATTTCGGGAATGATATTGATAACTTTCTTTTCTGGCTCCAACAAACTCAATATCGTACACATCTTCCAATAGATTGTTTTCTGGTGAATATTCTCCCTGAATTTCCTGATGATTGGATAAATCAATTTTAATATGTGCAGTTCCAAAATTTTTAAAATAACTGACATGCGGTTTTGGATTGAAATATTTTGTAACCGCTTTGGCAAGAACAATCCCATCGCCGACACAAACAATATCTGCATCTTTTGTGTTGCGGTCAATTAGTTTGTCCCGTACAAAGCCGCCTATCAAATAAGCAGGCATTAGTAGCTCATCTGCTGCATGTGCAATCTTCTTAAAAATAAATAGTTCCTTATCGGTGCATTTAATATCCATTACTGCAAAAATAAATGAGAAAAAGGGAGAAGGCTTAAAAAATATGATGTTGAAACTTATACATTAATTATCGTTTGCATCATTCAGAACCCCGATGAGCCTTTTAGGATCTATATTTCGTCCGCATTTAGCCACTATCCGTAAGGAAAGGCCCGCCTTGATGACTGCTCGGACGGAGGTTGGTGTGAGGCGAATAAAGCTAGTAAAGGGTTTAATGAATTTAATCGGATAATAATGTTTTAAAATTATCAATACCCTTTAGGATCAAAACAATTTTTCATATACATTCATTACAGCAGCAGCGGTATTGTAATTGGTAAACCGCTGCGCATGTTGCCAGCCTTTTTCTACCTGTTGCTTTACAAAAGTTTTATCAGATAAAATAAGTTTCATCTGTTCAGCAATTTCATCAGGTTTGGTTGGATCAACATAAAAAGCCCCATCACCACCTGCTTCCGGCAAGCAGGAAACATTGGAAGTAATGACCGGAATATGGCTGTTCAATGCTTCCAACACGGGAATACCGAAGCCTTCAAATACGGATGGATAGATCATAGCAATGGCCATTTGATAAATTGCAGGAAAATCAACAGCCGACTGAAATGTGGGAGAGCATTTAGCTGCAGGTTGATCCGAAAGAAAAATAATATGCTCTTCCAATCTATTGAAACGAATGTATTCTTTTACTTTCTGTTTGTATTCACCACCATTACCAATAACCACCAAAGGAATGTTAACTTCTTTGCGGAGATGATATATCGCTTTACATATATTCAATAAATTCTTTCGCTCAATGATAGAGCCGACGTATAAAAAATACTGATCGGGAAGCTGATACTGTTGTTTGATGATTTGTTTTACATCGGCAGATACTTTAACGCCAAAAGCAGCATGACAACTTTGATAGCACACGTCAATTTTATCAGCCGGAGTTTGATAGAAATCAATAATATCCTGTTTGGTTTGGTTGCTTACTGCAATCACTTTATCTGCATGTGCACAGGCATAGCGGAATTTCTTTGTATAAATTTTCCGGTCGATGAATTTGTATTGCTCAGGATAACGTTCATGAATAAGATCATGAATAGTAACGACTGATTTGACACCTATTTGCTGCATGTTGACAGGAATTTCATGGCTCAATCCATGATATAAATCAATCTTGAACTTCTTCAGGTCTTTCTTCACCCAATTACTCCTCCATGCCGAAGAGAATTTTTTGGAAAGAAAAGATTGTGGTAACACTTCTTTCACATTTGACAGATCATGAAAATGAAAAAGATTGGATAGTTTTGGGTTGAATAAAAAATATTGATGCTGTGGAAAATTGGTTGCCAATGAACTAATCAATGTACGGCTGTATTGCCCTAACCCTGTAGGATTGTGATAAGCCCGTTTTGCATCAAAGCCAATGTTCATAGTTTGTAAATATAAGACGGAAAAATTATTGACACCCAAGCAAAAGTAATTTTCAGACTCCTGATTAATGCACTTCCGTTCTTAACAACTATTTTCGCAACAAATTTATATACAATGAAAGAACTTATCCTTGAAGCCTGGGCCAACCGTGAATTATTAAAAGATGAAAAATATACTCATACAGTTCGTGCTGTAATTGAAGAAGTAGATAAAGGCAGGCTTCGTACGGCATCGCCAACAGAAAATGGATGGCAGGTGAACGAATGGGTAAAACAAGCCATACTGATGTATTTCGGAATTCAGCAAATGGAGACTTTTACTTTACCCCCATTTGAATTTTATGATAAAATGAAATTGAAAAGCGATTACAAATCCTTAGGCGTTCGTGCTGTTCCACATGCAGTTGCCCGTTATGGAGCTTACCTGGCAAAAAATGTTGTCTTGATGCCATCCTATGTAAATATCGGCGCTTATGTAGATGAAGGCACAATGGTAGATACATGGGCTACTGTGGGCAGTTGCGCACAGATTGGCAAACATGTACACCTGAGTGGTGGTGTAGGAATTGGTGGCGTATTAGAGCCTTTACAAGCCAGTCCTGTAATTATCGAGGATGGATGTTTTATTGGCAGCCGTTGTATTGTTGTAGAAGGAGTGAAAGTTGAAAAAGAAGCTGTATTGGGGGCAAATGTAGTGCTGACACAGTCTACAAAAATTATTGATGTGAGTGGATCAGAACCGATTGAAATGAAAGGACGTGTTCCTGAAAGAAGTGTGGTGATACCCGGAAGTTATACAAAAAAATTCTCGGCAGGCGAATATGGAGTTGGCTGTGCCCTCATCATTGGTCAGCGAAAAGAAAGTACCGATTTAAAAACCAGTCTGAACGATGCCTTAAGAGATTTCAATGTAAGTATCTAAATACGAAAGCCTGAATTTGATTTCAGGCTTTTTTTTGTTCCGGAATTAAAAAAAAGGTCTTTCAAATTTCTTTGAAAGACCCTGTGCCCAGGACTGGATTCGAACCAGCACATCCTTTCGAACGCTGCCACCTGAAGGCAGTGCGTCTACCAATTTCGCCACCTAGGCAATAATCCTCAACGGGGAGCAAATCTATTTTAAAAAAATGCAATTTTGAAAACTTTTTATCAAATCACCATCAAACTGCACCCTCTTAAATCCGAACCATCCATTCTACCCAAAACTTCAAAACTTCCATCTTCAAATCGTTTCCCAATATCATCCGTTGCAATAAAACTGCAACTGTATACATTGGCCAGATCAATAATATTAATAGCACCTGAAGTTGTTTTTCCTGTACGGATACTCAACGGATCTTCTTCATCACGCAACAAAACTCGCATCCAGGATGGGCAATTAAAAATACCATTACCTGTTGAATAAGCTTGTGAAAGCAATTCGGTCATCCCATATTCTGAATGAATTTGATCGGTATTAAAAGCACTTTGTAAAACTTTATGTACATCTTCCCTGATCATTTCTTTTCTTCTTCCTTTCATACCTCCGGTTTCCATGATGACAGATTGGGAAAGATCAGGTTGAAATTTTTCTGCAAAATCGAGTAACGCAAATGTTACTCCGATCAACAAGATTTTTTGATTCTTATTTTTTAAATCCTTCAACAAAAAATTCAACTCTTCAAACTCATTTAAATAAAATCCACTTTGCGAATGATTGCTTTTTTTTATCAGATCATCAACCATATAAATCAGGGAGGATCCCGTTCTTTCTAAATATACAGGCAATAATCCAATGATGCAATAATCCATAACAGAACCATAAAACAATTCAAAAGCCTTAGAATAACTTTCAAAATAAATCGCCGGTTCTTTTACAAAATGCCTGCTATTTACTGTTTCTGTTGTACCACTGCTTTCAAAAATAAGTGCCGGTTCAAACGTAGTTGTTATCACTTTGTGGGTTTTGAAAAACCGAACCGGAAGAAACGGGATTTGCTCAATACTTTTTATTTCTGCTACATCAAGATGCAAGGCGTTTACATATTTACGGTAAACTTCATTTTCGGCATACTGAAACTGAAAAACCTCCAAAGCTAATGCTTGAAATCCTTCTTCTTTAACCTCAAATATTTTATCTACCCATTCACACGCCATTATATATACATATCAATTAAAAGATTAAATTTGTTTATCTCAACTCTACAGAATGAAAATCAGAATATCATTTATCTTTTCCATTTTGCTGTTAACAGTTTTTGCCGGATGTAAAAAAGACAAATTCACCACAGCTCCGCAAGTTAAAATAAAATCTATTTCACCGGATGTTGTTAGCAAAGGTAATTTTATTACCGTGACAGCCAGTTTTACTGATGATCAGGGAGATATTCAGGATTCCGTATTTGTTGTTTTCAAACGATATAATGGAACCGCAACTTTATCGACTGATACAATACGTATTACACTTGGCAAACTGGGAGTACCTAATACCCGAAGTGGTGAAATTGAATTGCTGGCAAAATATGGTGAACTAGCAGCCGGTGCATTGTTTTTAAATACGGAAAGTGCAGACCGGGAAGTTAGTTTTGGAATTATATTAAAAGATAAGGCTGGCAATAAAAGCAACTATGCTGAGTCTAAAAAAATTACATTAAAAAAACCATGACCTACTTCAATTAAAGTCAATTGTTTCATCCATTACAACGCTCAATTGTTTACAGCAATATTTTCATTTATTATTGTGCTATAGTCCCATTAGAAAGTTTAGTATTGTTCCATTTACCTGAATTTATCATGCACATTTTTTTACCAATGATGGCATGTTGCTGTTTAAATACATGCTCCTTATCTTCGCTTTACTTAACTTATCTTAACCAATATATCAAATACCACTAATTATGGCTGCTAAAACAAAGAATAAAAAATCGATTATTACCGATAAATCATTTCAATTTTTTAAAGATTATATCAATAACCCGTCCCCAGTGGGATTTGAAAGCAGCGGACAAAAGTTATGGCTGGAGTACCTGAAACCCTATATCGACAGCCATTTTGTTGACCCCTATGGAACAGCAGTTGGGGTCATCAATCCTGACCATAAATTCAAAGTGGTTATTGAAGCCCATGCAGATGAGATCAGTTGGTTTGTAAACTATATTACGCCGGAAGGGTTTATTTATTTAAAAAGAAATGGTGGAGTTGATCATCAGATTGCGCCTAGCCAACGGGTTTTTATTCATGGAAAAAAAGGATTGGTGAAAGCTGTTTTTGGCTGGCCCGCCATTCATACCCGCCTGGGCAATACAGACCAAAAAGAAACCCAACCTAAAGTGGAGAATCTTTTCCTTGACTGTGGAGCGGCTTCAAAAAAAGAGGTGGAACAACTGGGTATACATGTAGGTTCGGTAGTTACTTACTGTGATGGATTTGAAGAAATTGCTAATGACTTTTATATAGGCCGTGCTTTTGACAACCGTATTGGCGGGTTTATGATTGCAGAAGTTGCCCGGCTATTACATGAAAACAAAAAGAAACTTCCTTTTGCTTTATACATCGTAAATGCAGTGCAGGAAGAGATTGGTTTGCGTGGAGCAGAAATGATTGCCCGCAGAATAAAACCTGATGTAGCCATCGTTACCGACGTTACTCATGATTCTACCACACCCATGGTAAATAAAATAGTTGAAGGGGATACGGCCTGCGGAAAGGGACCAGCATTGACATACGGACCAGCAGTTCACAATAAATTACTTGATTTTATTCAGGGAGTAGCTGATAAAAATAAAATTCCTTATCAGTTAAAAACAGTTTCACGTAGTACAGGAACCGACACGGATGCTTTTGCTTATTCCAACGATGGATGTCCATCAGCGTTGATTTCAATTCCTCTTCGCTATATGCACACTACGGTAGAAATGTTGCATAAAAAGGATATTGAACAAACCATTCAATTGATGTATGAATCCTTGCTGGCTTTATCGCCAAAAACCAATTTGAAGTATATGTAATCGAATAGCCGGAATAGTTTTACGTTAATTTGAATCCGTAAAACTTCGAATTAGTTTATATCCAAAGAATACCAATCCGGCAATTAAAAGAATATCAGAAATTAACCAGATCGTATAATTATCTATTATGCGGTCTGGTTTTTTATTTATAAAATAGTTCGGTGTTGGTAAAAAATATTTTATCAGCCGCTGAAATTTAGTTGGAGAATCAAATTGTTTACTTAATTGGTCTTTGCTAAAATACCGTGCAGGCATTTCATTTTTTACCAATTCCATCCAGTCAGTGCTAATATCAGTCCTGTTTTTGTCGACGAGTGAATCATTTATCCATTGAGTAAAATTTCCAGAATCCAATTCTTGTTTTTTTATTTCTTCTAAATTCAACAGAAGCCCTTCTTTATTTTTAAAGGACAGATAATTAAATGTAGGATCAACCAATATCCATTTTTTCAACTCCGGTATATATACTTCTGTAAGAATGTGCTCCCCAATTTCATTCCCTTCAACAGGTCCGATAGAGATATATCTGGAAACAATTCCCTGCTTTTGAAGAAAATAAGGGAATATAAATCCATAGTTGCCACACCATATTTTTGATAAGCCTTTATTTACAAGATCCAACTGTTCGATGGGTGATTTATTATCCAATATCTGATCCGGAACGCCGCCTCTACCAATGGTTTTATCAATGATATGTTTATAAATTTTTTCAGTCTTTACTAATGAATTATCGGATGACTGAATACCAATTGTATCACTTAAATAAATAGTCAGATTATCATCCTTATAATTGAATCGGGAGTAATCAATTCCCCATCTTGAAAGTTTCGAGCTGTCATTCAACTCAGATGCAGTAATATATTTAGATGGCGTTACATATCGATGGATGCGGTCATTGATACTAACTATTAGTAACACCATACTAATTAAAGGGATGGATACTCCTTTGAAAATTCGCTTAACCATGTTTTTCATTATCACCATTTAATTTTTTCACCAAATTTTCCAAGCCCAAAATACTCATTCAGTTTTAAATTGATTCCAAGCTGATTAAACGCCGTATTATTCTGGTAATTAGTTCGTGCAAAACGAATCTGCATTTTATTCAATAGAATCCCTGCACCCATGGAGAATCCATTCAAGCCTTTGCCAGAGTTCGCAATACTTAATTCCTGTCTCCGTAAATGATTATACCCAATATTGAATTCAATTTTTGAATCAACATAAATATGAGCGGCTAACACTACATGCCTGAAAATCTTATCAAAAATATATTTCTTATTGTCCTGATTCTGTCCAGAGACATTTACTGAATTAAAATTTTCATCGTTATACCGAATATCAAATACATTCAGGTTATTAGCAGTAAATGAAAAACCAAATGGTGCTTTTGCTAATCGTTTTGTAATACCTACAACCAAATCGAAAGGCAATTCTTCCACACTAACATTATTATATTTCTTTAATTGAACGCCCAGATTTTTTACCAGAACAGAAGCAGAAAACAATTTGGCTGAGTCTTGATATTGCAAGCCAATATCAGCAGCCAATGCATTCGATTTGTATTGACCATAATCTGAATTAATAAATTTTATGCTTGTTCCTAAATTCCATTTTTGCAAATAACTATGTGCAGCCGAAACCTGCATCACCCAATCTGTCGGTCTGAAATTCCCGAAAACATTTCCGGCAGCATCTGTTTGTTGAATGTTGCCATAATTTATATAATGTACGCCATAAGCAAAACTTGTTTTGATTACTGGATTATAATAACCCATTGAAAGATTATACGTTTTTATACCTGCATAAAAATCATTGAAAGCAGCTTGCAATTGTGTATGCATGGCGGGTTTCAATAATGCCGGATTATAAAAAGCCAATCCAATATCATTGGTCGTAATTGAAGCATTTACTCCTCCAATCGATGTTAATAAAGGAGAAGCAGACAACTTAACAAAGTTGAAAGCAGCATTGCCGCCAAGAGTTTGCGACCCTGCCTGTGAAGAAATAAAAATGAGGAATATGTAAATGCTGATTTTCAAGTGATACGAAAATGAGAAAAGTTTCGGAGTTTGCCATAATAAAAAAATCCCCTGCTGTTGAGCAGGGGATCAATTATCCAAATCTGATTATTAGTATTGAATAGCCATTTCTAAAACCTGTGTCATGTTTTTTACATAATGAAACCTGAGCCCTTTGACAAAATCGGAATCAATTTCCTGTACATCTTTTTCGTTTTGCCAGCAAAGAATAATTTCTTTTAACCCAGCTCTTTTAGCAGCTAATACTTTTTCTTTAATCCCACCTACTGGTAAAACTTGTCCACGCAAAGTTATTTCACCGGTCATTGCTAAAAACGGCTTTACTTTTTTATTGGTAAATGCAGAAGCTAATGCAGTTAGCATGGTTACTCCGGCACTTGGACCGTCTTTGGGTGTAGCACCTTCCGGCACGTGAATATGTATATTTTTCTTTTCAAAAAGAGTACTGTCTATGCCATATTTTTTTGCATTCACCTGTAAATAAGTATATGCTGTGCTGGCACTTTCTTTCATCACATTTCCCAGATTACCGGTCATTTTCATTTCGCCTTTTCCTTCACTCAAACTTGTTTCAATAAAAAGTATTTCTCCACCAACATAGGTCCAGGCAAGGCCTACAGCCACTCCGGGCATGTTAACTGTTTTATAGATATCATTACTATATCTTGGAGTTCCTAGTATTTTTTCTAAATCTATCTGTGTAAGAGTAGGTTTTAGTTTTCCTGCTTTTACCAATTGCCTCGCCTGTGAACGCATAATAGAAGCCAATTGCCGGTCTAAGTCTCTTACACCACTTTCGCGGGTATAATCATGAATTGTTTTTTCTAAAACCTTATCACTGATTTTAAAATTTGATTTCGCTAAACCATGCATTTCTTTTTGTTTTGGAATTAGGTGTCGTTTTGCTATTTCAATTTTTTCTTCAATAGCATAACCACTCAAATCAATAATTTCAATACGGTCCCTCAAGGCAGGTTGTATATTTTGAATATTATTAGCTGTTGCAATAAACATCACTTTGCTTAAATCATACTCCAGCTCCAGGTAATTATCATAAAACGAATGATTCTGTTCAGGATCGAGAACTTCTAATAAAGCACTACTTGGATCGCCTCGTTGATCATTTCCTAATTTATCTATTTCATCTAAAATTACCACCGGGTTAGATGATTTTGCTTTACGGATAGATTGTATAATACGACCAGGCATTGCTCCAATATATGTTTTACGATGCCCTCTTATTTCACTTTCATCATGCAATCCACCAAGGCTTAAGCGAATGTATTTTCTCTTAACAGCATGGGCAATACTTTTACCCAATGAAGTTTTCCCAATTCCCGGAGGTCCTACAAAACAAAGGATCGGACTTTTCATGTCTCCCTTTAGTTTTAAAACCGCCAGATATTCTAAAATCCGTTCCTTAATTTTTTTCATGCCATAATGATCTGCATCCAACACTTTTTTTGCTTTTGCCAAATCATAAGAATCTTCGGTGTACTCATCCCATGGTAGGTCAAGCATCAGGTCAAGATGGTTATATACAACCGAGTAATCGGGAGTTGTTGGATGCATTCTTTCCAATTTTTCGATACCCTTTTGAAACATTTCTTTTGCAGGGTTAGGCCACTTTTTTTCTTTGGCCTTTTTTTGCATTTCCTTTATTTCCCGTTCATTATTATCTCCACCTAACTCGTCTTTGATACTTTTTAATTGTTGCTGAAGAAAATAATCTTTCTGTTGTTTGTCCAGCTCCGACTTGGTTTTTTCATTTACCTTATTTTTCAATTCGGCAAACTGCAATTCTTTTTGCAAAACCTGCAACAATAAAAAAGCTCTTTCGGTGATCTTATCGGTTTCCAGTAGTTTTTGTTTGTCCTTCAATCCCGTATTCAGATTGCTTGAAATAAAATGAATCAGGAAAGATGGACTTTCTATGTTTCGTAAAATAATAGAAGCTTCGGTTGGCAAATTGGGTGAAAGTCGAATGATATCTGTTGCTAAATCTTTTATTTGAGAAATTGAAGCTAAGAAATCAGGATCAGTTGGATTTTCTTCTTCAGCTAGCGTACTAATTCTTGCTTTAAAATATGGGTCTTCTGTTAAAATAGACTCAACCTTGAAACGATTTTTACCCTGAATAATGACTGTTGTACCGCCATCAGGCATTTTTATAAGCTTTACAATTTTAGCAACAGTTCCTATTTCTTCCAAATCTTTAGTTGCAGGATCTTCAATATTACTGTCTTTTTGTGCAACAACACCTATCAATTTGTCAGCCTTATAGGCATCATTTACAGCAACAATGCTTTTATCACGACCTACCGTAATAGGCAAAACCACACCGGGAAATAAGACTGTATTTCGCAAAGCAAGCAAGGGCAATTCTTCTGGAACCTGAATAGGATCAAGGCTTTCATCTTCGTATTCATTGAGTGGAATAATTGGCATAAAGTCCATTTCATCTTCCGAATTCATTAAAAATTTTTCAAAATTCATATAAACCAGTCTTTAGACATTTTGGCACGGCATCCCCGTACATCATAAAAAATTATTGAATTACTTCTTGGTCAATATTGATGCCATAAGTAAATGAAAAAATACTCTTTAGATTTAAATAAAAAAAATCCCTCTTTACAGAGGGAAGTTCCAAGAGGTAAGAAAAAATTAAAATGTAAACCCAAGCGAAACCTGAATAGCCTGGTTTTTCCATTGATCTTTATTATCAATTTGATTGATATTATTGAGACCAACAACATATCTGCCGGAAAGCCTTATTTTACTAAACTTCAATTGAGCACCAGCTACAATAGAAAAATCACCATCAGAAAAAGCTTTTTTACCATTTTGAGTCAATGTCAAATTCTGATCCATCAAAATACTATACTGGGGTCCTGCCTGTAAACTTAGAATATTGGCAACCTTATAATTCAACAAGACCGGAATAGACAAATAATTTAATTTAATATTATCGTTAATGGTAGAGCTTATCACGTTTTGATAAATGCTTTTGTAATTACTATCTAATTTTGTATTGAATTGTGTGAATAAAATTTCTGGCTGAATACCGAGTTTTTTACCCAGACTAATATCTGCAAACCCGCCTAATTGATAGCCGTAACCGAATTTATCTTTAAAAGAAACTCCATCAATTTTTGAAATATTTGCACCAGCTTTTAACCCTACCTGAATTTGTGCAAATGCAGCATTCGAAAAAAAGATGATAGCAGCAAGTAATAAAATTTTCGTTCTCATGTTTTTTATTTTTTATTTCTTTTTTAATGCCAACATTGATGCCAACTTGCTTTTTTAATTTGTTAAAACTACTCAAACAAATTTGATGTTGAAACTATAAACTATCAACAGTGGTGGATATTGTAAAAAACTTGCCAATTATTTGCAAAAATCTAAAACATAAACCCCGCATTCACAAAGCCGATGGTATTGAAATTTTTTGAATTTGCCGGAATGTAATAATCAAATATCAGCTGAGGCTGGATGAAGAATTTTCCAATACTGTACTCGGTACGTAAAAACATGGTTACCGATAATGGTTGAAATTTTATCTTATCATTCAACACTACATTCTCTGAGTTAAACAAATCATTGGAATTAGTTCTAACTATAGTGGCATATGTGTTAGAAGACATATTAAATCCAAATTGCTGGGTTCCAGAAGTAAGGGAAAGCTGAGGGGTAAACCGAAAATGATCTTTTTTCAAAAACATTTTTAACCAATAAAAATCATGACGCACAGAGGTGATTATTGAAAAATCCTTTATCGATTCTTTTGTATTGATAGTGGTATACCCTCTTAACCGCAAACGAAGCGATGTAATATATTCCTGTCGCTCTTTATAATCACTCCTGCTACCCCAGCCATAGTTCATTGCGACTGTTGGCCTGAACCACCATTTTCGGTAAGTAAAATATGCATACAATTCATTTTGCAATGGTGTAGTATAAAAGGGCAAGGAATCTTTTGTAAAATATTTTGTCAAAGAAAAACCAGTTGCCAAGTTCTTATCCTTCAAATGATCAAATGAAGGGCTGATAGAATACTGATAGATATTTATGTTTTGCGGATCTTTGACAATATAGGAATTGGCAGTTACCCCAAAACCCGAATGATGATAATAACCAATTGTAGGTGTATAAGTAAATTTTTGTGCCGCATTGATAAATACATCCGCATTGGATTGAAAATTGAAATATCTTTTTCCCATACTCACACTTGCAAGAAAATAACTTTCTGGAGTTAACAAGGAATCGAGAAATGCTTCAAGATCTTCATAGTCGAAATCAGTAAAATCATAAATAGGGTCAATCGGTATTTTTATAATAGGGGCAGTCAAAGTGGTATCAGCATTTGTATTCTGACCAAATCCATTTAATACGAGTGTACTAAACAGTAATATCACAACGATTCTGCATATCATTTGGTAATTATTTGGCAATTTCATGGGTAACGGAACTGTAATTAAAACTTTGACTATTCATTAACTAATTAGTTTAAAATCAGGAATTTCTACCTTAAATTCTGTTTTGACATTTTTATGAGAACAATTCATCAAGTCAGTTCAATGATTGTTATTTCGGGTAAAATACCCACCCTACCCGGATAACCGATAAAACCAAAACCCCTGTTTACGTATAATTTTTGCTTATCATTTTTATACAAACCTGCCCATTGCTTGTATACATATTGTACTGGGCTCCATTTAAAACCGGGTAACTCAACACCAAACTGCATACCGTGTGTATGGCCGGAAAGAGTGAGATCGATGTCCTTATAATTTTCTCTTATATCCACATCCCAATGTGATGGGTCGTGGCTTAATAATATTTTAAACGGGATGCTCTCAGTTCCTTCATATGTCTTTTTCATATTCCCATATTTATGAAATCTTGCTTTGAAGCTCCAGTTTTCGATTCCTAAAATGGCAATTTTATCATTTTCTTTTTCTAAAAAAACACTTTCATTCATTAATAATCTCCAACCCATATCTGTATGAATTTGTTTTAACCTTTCCAGATTTTTCTCTTTTAATTTACTGTGCCCCTTCTCATCTTTATCATTCCAATTTACATAATCGCCATAATCATGATTACCCATGATAGAAAAAACTCCCAATGGTGCATTTAATTTGTTAAACACTTCTTTCAATTCATCCATCTCATCGGCAGTATTATTCACCAGGTCACCGGTAAAAAAAATCACATCGGGTTTTTCTTTCAACATCTTATCAATGCCATGTTTCACTGCATCAATATTGGTTAAACTACCTGAATGCACATCTGAAAAATGCAAAATTTTCAACCCTTTAAAAGCATCTGGAAGATTATCATAAGAAAGATTCAGCTTTCTCATTTGATAATTATATTTATTTCCAAAACCATAAACCAGAGAACCAAATATGCCTCCACCAATGGCTATACCAAACCAACTCATAAAAACCGATCTTGAAATTCCTTCGGATGGTTGCACATTTATTTCAGCATTCATGGAAAACACTTTCCTGACAAGCCATTGCATGGCCCTTCGGGCATCATCGACCAGAAAGAAAATAGCCGCTATAATTTTCGCAAAAAATAAACTGAATATGACCGTGAATAATATGGTCTTAATTAGTTTGAATAATTGGCCTAATGGCAAGTATGGAAATAAAAGCAATAATATTATAGCCCCAATTGAAATAAACCAATATGTGCTATGGATAATCAATTTTGCTTTGTCTCCTCGATGTTGTGCAAGTAATTTCACTATCTGAAATACATATATATCCAGCAAAATCATGATGCATATCAGGGTCAACCAAAAAGAAGTACTTCTCATATATTTTCAAAGTTAACCGGAATTCATAATCTGAATGTTAAAGTAATTTAATAAATAGCGATTACTTACATCAAATCTATATGTCGGTAATGCTTATTTTTGTTATGTTTGAATGATCTCATTTAATTTTAAACTTTTAGATACATAATCCAATAAACCAGGATTATTGATACCTATTTAATATGATTATGAATTTCACTTATTATGGACATGCATGTTTTTCAGTAACAATAAATGATACTATTTTATTATTTGATCCATTTATTACTGCAAATGAATTAGTGAAAGACATTGATATTAATTCAATAGAAGCTGATTATATTTTGATTTCACACGGTCATTTTGATCATATTGCAGATTGTATAACATTAGCTCAATCGACGGGTGCCAAAGTAATTTGTAATTGGGAAATTCATACCTGGTTAAATAAAAACGGGGTTGAAAATACACACCCTATGAATACTGGTGGGAATTGGGATTTTGGTAGTTTTAAAGTAAAAGCAGTTGTGGCGCAACATTCAAGTTGGCTGCCAGATGGAAGTTATGCCGGTAATCCAATGGGATTTATTGTTATATCCTCTAGCGGTAATTTTTATTATGCCGGAGATACTGCTTTAACCTTAGACATGCAATTAATACCGAAATGGGCAAAACTTAATTTTGCAGTTTTACCGATTGGAGACAATTTTACAATGGGATATGAGGATGCTGCAGAAGCAGCAAGGATGGTTGAATGTAAACATGTAATCGGAGTTCATTTCGACACGTTTGGATATATTGTAATTGATCATGTAAAAGCTATAAAACATTTTTCCGACAAATATTGCAAGCTTACATTACCCCAAATAGGAGAAATAATCGAATTACAATAAAAGATCATTTTAAAACCCGATAAATCAGGGATGAGGAAAAAAATATGGCAAGAATAATTGGAATTGCAAATCAAAAAGGTGGCGTTGGTAAAACAACAACCGCTATCAATCTGGCTGCTAGTTTAGCTGTGCTTGAATTTAAAACTTTGTTGGTTGATGCCGACCCTCAGGCAAACAGCACTACCGGTATGGGATTCGATTTGCACAATATTACCCAAAGTCTTTACAATTGTATGGTTAACCAGGACCTGGCAAGAGATGTAATTTTAAAAACAGAAATTCCTTTTCTTGATTTGATTCCATCTCATATTGACCTCGTAGGGGCTGAAATAGAAATGATCAGTTATCCGAACCGGGAAATGGTGTTAAAAAATTTATTAGAACCCATTCGAAACGATTATGATTTTATCATCATAGATTGTTCTCCTTCCCTGGGCTTAATTACTGTTAATGCCCTCTCCGGAGCTGACTCAGTCATAGTTCCGGTTCAATGTGAATTTTTTGCTTTGGAAGGTTTAGGAAAATTATTAAATACAATTAAGATTGTACAAAGCAGGTTAAATACTGCTTTAGAGATTGAAGGAATATTAATGACCATGTATGATGGGAGACTTCGTCTATGCAATCAGGTGGTGAGTGAAGTAAGAAGGCATTTTGAAGAAATGGTTTTCAGTACAATTATACATCGAAACTCAAAATTAAGTGAAGCACCAAGTCAGGGAAAACCGGTTATTCTTTATGATGCAAATTCGAAAGGTTCTATGAATTACCTGAATTTGGCAAAAGAAGTTTTACAGAAAAACGATTTGACAAAAATTAAACAAGAGGAAAGAATAATAGAACTATAACAAATTGTTGAAACAGTAGATTCTTAATACCAATTCATCTCCCTGAAAATAATCTACCGCTTTTAAATAAAAAAAATGACCAACCCGAAACAAAATAAGGATTTACTTGGAAAAGGAATTCGTTCTTTATTACAGAGTATTGACTCCGATCTGAAAACCAGTTCTGATCAACTAAAAGAAGGTGTTGTGAGTGCCGTAACGGGCATTTTACGAATTCCACTTAAAGATATTGAAACGAATCCCAAACAACCACGCCGCGATTTTGATGAAAAATCATTGCAGGAATTAGCACATTCTGTAAAACTTCATGATATCATTCAACCCATTACTGTTTCACATATTGGCAATGGCAAATACCGGCTTATTTCCGGCGAACGTCGATTAAGAGCTTCTCAGATTGCAGGTTTAACAGATATTCCGGCATACATCCGTCAGGCAAATGATAAGGAACTTCTGGAACTATCCTTATTAGAAAACCTCCAGCGGGAAGATCTGAATGCCATTGAAATTTCGCTTAGCTATCGTCGTATGATGGAAGAATTGGAATATTCGCAGGAACAGGTTGCTGACAGAATGGGTAAAGACAGAAGTACCGTTACAAACTATCTGCGTTTATTAAAATTACCTCCCGACATTCAGATTGCTGTAAGAAATGGCCAGATCAGTATGGGTCATGCCCGTGCTTTAATAAATGTGGACACCATCGATAAACAACTTTTTATTTTCAACCAGGTAAAATCAAAAGAATTATCTGTAAGGCAAACAGAGGCATTGGTTAGAAATATATATAAAAACGATGGGCATGTAAAAAAAATAAAATCAAGTTTACCGGTTGTCTATCAAAAAGTAGAAGATAAACTGGCTTCGCATTTTGGAACCCGAGTGAAACTGAAACACGGAAAAAATAATAATGGGCAGATCACATTCGATTATTATTCTACGGAAGAGCTGAATAAGCTTCTTATGCAAATGAATGTAATGATAGATTAAGTGAACATGAGAAGAAAGCATATCCATATTCTATTAGCCTCCTTGTTTGTATTTATTCAATTAAGTGCACAGGAAAAAACAATAAAAGATACCAGTACAGAAAACGCCCACAGTCCGAGAAAAGCAGCCATCAGATCCGCCATATTACCTGGCCTGGGTCAGGCTTACAACAAAAGTTATTGGAAAATACCGCTTGTATATGGTGCATTAGGTTTAACCGGATCTATTTTTACCTATAATCTTAAAAATTATAAAGCCACCCGTTTTGCATATCAGGCAAAATATAAAGCTTCCTTACCCATTCCACAAAGAGACTCGACAGATTATTTCAAAATCCGGAAAGACCTCACTCCTCTTTCTATTGAAACTGTGAAATTTCACAGAGATCAATTTCGACGCGATATCGATTATTCAGTTTTGTTTTTCATTATTGCCTGGGGCCTTAATGTAGTTGATGCGACGGTAGACGGACATCTGAAAAGTTTTGACATCAGTCCCAACTTGAGTTTGAAAATAAAACCCGGACACAGTGAAATGGCTGGTACAAATGGCCTAAGCCTGGTACTAGCTATTGGCAAATAATATTTTTTTTCGCAGAAAATTAGTTGTTGCTTTTAAAAAAAATCTTTGTAATGAATAAAGAGAAACTAAAAATTGCCCTGATAGGTTATGGGAAAATGGGGAAAGCAATCGAAGAAATTGCTTTAAAACAAGGCCATGAAATTGTATTGCGAATCAGTTCTCAAAATGTTTCTGACTTTACTGCCGAAAATATTAAAACGGCAGATGTTGCTATCGAATTTTCGAATCCGCAAAGGGCATTTAGCAATATCACTAAATGTATGGATGCGGGTATCCCGGTCATTTGTGGATCTACCGGTTGGACAGAAAGATTAGCTGAAGCACAGAATTATTGTATTGAAAAAAACGCTGCTTTTATTTTTGCATCTAACTTCAGCGTTGGCGTAAATATTTTTTTTGAAGTGAACAAGAAACTGGCTTCTATGATGAATGCACAATTTGGGTATGAAATAATGATTGAAGAAATTCACCATACGCAAAAAAAAGATGCACCCAGTGGAACAGGAATAACTATTGCCCAACAGATTATTGATTCCATGGATCGAAAAAAAACCTGGGTAAATCATATCAGTGAAAATCCGGAAGAATTGGAAATTATCAGCGAACGGAT
Organism: Chitinophagaceae bacterium; assembly: GCA_043779285.1. GTDB lineage: Bacteria > Bacteroidota > Bacteroidia > Chitinophagales > Chitinophagaceae > MGR-bin208. The sequence continues at coordinate 655 of JAYWEL010000192.1, read as the reverse complement.
TGACCCGACACCCGGAACCCATAAAGTAAAATATTACTCTACCATCGATGATATAGAAATCATACACACTGCACATAACAGGCAGGGCTTTGCTTTTGGTGCTGTACTAGCTGCAGAATATATAAAAAATAAATCGGGGAACTTTACAATGGCCGATGTGTTGAATTTGTAAATAAATTCAACCGCATCTAATTATTTGAATCGGGGTGAATATGCATCTTTAATTTTTGTGCCATTTCCAAACTCATTCCTTCGGCATACATACCATATGCACTGATAAAAATTCCCTTATGCCCTTTATTCGATTCAATTACATAAAGTACTGAAGAATCATCCGGATTTGAATTCCCCTCAAATCGATGAACTTCTACTATCTCAAAATCTTCCACATTAAATTTTTCATCATTACAGATCAGATTTTTTTCATCCATGCTAAAATCCATATCATAACCACGGCTACGAAGTCCGTTAACTGCTATCGATAAAGTATCGTATACAAACATGATAAAATTGATTTTAAAAAGAGGATATTTTAAAGTTAAACCATTTTATACCATCTTGATTTACTAAATAGTCCAACGGACTATGTGTAAATCTTAGATGGTATTATACCGCAGAAAAGCGCATTGGACTATTTACTGTTTATAAGCGGTAT
>JAYWEL010000191.1:0-3633 GCA_043779285.1 Chitinophagaceae bacterium | reverse complement strand
TGCTACTTTCAATTCGGGTAAAACGGCATTACCTACAAACCAAAGTGATGTACCTGCAAATTGGGATATGACGATGATGGGAAGTACAAACCTTTTTTTAAATGCTGTTTCCAATTTTTCTTTTTTTAAGATTTGCAATAATCAATCCGATTACAACAATACTAAAACTTATTACATGAATGGAACTAATCTTTTCATGCAGAAAAATGACGGCTTCTATTGTACTAAAAACCGGAATCAGGTTTCCGAATAATGCAGTAGTGCCGGCACCCAGATGAGAAATGGAAATATTCCAGATCCAGAAACAAAAAACCGAAGCGCCGATGCCGATATATAGAATGGAAAAAACAGAGGATGAGTTTATGGCGAAACCACCAACATCTTTCATCTCAAATAAATAAAAGGGGAGGAGCACTAAGGTGCCAATGAGAAAGATGACGAATAAAAAGTTGATTGGATGAATACCGACCGGTTTCTTTTTTACCATCGTATTATAAATGGCAAAAGAAAGGGCCGCAGACAAAACCCACCAATCTCCTTTAGTAAATGAAAATGTCAAAAGTCTTTCGAGATGTCCCTTACTTAATAAAAGCAATATCCCGATGATGGTAACCGCCATCCCTAAAATCCGAAGTCCCGTAATTTTTTCTTTCAAAAAAATCCGTGCCAGGATGACGGAAATAACCGGTGAAGTACAGGTGCCTAATATGGCCATGTTGATAGCTGTTGTAGAATGTCCGGCTAAATAAACGAACGTGTTGAACATGCTGATACCGGTAATAGCCGCTAATAAAAAATAAATAAAATGTTCTTTAACTAATCTTAGTTCATTTACAAAATAGTTGCGGGCAAAAAAGAAAATGATAATAGTAGCGGTGAGCCAACGATAAAATGCCAGACTGATTGGGGGGATTTCCGAAATCACTTTTCGGGCAATGATAAAATTACCTGACCAGATGATTGTTGCCAGTACTGCCAGACCAACACCCAACGAAATGTTTTTTTGATTGGTCGTTGACATGAAGAAGATTAGTTTTAGAAGCTGTCAAAAATATTAATGAGCAAAGTCCATGTCAAACTCACCTTTGATCCGTTCAATCGGTGGATTGAAGTATCCGAATTTCAAATCGGGGAATTCTTCTTTCAACAACTCCATCATTTGTTTAACACCCAAACGTTCGCCGGTATCAACAATACCAATATGTCCCAGATACCAGTCAGGATCTATATTGAAATTCCGCCACTGAATCATTTTCAACCCGGTTTCTTTTATCAACTTTCGCAGTGCTTCATATTCTTCAACGCTATCCGTCATGCCTGGGAATACGAAATAATTGATGGATGTCCATCCTCCCATTTCATTCATCACTTTCAAGCTTTCAACAATATCTTCAAATACATAATTATTTGGCCGATAGTAAGGAGTATAAATTTCACTTCTGGCAGAATTGGTACTTACCCTGATCGAATTCAAACCGGCTTCACGTAATGCTCTTACTGCATCCGGCTTAGATCCATTGGTATTGATATTGATACTTCCCTTCGACGTATGTTTTCTTGTTTCTATAATTGAATCACGGATTGTTTCCCACATTAACAATGGTTCGCCTTCGCATCCTTGTCCGAAACTAACCAATGGAAATGGAGCTGTTTCTAAATGGGGTACGGTGAATTCTACAATCTCTTCAGCTGTCGGTTTGAATGTCAAACGATCCTGTGTAGATACAATGGTTTCCTCTTCGGGCTGAAAAGAAATACAACCAACACAGTTTGCATTACATGCCGGAGAAGTAGGTACAGGGCATTCCCATCTGCCTAAAAAATAATTTCTTGCAGCAGGGCAATGATAGGTTAATGCACATTTATTGGCCAGGTGATCGACCAACCGGTTATGTGGGTACGCTTTTAAAAGCTTCTCAACACCTTCTTCAATTTTTGCTTCATCATAGCCTGCACATTCCTGTCTGATATCCTGTTCGATACGTACTGCAGGTACATAAAATTTTTCATTCAACCATCCTGTTGCGGTATAACAAAAAAGAGGCAGCGTTGGTGCATCAACCTGTGTTTCGAAAGCAGCAATATAAAAACCGGTATGTGCCGGTGGAATAAACGCTGCAACGGCCCATCCTTTTTCACAAAGACGCATTTCACCAGAGAGAACATCAATGCCAATTCCACGTCGACCTGGTAATTCATACAACTGGCCACCTTCGGGTAATTCAATCCACTCATCTTCCGGAATGGGAACCGCATCCCAGCCGGTACGTCCGGTAACATAAAGGGATGTGTCTTCGAAAATATTTCCATTTCCGTCGGAGTAAAGTATATATGGTGATTCTGTAAGTACCATTTTTGATTAATTTCTATGGGATTGATTTTGAGTTAGTGTCAATCGTTCTTTGCAAAAGTCGTTAAAATATTTTTCCTCAACTCCTGACGTTGATTCTTCTATGTTTACCTGAATCAGTTTATTGTTTTTCATGTCTATTGTCAGGATGCCATCTTTTAAAATAATATTGGTTAATTCGGACCATTCAATTTCCTTTTTTGGAAATGAAGGATAGTGGATGAACGACTCATTGACAACAATTTCAAATTTACGTTTGCTGATTATTTCAAATACCAACAAAAGGATATTGATAATGCCCGGCCAAATAAATCCCGTTTTAAACCAAATGAATGCAGAAACGGCAAAGGAAGAACTGTAGTTCAATTCCAGATCTTTATTTTTTTTTCGAATGAAAGTGTACACACTAATGAACAATACTAATGCACTCCCTATAAATAACCATTTTGCATTTGCAGCATTGTTAAACATTAATCCCAGGTATAAAAAAATGCTGATGTTTAGCAGAATTAAAATCCAACTTATCTTTTCATAAGTTTTCAGTTTTTCATTTTTCAGACAGAAAACGAAATTTTTTATTTCCGGATTTTCCATCAGACCGGGTTTGATAAAACCAATAAATTACAAAGCTTGAAAAGAACACGGGCACCTACGTTTGCATCCCAGTTGTTCTGACTGGTTCCAATTTCATTTAAATCAAAACCAATGATCTGCCTTCCACTTTCTAAAACTTTTTTAAACAAATAAAATATTTGTTCTACTTCGAATCCGCCATGAACCGGTGTACCTGTGTTAGGACAAAGTTTCGGATCAAGGCCATCAATATCAAAACTGATAAATACTTTTTGAGGTAATTTATTTACGATTTCTTCAACAATCGTTTTCCAGGATTCACCTTCATACATCCGCTCTTTGATCAAGCGGTCTAAAAAGAAATCTATTCTTTCATCTTTTTGTGCATAGGCTAATTCTTCCTGCGAAAAGTCACGAATACCAACCTGTACCAATTTTTTGATTTGTGGAATCTCAGATAAGGTATTGTGCATGATGCTTGCATGAGAATAATTGAACCCTTCAAATGCTATACGTAAATCAAAATGCGCATCTATCTGTAAAATGCCAAACTCTTCATGTTTTTCGGCAATGGCTTTAAAAAATCCAAGTGGAGTACTGTGGTCTCCTCCCAAAATGCCTACGAGTTTTCCACTATCCAATAATTCTTTGGTTTGTTCATATACCCAATTATTTAAAAAATTGCTTCCTTCATTTACTTCCACCAAAGC
>JAYWEL010000190.1:0-20198 GCA_043779285.1 Chitinophagaceae bacterium | reverse complement strand
TAATACTTCAAAATAAATGGCATATTCAAATGATAAAAACGAGTCCCCGGGATCGGTTTATCCAATTTTTTCAAAAAAATCCAAAATTAATTCAACGGGTTTCTCAGAAATATCTTGCCTCATATCTTAATATAAAACCGGAAACATTTAGCCGGTTTAAACATTTAATACGAGAGAAGAAAATTATCAAATAGTAGTTATTATTTTGTTACCTGCACAATCAGTACGGGTATTTTTAATTCATGTCTTACGGTGTCAATTGTTTCTCCATGAATCCAGTCTTTGATGCCGGTATGCCCATGTGCACCTATTACCAACATATCTGCATTTTCTTCAGAAACAATCCGGATGATTTCTTTCGACCGGAAATTAAATCCTAAAATTCCTTTGGCAAGGTAGCCTTGTTGCTTCAACTGATTGACATATGCATCCAATTTTTCCTGGTCTTTTAAAGTTTCCAGATCGGCCGTATTGCTACCATATATTTTTGCGGTAGCACTTTCTACAATATGTATTAAAAGAAATTCAGAACCAACATGACTTTGACCTAAGGCATGCGATAAAAGTTTCTGATCGTTGTCACCAAATTCAAGGGCAATGGCAATTTTTTCAAATACCGGTGCTTTTAATATTCCCAAATCAGTTGATTCAGGATGCATAAGAATTGGCACGACTTGTTTTTTTCGTTTCATTAATGGATACACAAATGAAATGATTAATAAAGTAATAAATAAGATGGATGACAGTATGATAACCATTTTCCAAATTAAACTTTCTGATTCAGTAAAAAAACTAATCGCTTCTTCTAATACCATTCTAAGGTTTAGATAAACTAATATGGATGTAATTAACCATGCGGCTATTTTCACCAATGGCTTAATGGCAAAATCACCCATGGTTTCTTTGTCGCTGACGAAATGTATTAAAGGAATAATGGCAAAGCCTAATTGCAAACTCAATATAACCTGGCTAAAAATAAGGAGTTTGTCTATATTGTCTTCGCCATAAATGGCGATTACAATAACTGCCGGTATAATGGCAATTAAACGGGTTATCAGTCTCCGGATAATCGGATTTAACCGAATCCGTAAATAGCCTTCCATTACTATCTGTCCGGCAAGGGTACCTGTAATTGTAGAACTTTGTCCGGCAGCAATTAATGCAACCGCAAATAGAATAGGCGCCCATTTACTTCCCAACATCGGTGCCAGTAATTCGTGTGCTTCTTTTATTTGAGCAACATCTGTTCTTCCGGTCTTGTAAAAAACAGCTGCCGCTAAAATTAAAATGGCTGCATTAACTAAAAATGCCAGGTTCAGTGCAATGGCGGTATCTATTGTATTAAATTTAATGGCCTTTTTGATACTTATTTTATCCCGTTTTATTTTTCTTGTTTGCACCAATGCTGAATGTAAATAGAGATTGTGAGGCATGACGGTAGCGCCAATAATACCAATTGCAATGTACAAGGCCGTGCTGTTGGGTATGCTTGGAACAAAGCCTGCCATTACTTCTTCAAAAACCGGTTTAGCCAATATGATTTCCACTAAAAAAGAAAATCCGATGATCGCAATCAATGCAATAATGAAAGCTTCCATTTTTCGCATACCATAGCGCTGCAATACCAAAAGTATAAAGGTGTCCAATACCGTTATGATTACTGCATACATTAAAGGCATGCCGGTTAAAAGCTGAATACCAATGGCCATGCCAAGTACTTCGGCAAGGTCGGTTGCGGCAATGGCTATTTCTGCGAGAATGTAAAGGAAAAAGTTGATGACTTTCGGGTAGGTTTCCCGGTTAGCCTGAGCCAGGTCTCGGCCACGTACTATACCCAATTTTAAAGAAAGATGTTGTAATAATAAAGCCATCAGGTTGCTCATTAAAAGCACCCAGATTAATTTATAACCAAACTGGCTTCCTCCTGCCAAATCGGTGGCCCAGTTTCCCGGATCCATGTATCCTACACTGACCAGATATGCAGGACCGAAATAGGAAAGAATTCTTTTCCAAACCGGTTTGTGCATGGCAGTTGTATCTACCGTACCATGAACTTCGCTTAAAGAGTTATCCAGGTTGGTATTACGATTCATTGTTGACGAAAATATTTTTTGCTAATTGTTCGCTGATAGTAAATGCTGCTTGTCTGCTAATCTTAATTTCTATTGAATTGTCAAATCCAAATCTTTTTTTGATTTCCAGTTTAGTGCCGATGGCAATTTTATTATGACTTAATAAATCAAGCATCTCTTTAGATTGATTCAAAACCTGAGAAACTTTGGCAAGTTTGTTAAGGCCATATTCAGCTAACGAATAGGTAACCTTGGGTTCTATTTTACCATTCACATCCGGTATGGGGTCGCCGTGTGGGTCGAATTTTGGAAACCCTAAAAATTGATCCAGTTTATCAATGAGTTTCGAACTACTAACATGTTCAAGTTCTTCAGCAACTGCATGTACTTCATCCCAATCAAATTGTAATTTTTCGGAAAGAAAAAATTCCCAAAGACGATGACGGCGAACAATACCCAAAGCCACTTTTATTCCTTCAGCGCTTAAGCTAAAACCCTTATAGGGTTGGTAATTTATTAATTTTTTCTTCTTTAGTTTCTTCAACATATCGGTGGTAGAAGCTGGCCGGGTATTCAATGCAGCAGACAATGCATTAGTAGAAACAATATCCGTATCCGATTGGAGATGATATATTTCTTTAATATAGTTTTCTTCACTGGTTGAATAAGTCATGGCGCCTAAATTAAAATTTAGACAAATCTAAAAATAATTTTCATTTATTGTCAAATTGTTTTTTGTTCAAATAAATAATTAAATTGTCCGCCTGGTTAGTTTTTATAAAAATCAATATACCGTATGCGTTGTTCAATCTTTAGCAGTTTTATTTTTCTATTGTTTATTTTAATTTCCTGTAAGGAAGAAAAGAACGTCCTAATGTCGGGAGAAGGTCCGGTAGAAGTAAACGATTTTGTAAATTTTTTTCCACTTCTTAATTTAAATTATCAGCTAACGGAGGAAGATTTAAAAAAATCTTCCAATGATTCTTTATTAATAAGCCGTACGGTGTTTAAGCAATTTGTACCCGATTCTGTCATTATTAAATTTTTCGGGAAAGCGGCTAAGCCAAAATTTTATCCAGTTGGCAAAGTGCAGGTGAATGAAAAGGAAACTTATTTGCTGGTTAATGCGTTAAGTGGATCAAAAACTAAAGCCTTGCTTATTTTTCTTGGGGAAAAGAATGAGTTTTTAGGTGCCGCAATATTTTTAGATCCGGATACAAATTTGATGACACAACAGATTAGTAGCATTGATAAACGATTTTCCATTAGTAAAACCGTGTTGAGAAAAAATGAGGATGGATCGGTAAGTGATGGGAAGGATGTTTATGTTTTTGATATAGCCTCCCGATCGATGATCTTAATTATGACTGATGCATTAGATGAAAAGAATGTTGATTTAATAAACCCAATCGATACGTTATCCAGTGGAAATAAATTTTCTGCCGACTATCGGAAAGATAAAAAGAACCTGGTTTCAATTAGGGATGGCCGAAAAGCAGGAATGATTTATTTTTTTATACATATTGAAAGTAAAGACGGAGAATGTACGGGTGAATTAAAAGGAGAAGCAAGTTTTATCAATTCAAAAACTGCAGTTTATAAACAAAGTGGTGATCCATGTTCAATAGAATTATTTTTCAGTTCTTCTGCTGTAAGAATAAAAGAAACTGGTGCATGTGGTTCACGACATGGGTTAGATTGTAAATTTGATGGTAGTTTTGCAAAAAAGAAAAACCCCGGGAAAAAATAAATACATCTCTTTTCCATTAAAAAATTTAGAAACAGCTGGTGCAGATGCAAGCGAAAATAAATATTGTAAGATTGCTTGTATCTTGCCAATGTGTAAAATGAACACACTATGAATTATACTAATTATAAAATCCCTTATCAGGTCAATGAAAATTATTCGAAGAAAGCCGCATACTTCTCCATGGAGTTTGGCATTCATCAACCCTTAAAAATATATAGTGGAGGTTTGGGATACCTTGCCGGATCGCATATGCGAAGTGCATTTGAATTAAGACAGAACCTAATAGGGGTAGGCATCTTATGGAAATACGGATACTACGATCAGATGCGTAACCAGGACGAAACATTGCAGGTTAGCTGGATGGAAAAGAATGCAAATTTTCTGGAAGATACCGGCATAAAATTCCAAATTTCGATACATGAACACCCGGTTTGGGTAAAAGCTTTATATCTGAAACCGGAAACGTTTAATTCGGCTCCATTATTTTTATTAAGTACCGATTTGCCGGAGAATGATTATGTATCACAAACAATATCTCATCGGTTATATGATGCAAATGTGGCAACAAAAGTGGCTCAATTTATTTTGTTGGGTGTGGGTGGAGCCCGATTAATGGAAGAGATTGGTTTCGATCCGGAAGTATATCATTTAAACGAAGCTCATGCTATTTCATCTGCATTTCATTTGTATAAAAAATTTAATAATAATATTGAAGAAGTCAAAAGCAGGCTTGTGTTTACAACGCATACACCAGAAGAAGCGGGTAACGAAAAACATGATATTCATCTATGTCATAAAATGGGATATTTCTGTGGTTTGACAATTGAAGAGGTAAAGAAATTAACCGGCGATAGTTCTGAGCATTTTAATCATTCATTGGCCGCATTACGTTTTGCAAGAATAGCTAATGCTGTTTCAGTCTTGCATGGACATGTTTCTAGAAAGATGTGGGAAAAATATGAAAATATTTGTCCAATCATTTCCATTACCAATTCACAAAATTGGAAATATTGGTCGGATAAGCAGTTGTATCGTGCCAAAGATGAAGGCAATGATTATGCATTTGATGACCGGAAAAAATATTTAAAGAAAAGAGCATTTGAAATTGTGGCAGATCAAACCGGAAAAATATTTGATCCAAATGTTTTTACCATTGTTTGGGCCAGACGTTTTGCAGGTTATAAAAGAGCAGATTTTTTAACTACGGATGAAGATCGTTTTGAAAAACTACTCAGCAATGCAAAGTATCCGGTACAGATAATATGGGCGGGTAAACCATATCCGGTCGATTATCCGGCTATTACAGAGTTTAATAAACTCGTTCATATCAGTAAAAAGTATAAAAATGTTGCTGTTATGATTGGGTACGAATTGCACTTGTCAAAAAGATTGAAGCAAGCTTCCGATTGTTGGTTAAATAATCCAAGAGTACCCAGGGAAGCTTCTGGAACCAGCGGCATGACGGCTGCCATGAATGGTGCCGTTAATTTTTCTACAGATGATGGTTGGATACCGGAATTTGTGAATCATGGTAATAATGGTTTTGTAATTCCAAAAGCCGATTATGAGCATATGACGGTTTACGAACAGGATGAATATGATTTAGGTAAATTGTATGATATTCTTGAAAATGAAATACTGCCGTTATATTATAACGACTACGATACATGGAGACAAATTACTAAAAACGGAATGCGGGATGTTCAATTTCAATTTGACAGTAACCGTATGGTACATGAATATTATAGCTTGCTGTACAAATAATACCGCTTATAAACAGTAAATAGTCCAATGCGCTTTTCTGCGGTATAATACCATCTAAGGTTTACACATAGTCCGTTGGACTATTTAGTAAATCAAGATGGTATAAGCTGTGTATAAATATGCGAAGTGATGCTTTAGTTTTCGAACTGAAGCATCATTTCATTTAACGAGATGGTTGTTTTATAAAATCCGGCTATTTTATTCATCACTGATTCTACAAATGCATCAGGGCATGAGGCTCCGCATGTAATTAGAATTTTCAAAGGCTTAGTTTCTGGCAAATAATTTGTAGTAATAATTTCTTCTTTTTTATTTAATAAATAATGCCGGATGCTGTTAGCGGAAAGAATATTCTCATCATCTTTAATAAAATAAGTGGGCAGTTTTTCTTCACAGAGTTCTACCAAATGCGAAGTGTTTGAAGAATTATAACCTCCTACAACAATGGCCAGGTCTGCATCTGTATTAAGCATGCCAATCACTGCTGTTTGATTGTCATTTGTGGCGTAACATAATGTGTCCCGGGTGTCTGCAAAGCGATCACTGATATTTTTTTCATCAATATGATGTTTGTCTTGCATGGTCTGTTTTAAAAAATCGGCAATGGCTTGCGTGTCGCTGGCTAGCATTGTTGTTTGATTAACAACCCCGATTCGTTCCAGGTTTTTCTCAATATCAAAACCGTGAGAATATTGCCCGGCAAATTCAATATAGAAGTCGGCAATTGATTTCTCCCCATTGATATAACCAGCTAAAGCCTTTGCTTCTTGCATGTCTTTTACAATGATGGATGGGGCATTTAATGCGGCATGTGAAAACGTGGCCCTGGTTTCTTCATGCTTTGGTTTGCCATGAATGATGATGGTATAATTATTTTCTGCAATTGCAGCTGAACGGTTCCAAACTTTTTCTACAAAAGGGCAAGTGGTATTATATTTATCGGTTTGTATTCCTATGTTTTTAAGTTTCGCTTCTATTTCTATTGTTGTTCCAAAAGCAGGAATCAAAACAATATCTTCTGGTGTTAATTCATCAAAAGAAACCAGTTCTTGGCCATATGTGTCTTGCAAAAAAGAAACGCCATGGGCTTTTAAATCATCATTGACCTGTGGATTGTGAATCATTTCACTCAACAGAAAAATCCGTTTACCAGGGTTTTCTTCTACGGTTCTGAAAGCTATATCAATAGCATTTTCTACTCCATAGCAAAATCCAAAATGCCGGGCCAGAAAAAACTGAATAGGTCCCAGATCCAATAATGTTGGCTCAAGGTCTTTTTTCATTTTGTCTAATTCTTTCCGCTTTTTTTTAATAGCTGAAATTAATGGACTGCGGTAAATGATGGGAACATCAAAACTTTTCATATGTATTATATGTCAGTTGCAAAGGTACATTGTTTGTTGTCATACTGTCTTTCATCCATAGTCAGGAACTGAAAAATTGTATTAACTTCCAATTTCATTTTTTTATATGCGATTTAATAAACTTTTTATCATTATTTTTCTACTGTCGGCTTGTTCAGAAAAAAAATCAAATTCAGCATCAATGAGTAGTGGAAACTTTAATAGGGTGGATTGGATTCAGCAGACCAATATTTATGAAGTTAATCTGAGACAATATACCCAAGAAGGAACATTTAATGCTTTTGCAAAAGAATTACCCCGACTGAAATCAATGGGAGTGGAAGTGCTTTGGTTTATGCCAATAACCCCGATTGCGCAAAAAAATAAGAAAGGTGAAATGGGAAGTTATTATGCATGTTCCGATTATGTATCCATCAACCCGGAATTTGGAAACCTCGAAGATTTTAAAAATTTGGTGAGGGATGCACATGGAATGGGGTTTAAAGTCATTATTGACTGGGTAGCCAATCATACCGGTTGGGATCATGTATGGACTAAATCAAATCCCGAATGGTATGAGAAAGATAGCAGTACCAATGACTTTAAAATTGCATCCGGTATGGATGATATTATTGAATTGGATTTTTCCAATACGGAGATGCGAGAAGCAATGATCGATGCGATGGCTTTTTGGATAAAAGAAACCGATATTGACGGATTTAGGGCCGACCTTGCCTTTTGGGTGGAGTTGGATTTTTGGAAGGAAGCCAGAACTGAATTAGAAAAAATAAAACCTGTATTTTGGCTGGGCGAATTAGATCCATTAGATCATCCGGAATACATGGAAGTTTTTGATGCTGCTTATACATGGACATGGATGCATACAACAAAAGATTTTTACCAAAACAAATTAACCATTGCGTCATTAGATTCTGTATTGAAAAAATACGAAAACGCTACTGCAAAAGGATCAATCCTTTCCTGGTTTACAACCAATCATGATGAGAATAGCTGGAATGGAACAGAATATGAAAAATATGGCGAAATGGCCAAAGCTTTAGCTGTATTCAGTTGTACATGGCCGGGCATACCATTAATTTACAGTGGACAGGAATTGCCCAATAAAAAGCGGTTAAATTTTTTTAATAAAGATGTTATTCAATGGACAGCCGAATTTGAATTAGCGGACTTTTATAAAACATTATTTACACTACGTTATACAAACCCTGCACTTAGTGCAGCCGATGAAAATGCAAAAACCTTCCGGATAAATACATCAGCTAAAAATCAGGTGTTTGCATATTTAAGAAAAAACGGTGATCGGGAAGTTTTTGTTTTACTCAATTTATCCGCATTCGATATCCAATTTGAAATAAATGACGAACAAATAAAAGGGTCATTCAAAAATATTTTTACAAAAAAACAGCATGATTTTTATTCCACTGGAACTATTGAAATAAAAGCATGGGATTATAAAGTATTTGAGAAATAAAAAATGCTCCGGAATAGACAGAGCATTTAAAAAAAAAACTAATCAAAAAACTATTCAAGATTCAGGGGATATGTATAGATGCCATCATATCCGGGATATATACCCTCCAGTTTCACACTGCCATACATCGCACTGATAGCTGCATTCAAATCATCAATCGAACTTATGGGCTTCCCATTCACCGAAGTGATGATAAAGCTTTCCAAAATTCTTGTTCGGCTGATAGGGCCACCTTCTTTTATTGATTTTACAACTACACCACCGGAAATATTGTATTGATTGGCTTTCGTTTTATCTAAAGTAATAAGCTCTGCACCCAGTTTGTCTGCAATATTCAAAACGGCTACTTCATCATAATTTCCCACTTTATTTTTTAAGGTAGCTGTTGAACTATATTCTTTTCCATCTCTTTTATAGGTGAGTTTTATTTTATCACCTACACGATAAGATGCCACAGTACCCTGTAACTCGGTCCATGAGTTAATGACAATGTCATTGATTTTTGTAATCACATCTCCGCTTTTTATTCCGGCTGATGCTGCTGCACCATCTTTACTTACTGTACCTATATATGCACCACCACCCTCATCTAATTTATCGTTTGCAGCTGCAATACCTAGGTATGCTCTTTGTACATTACCATATTGTATGATATCATTGATGATTTTTTTCACCAGATTCACCGGTATGGCAAATGAATAACCAGCATAAGTTCCATTAGGAGCCAGAATGGCAGAATTTATTCCAATTAATTCTCCATTGGTATTGATTAAAGCTCCACCGCTATTACCCTGATTTACGGCAGCATCTGTTTGAATAAAGGATTCAATAGGCGTGCTGCTTTGGCGACTGTTGATATCTAAAAATCGTCCTTTTGCACCAACGATTCCTGCAGTTACAGTAGTTTCCAACGTTAATGGATAACCAACAGCTAAAACCCATTGTCCCACTTTTACATTATCTGAATTTCCATAAACCAAATAAGGTAGGCTTTTGCTGTCAATTTTTAGAACAGCCAAATCAGTACTCGGGTCTTTTCCAATCAAACGGGCTTTGTATGTTTTTTTATTATGGAGTGTAACGGTAATTTCTTCGGCAACACCATCCTGGCCATTGGAAATGACGTGATTATTAGTGACAATGTATCCATCTTCGCTAATGATGACTCCACTACCCGAAGCTCTTTGCTCGGGTACAATCCCCTGGTTATTAAAAAAATCCTGAAACATATCGTCGAATATTCCTCCCCTGGGTTGCCGGGGAAGATTATTGCTAATTTTTTTTGCAGGAATCTTTGTTTTTATATGTACTACTGCCGGCAAGGCTGCAGATGATGCTGATGTAAAATCCATTGATTCTGGTCTTTGATCATTTTCAAAAAAGCCTGCATAATTTGAAGGAATTTTTGAATTTCCCTGCGTGTTGATGGTCTGGGATTTGAAGATAGAATCATAAACCCAAACGCTTCCAATTGCCGTTGTAGCACTGATGCTTACAATAAGTAATAACTGTTTCCACTTCATCGAATTAAGTTTTTAATGATTAATCAAAAGGACAAAAAAATATGCCATGGACACAAAATAACGAAAGCTGTCATGCCTTTTAAAGTTGTTTAGCCAGTTTAACAAAAAATTTACTAAGCTCTTCGTACTTCTAATGTAAAATTAGAAAAAAATATTTTCAAATTATTTATTTTTACAACGACTTCAAAAACTGCATAGTGTCAACTCCATCAGCATAATCCATTAATTCTGGGCTTTGCACCATTCCAAAAGGTACACGTTCATGTCCAACAATACATTGAACATCCTCATTGGTATTAAGTTTTTGTTGAAGTTCTTTCAGACGGTTGAAATATTCATAATTCAATTGACTAATAGGAGAGAAAATGGATTGATCTTCAATCAATAATATGGAATCAGTGCTCATATAGTATTTGGCATTCAATAAATGAATGGCCAGATTATAATCGTAATTATTTTTATACTTATTGTTCAGGGCGAGTAAATCATACTTTTTAAACGCATTTAGTAATGGAATAAAATCATAATTTTCTGGCACATAAATTTTTGTCACATTCCTGCAGCCCAGGCCAAAAAACAAATACACATCATCAGCAAGGCTTAATAATTCGGCCTCTGTTTCTTCGCCACGTAAAATAGCTACTGACGTTCTGTTTCTGCGAATGATGTTTGGGAATTTGTTGAAATAATACTCGAAATACCGGGAAGAATTATTACTGCCGGTAGCAATATATGCGTCACAATTTTTCAGCATGTCGGAAAATTGGATAAGCTCTGCGACTTCATTATCCAATTCTATAAGTTTATCTACCAGATGCCTTATTAGTTTATCATCCTTCGAAGATGTTTTAATCATCGATTTATTCCCCGAAATAAATACACACAACAGATCGTGAAATCCAACCAAAGGAATATTGCCCGCCATTACAATTCCTACATTTTTTGGATTGTTAAATTCTTCTTCTTCTATTTTGTAAAATGCCGCCCATGCAGATAATTTTTCCTCTGATAAATAATTGTCAGCAATGTTTTTAATAGCTAAATCAATAAATTCAGGAATAAACCAACCATTATGTTGACTAGCATTCTCTTTCACATTATTCCATACTTCATTATCCGATAAAATATATTTACCGATACTTTTCATTAAATAAATACGATGTTGTAAATTCATGAATTGGATATAAATTTGATGCAAATGTAATTCTCAACCCATTAACTGAACAATTATGGCAATTATTATCACAGAAGAATGTATTAACTGCGGGGCATGCGAACCGGAATGCCCCAATAACGCTATTTATGAAGGCGGAGTTTCCTGGGCCATCAGCGATGGCACAACCATGAAAGGTATGTATACCCTGATGGATGGAACTTTGATTGATGCGGATCAAAAGAATGATCCTGTCAGTAACGATATATATTATATTGTACCAAACAAATGTACCGAGTGTCAGGGTTTTCATGAAGAACCACAGTGTGCTGCAGTTTGCCCGGTAGACTGTTGTGTGCCTGATGACATGTATAAGGAAACCGTGGATGAGTTGATGGCGAAAAAAGAAAAACTGCATATTTAATAAGTTGTGGAAAACAATTTGCTTTTAACTGTTTTTCTATGGCATATTAATCGTAACTTGAAAGTACTTATAAAGTAAAGCAGTTTCTGCTTAATTCAGGCGGGTGATATGTTCCGCTGTAAAAAGGTGAAGAATCATTGATAATTCTTCACCTTTATTATTTTAAATATTTGCAAAAATTATAGAATGATGTATTTATTGATGCTTTTGCTCGTTTTCTGAAGACTAGGATTCATATGGCAGCCTGATTTTTTGGATGTTTCTAAATCAGGGAATCTTGGAAATACCTTTGGATCCGTACATTGAAATTGAATTCATCGGATAATTTAAGGAAAACTGATTATGTTTCAGTTTGAAAAAACAACATGAGGTACCATGGAAATTTGTATTAGATAGTGGCATTGATGGATTAGGAAAGCCGTAAAATGATTTCTTTTTTTGAAGAAAAGAAATTAACACGTTTTTTTGCTTGTTGAAAGACGACTTATATTTTAATTTTTTAGATTCATGTTAAATAAAAAGAAAATTGCTTTAGTTACAGGGGGGTATTCAGGTGAAGCAGTTATTTCGTATAAAAGTGCAATTACAATAGAGAAAAATCTGGATAAAGAACTTTTCCAGGTTTTTGTCATTGATATAAATCCATCTGGCTGGATTCATAAATTAATTGACGGAAGAAAGATTGAAATTGACAAAAATGATTTTTCCTTGCAGATCGATAATCAAAAAATTAAATTTGATGCAGTGTTTATTGGAATTCATGGAACTCCCGGTGAAGATGGTAAACTGCAGGGCTATTTCGATACTTTGAAAATTCCATACTGTTCCTGTGATGCATCCAGTTCTGCAATAACTTTCAACAAACGTTATACGGTTGCTGTGGCAGCTATGTCTGGTATAAATGTTGCAGAATCGATTCATTTATTTAAAGATGCTCCTTTTGATATTGCTCAAACTTCTGCCCAATTAAATTTTCCGGTTTTTGTAAAACCAAATAATGGCGGATCGAGTATTGGTATGAGTAAAGTGAATGATCAATCATTTCTTCAAGCTGCTATTGATAAAGCATTTGCGGAAGATGATCAGGTATTGGTTGAAGAAATGATTGTAGGAAGAGAACTCACCATCGGTGTTTTTAAAACAAAAGGCCATATTATTTGCCTTCCAATGACAGAGATTATCAGCAACAATGAGTTTTTTGATTACGAAGCTAAATATGAAGGAATTGCTAAGGAAGTCACCCCAGCAGATGTAGATGAAACCATTGCAAATAAAGTGAGAGAAGCCGCAATAAAGATTTACAGTGTTTTCAATTGCCGTGGCGTTGTGCGAATTGATTTTATTTATAACGAAGAAAAAGCAAAACCTTTTATGCTCGAAATAAATACGATACCCGGCCAAAGTGATGTTAGCCTTGTGCCACAACAGGTAATTGCCATGGGATGGTCGTTAAAAGAGTTTTATACAAAATTGGTTGAGGAGTGTTTTTAATTCAGGATTCAATGTTTGTTTTCTGAAAAGAAATTTAAAATAGTATAGCACAGCATTATAAAAATTTATGTTCAATTTCATTACTAATCGATCCTTCTTTGTAAACTTACTGGCTGCTATGTTTTTATTTGCAACAGTATTTATTTTATTCATGTATTCACTTGACTGGATTACACATCATGGCGATTTTAAAACCATTCCTACGGTAGTAGGAAAAGATTTTAACGAAGCTGAAAAAATGCTCGATGATCAGGGATTCACTGTTGTTATTCAGGATTCTGTGTATATCGATACGGCTGCTCCAAACTCTGTCATTAAACAATTTCCGGAACCGGATGCTGTAGTAAAAATTAACCGGAATATATATCTGACAATAAATCGTAAAGTTCCTCCATTTGTAGAAATGCCTAATTTGATAGGTTATAGTTTTCGTAATGCAGAAATGATTTTAAAAAATATGGGATTGCGGATTGCAGACACTTTGTTTCGACCAGACTTTGCAAAAAATTCTGTTTTGGTACAAATGTATGAAGGCAATGAAATTGGAAGTGGTACAAAAATTCAAATGGGAAGTGGTATCACTTTAATTTTGGGAGATGGTATTGGTAAAAATGAATTTGTGGTTCCGGAAATAGTCGGCATGACGTACGAAGAAGCAAAAGCGTTATTAGAGTCAAATGGAATTAGCATTGGTGCTATTGTTTCGGATGGCATTTCGGACACATTAAATGCGTTTATTTATAAACAAAGTCCTGAAAAATTTGACGAAACAGGCAGAATATTAAAAATAAGACCAGGACAAATGATGGACATTTGGTTAAGTGTTACAAAGCCGGCAATCGATTCATTAAAATTTTAGTGGCAAATAAATAATAGTTATGGAAAATATTACTGTTGAAGAATTGAAAACAAGGATGACTAATGGGGAGGCCTTACATATAATAGATGTAAGAGAACCCGACGAATATGCAGAAACAAATATGGGTGCTCAATTGATTCCTTTGGGCAAAATATTGGGAATGCAGATAGATGAAATTGAAGAACTTAAGGAAGAAGAATTAATCATTCATTGCCGTAGTGGAAAAAGAAGCTTGCAAGCAGCCATGTTTTTAGAAATGCTGGGGTTCAAAAATACCCGAAACTTGGTAGGTGGCATTTTGGAATGGAACGAAAAGTTTGGTGCTAAATAAAAAGACCGGCGATCGAATTAACAGGTCGCCGGTTTTTTATTTATAAAAAAAATTAAAGTTTAATATTTAACCCCAACATGAAGTTGGTACCCGCCATGGGGAAATAGTAGTTGTTATCAATCAGTTGACCTCCGGCAATATAACTGAATGTATAACCGTTCGGTTCGTATTTTTGATTAAATACATTATTCAGTTGTAAAATGATATTCGCTTCTTTCATCCAACCTTTTTTAATAGTATAGATTGCATTTACATCCTGAACAAAAAAAGCATCCAGTTTTCTGTTCTCATTCTGTGTATTATCCAGGTATTGTTTACCAACATATTTATTACTGAAATTCAATTCAACACTTTTACAAGGTATTATCGTAAAGTTTGTTCCGCCAATGATTGAAGGAGAATAAGCGATATCCGTATTTGAATAATTATTTATTTTTTGTCCGCCAATATCATAGTTGTCAATAAATTCTGTAATGCTTTTCACTTTATTTTTACTTAAACTAAGGTTGGCAGAGGCTTTCAGCCATTTATTTATTTGGGTAGTTCCTTCTAATTCAATGCCGGCTCTGTAGCTATCCGGTATATTGGTTCTTGTATAAGCCCCAACATCATTGATCTGACCTGTCAGCACTAATTGGTCTTTATAAAGCATATGGTAAAGCGTAATACCGAATTGCGATTTCGACAATCTTTTCTCTATACCAATTTCTGTATCATGCAGTCTTTCAGATTTGGGTTTAATCGAAGCACTGGTTTCAAAATCTGCCCGGTTGGGCTCTCTGTTTGCAATAGCATGAGATACATATCCCTGCCATCCATTTTTTGTATAACTGGTTCCCAGTTTTGGATTAAAGAAATGATAATTGCTGTTCACGTCTAATCCGGGATTGTTTCTGAATCCATTAATGGTATATCGTACATTTCTGTATTGAACGTCATAAAATAAAGTCCAGTTTGCAGTAAGATGAGTTAATTCTTTAAAGAAAAAACTTGCATCGGTTTTATCTGCATTCAAATCATACCAGCCGGCAGGTGGTAGTTTCAATCCTTTTTCTGCCCAGATAATTTCTCCAAAATGATTGCCATCATATTTTGTAATTCCTCCACCCAATGTAAATTCGTTCTTATTTTTCTTGTACTGAAGTGAAAGAATATTACCATAAAAATCATTATCCAGCCATAACCTGCGTATCATGTCTGAACGTTTGATGGTAACAGTACCAACAACTTGATCCGGTAAACCATACTTTGCATATTTCTGGTCGGCTTTATATTGTTCGTAATACCCTTTTCCCTTTATATAAAATATGGCATTAGATAAGGTCAGGTTTTCTGAGAACTGATGATTAAAGAAAAGTTGATAATGATCCTGCTTGTAATTATCGGTTTCATTGTTGTATGGCGTTCCCGGTTTATCCATACCGGCAGGGTTAAAAGTTCTTCTGCTTGTTAAATCTTTCTGAGATACCCCGTACCATGCCTGGTATGTTTTTTCATCACCAGAAAAATGATTGAACCGGATAGATGATTTTTTATTGATGTATGCAGTAGAGAGATAATACGATTTTAAGTTGCTGCTTGCCCTGTCTACAAACCCGTCACTGCTTATACGCGATAATCGGAGGTCGGTTGTAAAATGTCCGCCAATCAATCCGCTTCCAATTTTCAACGTATTCTTCTGGGTATTGAAAGATCCAAAACTGTTATTGAATTCAGTATAGGGTTTATCTTTTACTTCATTGGTACTGATATTAATTGTTGCTCCAAATGCGCCGACTCCATTCGATGAAGTACCCACTCCCCGTTGTACCTGAATACTGCCGACAGACGACATAAAATCAGGCATATCTACAAAAAATGTTCCCTGCGATTCAGGATCATTATAGGGGATGCCATTCAACGTAACATTAATCCGGGTGGCATCTGTGCCACGAATTCTGATACCGGTATATCCTACGCCATTCCCTGCATCCGAATTAATGACTGCCGATGGAATCTGATTTAAGAAAAAGGGGATGTCCTGGCCAAGATTCTTTTTTTCAATTTCGGCAGCAGAAATATTTGTTTTTGTGAACGGAGCATGAATACCTGCTCTGATTGCTTTTACTTCAATGGGTTCCAATAATAAAAAACTATCTTTTTGCAAGGTTGATGTTTCATGCTGACTGAAAGCAGCCATACTGAAAAAAGAAACGGCAAATAAAAATACAATCTTCTTCATTTTTTAATTTTTAAAAGTTACTTAAATGAAGGAAAATGCAAATTACAGGGGGAGCTAAAATAAATTTTGTCACCTCCCTGCGCAGGCATTATCCTGATCAGGTTCTACGGGTTTGTTCTCAGCCATTCGAAAAAAATCGAAAGCACCCCGGGAAACTTTGTGGTTCTTTATTTTCATTAAAAATCAAAAACCGAAACAAAGATATAGATATGTTTTAAAGAATTCTGTAACTTTTATCAGAGTATTGCGTTTAACTATGAAAATAGCTTATGAAATGAGCCATAAAAATGATCGAGCAATTTATACTAACCGACGATAATCCGCCACAGGCGGATGATAAATAACATTTAAACTAATTATTTTTAAAAAGAACAGATGAAAAAAAGTATTTTATTAATAGCCATGTTTTCTATACTGATTTCTATTGAAGCACAGGTTAAATTCAATGATGTTAATGCAGCTAAGAGGGATGTGAAAAGTTTTAATGCGATCTCTGTTTCCAGTGCACTAGATATTTACATTTCACAGGGAGGAGAAGAGTCACTTGCTGTAAGTGGATCTAATATCAGATCTGAAGTTAATAATGGAACTTTAAAAATTTGGATGGAAGGAAATAAATGGAATAAAAGCAAACAAAATCTGAACGTGTATATATCATTCAAAGAATTAGATAAGCTAGGGATTAGTGGTGCTTGCAATGTTTATTTTGTTGACCAGATCAAATCAGATAATTTAAGAATTGATATGTCGGGAGCCAGTAATTTAAAAGGAAGTGTGTCAATAAATAAGCTGGTTATTTTGTTAAGTGGAGCATCAGATGTTAAATTATCCGGTAATTCAAATACCGTTCAAATTAATGCAAGTGGTGCAAGTAGTTTAAAAGGATTTGAATTTGAAGCAGAGCATTGCAAGGCAATAGTTTCTGGTGCATGCGATATAAAACTTTCAGTAAATAAAGAAATTACCGGTACTGCATCTGGGGCAAGCAGTGTGCATTTAAAGGGAAATGCCGATTATTCTAATTTTAAAACCAGTGGCGCCAGTAGAATAAAAATTAATATGGACTAAATAATAAATATAAAAAAGGCTTCCAATTGGAAGCCTTTTTTTGTTGCGAAGGGGAGGATCGAACTCCCGACCTTCGGGTTATGAGCCCGACGAGCTACCGCTGCTCTACTTCGCGGTGCAAATATAGTCTTGGCATATTTAACCACCAAACAAAAAATTAAAAGTTACCTTTGCCATCTTATTTTTGAAATGAAAGTTGGATTTGTAAATATTTTTGGAAGACCTAATGCAGGTAAAAGCACATTGCTGAATGCATTGATGGGAGAGAAATTAGCTATTGTATCACCCAAAGTACAAACGACCCGTCACCGAATAAAAGGAATTTTATCGGAAAAAAATTATCAAATTATTTTTTCTGATACACCCGGAATCATTGAACCCCGATACAAGTTGCACGAAAAAATGATGGCCGCTGTGAAGGGCTCTTTGGAAGATGCAGACCTGGGCGTTTTGCTGGTAGATGTAAATGATAACTGGGAAGAATGCGATCAGATATTTGTTGCTTTAAAGCTAAGAGTGCCTGCTGCAGTCGTTATTAATAAAATTGACAGTGCCTCGGAAGGAAAGATCAAGGAAGCAAAAGAATATTTTGCCGAAAAAAAATATTGTAAAAAAATTATTACTATTTCGGCTTTGTGCGGAATAAATAAAAATAGTTTTTTAAAAGAATTGCTTGAGTTTCTGCCGGAAGGAGAACCATTTTACAATGAAGATGATATCAGTGATTTGCCAACCCGTTTTTTTGTTAGTGAATTGGTTCGTGAAAAAATCTACGAATTGTATGATGAAGAGATTCCATATCATACAGCCGTAATCGTTCAGGAATTTAAAGAGAAAAGCACCCTGATTAAAATAAGGGCTGAAATAATTGTTCATCGGGAAACGCAGAAAGGAATCATTTTAGGTGAAGGCGGTAAAATGATAAAAAAATTGGGAACCGAATCCCGCAAAACAATTGAAGCATTTCTGCAACAGAAAGTTTTTCTGGAATTGTTCGTTAAAGTAAGACCCAAGTGGAGAGATAATGATCTCAAACTAAAAGAATACGGGTACAATTAAGTTAATCAAATTTTTCGCTGGTCATCATTTACAAATTCTAATAAAGTTTTTAGCAAATGATTTTTTAGATCAGGATTGAATATATCGAGTATAAATATTTTTAAAATGTCAGGATTTACAGTTGCAATAGTAGGAAGACCCAATGTAGGGAAAAGCACGTTATTTAATCGTTTGTTGGAACAAAGAAAAGCCATTGTAGATGATATAAGTGGAGTTACCAGAGACAGGCAATATGGTATATGTCTATGGAATGGAAAAACATTTAACGTAGTGGATACCGGCGGATTTGTGCCCTCCAGTGATGATGTGTTTGAAAAAGAAATCCGGAAACAAGTAATTATTGCAATTGAAGAAGCGGATGCAATCATTTTTATGGCCGATGCGCATACGGGAATAACAGACCTGGATGATTCTATGGCTGCACTTTTACGAAAATCGAAGAAGCCCGTATTAATGGTTGTAAATAAAGTAGACAATAACGAAAGAATGCTTGAAGCCTCTGAGTTCTATAGTCTGGGTTTCGATAAAATATTTTTTATTGCATCTGCAAGTGGTAGTGGAACCGGTGAAGTGCTGGATGAAATTACCGGATATATGGCGGATGAAAATGATAATGCTACCGAGCAAACTGGTATTCCAAAATTTGCCATCATTGGACAACCAAACGTTGGAAAATCTTCATTTTTAAATGCATTGGTAGGACAAGAAAGAACTATTGTCAGTGATATTCCCGGAACAACCCGAGATACAATTCATACACACTATAATTTATTCCAGAAGGAGTTTGTATTAATTGATACGGCGGGGATTAGACGTAAAGCAAAAGTGCATGAAGACTTGGAATTTTATTCCGTAATCAGAGCCATCAAAGCATTGGATGAAGCGGATGTTTGTTTTTTACTTATTGATGCAGAAAAAGGCATTACCGCACAGGATTTGAATATCTACAGTTTAGCTGCAAAAAAAGGGAAAGGCATTGTGGTGTTGGTGAATAAATGGGATTTAAAAGAAAAAGAAACGAATACGGCCAGGGATTATGAAGATTTTTTGAAAAAGAAATTGGCTCCGTTTAATGATGTACCTATCATTTTTATTTCTGCATTAGAAAAAACAAGAATATTTAAAGCCATTGAAGTTGGTTTGGAAGTTGTAGAAAGCAGACAAAGAAGAATATCTACTTCTAAACTGAATGATGTAATGCTTAAAGCCATTGAATCATACCATGCACCGGTTATTCGGGGACATGCTTTGAAAATAAAATTTGTAACTCAATTACCTACCGTTGTTCCATCCATTGCATTTTTCTGCAATTTCCCGGATGATGTAAAAACACCGTATAAGAATTACCTGGAAAATCAATTAAGGGTGAACTTTAATTTTAAAGGTGTGCCTATCAGGATGTTTTTCCGAAAAAAATAATGTTCAAATAACCAATTGAAAAAGAAGACTATAATCTGATTAACATTTCATTTGGTTTTTTAAATTATCCGTATATCTTTGCGCCTGTTTTTAACCAAAAAATTAATTAGAATGAAAAAGTTTATCGCAATTTTCGCAATCGCTTCTGTAATGGTAGCTTGTAACAACTCTGCTGAAACTACTGAAGCTACAGCTGTTGATACTGCTGTTGTTGAAACTCCAGTTGTTG